>CAIOOA010000200.1 GCA_903859815.1 uncultured Methylococcaceae bacterium | reverse complement strand
TTCTCATTATGAGGCAAAGCGTTGATGTATAACCCGTCATTCCTGCCGGGAAGCAGGAATCCAGTCACAGGGACGTGAAACTAGGATTTGCCAGTCATGTTTAATCAGACACTTATGCACCGACAAGTTACCATCCATGGCGCTGGATTCCGGCAGTCCGTGCCGGAATGACGGTGTTTTGGCCATAATGAAAATTGCTGTCCGGGTCAATCAGCATGTCGTGGACGAAACTCTGATCAATATTTTTCTGTCGATAACCAACGAAGAATAGTGTTATAAAGTTCTTTTGGATCGAACGGTTTGCCTATGAAATCATCCATTCCTGCTTCTTTGCAGTTTATCCGATCCTTCTCATAAACATTGGCGGTCATGGCGAGGATAGGCACAGATTGGTATTCTGGCAACTTCTTGATGATGCGAGTGGCCTCAAAACCATCCATGATAGGCATTTGCACATCCATGAGAATCAGGTTATAGCGCCCGTGCCGGGCTTTTTCGACAGCTTCCCCACCATGATTCGCAACATCGACAATGAAACCGTAATCTTCCAAGATTTCCTTGGCTACCTCTTGGTTGATCTCATTGTCTTCAACCAACAGGATGCGAGCATTATCAGGATTTGGGCCTTTCGCCGTGAGTTCATTTTCACTTTTTGAATTATCGGTATTTCCCCGTTTAAATGAGTTGGTAAACCAGAATAGGCTTCCCTTGCCGATTTCGCTGTCAACCCCAATTTCACCTCCCATCAAAGTAACAATCGCCTTGGAAATGGCCAGCCCGAGTCCAGTGCCTCCATATTTGCGCGTGGTCGAGGATTCAATCTGCTCAAAGGCGTTAAATAATTTATGCTGTAGCGTTTTATCGATGCCTATGCCAAAGTCTCTCACCTCGAATCGCAGGTTTACCCGGTCGCTATCTTCGGAAATGATTTTGACATTGAGTGAAATGCTGCCATGCTTGGTAAACTTGATCGCGTTGATTAGAAGGTTAATGATCACTTGTGCCAAGTGCAACGGATCACCCAGCAATGGCAAATTGACTAGACGAGGCTCAATTTCTTCAATTAGCGTCAGCCCTTTCTGTTCAGCTTGTACCGTGATGATGCCGTGGATAAGGCTGATCGCCTCGGGAAGTAGAAATGCCGTTTCTTCAAGCTTAAGCTGTCCCGCCTCAATTTTGGAAAAGTCCAAAATGTTGTTGATAATTTCAAGAAGATGCTTGCCGGATGTGATGATCTTGTCGATCTTGTCCAAGTGGTCGGCTCGCTCGGTCTGCATCCGCAATAAATGGGTAATGCCTAGGATGGCATTCATCGGCGTGCGGATTTCATGGCTCATGTTTGCGAGAAATGCGCTCTTGGCCTGATTGGCTGAATCGGCAGCAAGTCGGGCGGATTTCAGTTCAGTCTCGACTAGCTTGCGATCGGTGATATTGGTGACCACCACGCCCAACCCCGTATTGCCCGCCAATTCGACGGTAGAGCAGGAAAACAATACTGGTATGCTGGTTTCCGACAAACTTTTCAGGATGATTTCATCCTGTTTACCCTCGCGTATAGGCTTGCCAATTCGCGCTTCCACCAAAGATTTGTAGGGGAAAGCCACATAAGCAATAAAAAGCGAGCCAATGAGCTTTTCCATTGGAATTTCCAGCAGATCTGACAATTGCCGGTTGCAATAAACGATCATGCCCTGTGAGTCGAGGAAAGCGGCCCCCTCGCTCATGCTTTCAACTAGCCTGCGATAGGGATAGTCGGCTCCTTTTAACGTAAAAACTCGCTCACCCGCGTTAGTGGAAACGACGAGGGCATCCACTTCTCCACCTTGAATGGCCTGGATAACGGCTTCGGCTTCTTCAAGCCGAAAATGCAGCGCTTCAATCTCAGCCAGAAGTTCTTCTCGTGATCGGTTGTCGGTTGGCATTGAATAATTAACTTTACTGACTTAATTAAAAATCTGATGTTACGCAGGGGCCTAGTGTTGGAGCGCCAAAGTTTGCATTGACAGGTGAAGCGAGCTTTGCATTTCCAACTGTCTTGTCAAAGCAAGCTTTGACACTCCCGTCATACATCTTTCGCGTCCGTGCGTAACATCAGTTAAACAGCATCGGTGGGGGTTATTGTTAGAAGAAATCAAACCGCTTAGTCTTTTTTGCGCAAATCCAGCCCGGCCAGTATCTTCTCGGTTTTCGACATGTCGCCGATGAATTTGCGTAACGGCGGGGGGAGTTCCTTGACGAGTGTGGGGGCAGCGACGATCTGCCCCTCTTTGGCGAAGATGGGTTGCTGGTAGATGTCGATGATTTCCAACTCGTAGCGCCCTTGCATGTGCCCTTCGCAAATCTTTTGCACATTTTCAATGGCGCGTTGTGAATTGGGGGTCATGCCCGCCACATAGAGCCTGAGGACATAGCGGCCTTGGCCTGCTTCTTTAAGTGCCAGTTCAAATGCCTCGGTGGCATCTTGGACTGGCCCGGTTTCGCTATCTGTATTCTTGCTCATATTCTCCCCGAAATAGCACAGATTCAGTTGATGGGCCGGATGTCCAAACCCACCAGTACCCGCTCGGTGTTGGAAAGGTCGCCGATGATTTTCTTCATCGGTTCGGGGAGTTTACGCACCAGCGTCGGCAGTGCCAGAATCTGGTCGTCTTTGGCGAGGGTTGGATTCACCATCAAGTCGATCACTTCTATCTGGTAGTTTCCATCCAGATGCTCTTCGCATATTTTTATCAAATTGGCAAAAGCGGTCAGGGCTTTGGGGGTCTGGCCGGCGACATACAGCCTGAGCATCCATTTTTTCTCGCCGATTTCAGGTGTTTCGGGTTTTCCGTGGTTTTCTTCGCTCGTCATTTACGGTCTCCTTTGCGGGGTTTACCTGTGCTGTCTTGCTGGGTTGGCAGTTCGTCCGCCTGCCGCGCCTTGGCTAGGGTCCGTGTCTCCGAGTCCAGCGTTTCGCCCCGCTGCTTTTCCTTGGCGATGAGCCTTTCCAATTCATCCTTCTCATCCTCGAATTGGCTGCGTAGTACGGTAATTTGCGCTTCTATTGCCGCTTTCTTGCGCTCAATCTCGCGTTGTTTGCGCTCAATTTCCAGCTTGACTCCTAAGGATTCCGCCTTATCCCTCGCTTCTTGGGCAAGTCGGGCCGAGCCGGTTAGCACACCGCCAGGTCCGACATAGACATCCTTCAATTGTGCGCCCTCGTTGCTGAGGATGAATTCCCTGACCTGATTGGAATGCGCCATGCCGCGTGATTTGAGGAGGTACAGGCCGCGGTTGCGCTCGCCGCTGCCTTCCATGGCTTGCAATAGCAGCCACGTGTCCATCAGCGAGGACATGCCGACTTCGGTCCGCTCCAAGCTGCCGCTGGTCGAGGTCAGGTCGGTGCAGAAAGCGGTAATTTGCTTCATCTTCAGATAATCAATCAAGCGTGACAGCATCGACTTGACTTCGGCCTCGGTCGCCGCCGCCACGAGGTTGGAAATCGGGTCAACGACGACGACGCCGGGCTTGAATGCGTCAATCGCCTTATGCATGACGACCAGATGCATCTCCAAACCGTATAGGCTGGGCCTAGCGTTCTGAAATTGGAGCAAGCCTTTTTCAACCCATCGGCCCAGATCAATGCCGATGGAATGCATGTTGCGGATGATCTGGTTTTGCGACTCCTCAAAGGCGAAATACAGGCTACGCTCGCCACGCTTGCAGGCGGCATCGACAAAATGTGCGGCCATGCTGGATTTTCCCGTGCCGGCCGTGCCGGTGACGAGGACGCTACTGCCCCGGTAGTAGCCTTTGCCTCCCAGCATGGTGTCCAAGCGCGGGATGCCGGTGGGAATGCGTTCAGTGGATGCCGGGTGGTCCAGCCCGATGGAGGAAATCGGCATCACCGAAAAGCCTTGGCGGTCGATCAAGAACGGGTATTCGTTAGTGCCGTGGGCGGAACCCCGGTACTTGACGATGCGCAGGCGGCGGGTGGCAATCTGCTGGCTGACGGTGTGGTTAAGGAATATCACGCAATCGGCGACGTATTCTTCCAACCCAAAGCGGGTGAAGGTCCGCTCCCCTTGTTCGCCGGTGATGATGGCGGTGACACCCTTGTCTTTCAGGAATCGGAACAATCGGCGCAGTTCCGAACGCAGGATGGATTCGTTGGACAGCCCGGAGAACAACGCCTCAATGGTGTCCAGCGCCACTCGCTTCGCGCCTAGGGTGTCGATGGCGTGGCTGATGCGGATGATCAGCCCTTCCAAATCGTATTCGCCGGTTTCTTCAATTTCACTCGGTTCCAAATGCACATAATCGATGGACAGCTTGTTTTGGGCCACCAAATCATCCAAGTCGAAGCCCAAGGAGGCGAAGTTTTTCGACAACTCTTCGGACTTTTCCTCGAATGACAGGAATACGCCGGGTTCGCCAAACTGCGTGGCCCCGCGCACGAGGAATTCCATGGCAAGCAGGGTCTTGCCGCATCCCGTGCCGCCGCAGACCAAAGTCGGGCGACCTTGGGGTAGTCCCCCGCTGGTAATCTCGTCCAGACCATTTATCCCTGTTGGAGTTTTTAGCAATTCATCAACGATTGGCTTGGTTTTTTTGTCGGATTTTGCCATGGATGTTTACGCTTGAGTTAATTTCATTCACATAATATACCTAAATTGATTGGCACTTCAGAAGGTTTTTTCGCCAGTCCATAAGGAACCCGTAGTTCAGGTAAACAATCGACTACTTATTCAACACATCGGTCAAAAAGTCTTGCTGATTGGCTGCTGGAAACTTGGTTTTGATCAAGCAGACATACTTGAGTTGTGTTAAAATACAATAACCTGCATAAACCGAAGCCAGCCATGAGTATGGCTAAGCTGATAACCCTATTCCCAATCCATCCGCTTTCATGACCCTTGCCAAACTCGATGCCTCCAATGTCCGCAACATCGAAACTGTGAACTTAATTCCTTCCCCCCGGTTGAATTTCATTCTAGGTCCCAATGGTAGCGGCAAGACTTCATTGTTGGAGGCGATTCATATTTTAGGGCGGGCGAGGTCGTTTCGCTCCACTCAGGCCGGGCAGGTGATCCGCTTTCAACAAGATGATCTGACCGTGGCTGGCAAGGTGAAAGAGGGTGAAGCTTCGAACCCGATTACCATCGGGGTAAGGTTGGGTCGGCGGAAAAGAGAGATTGCCTTGGCTGGCGCTAGGTTGAACAGCAGTGCCGAGTTGATTCGTGCCTTTCCTGTGTTGCTGATCCAGCCGTCTAGCAGCGGCTTGTTGGATGGTGCGCCAAAAGCGAGGCGGCAGTTTCTGGATTGGGGTGCATTCCACCTTGATGCCAGTTTTTTGGACAATTGGCGCGGTTACGCCCGTGCATTGAGCCAACGCAACGCCTTATTGCGCTCAGGAACCCGATTAGGTATTGAGATATGGAATCATGAGCTGGTCCGATACGGTACAATAGTCGATTCTGCAAGGTGCGCATATGCGGAACGTTTACGCCCTTATTTCCATGCCGCTGCGGGTCATTTTTTAGGCCAAACGCCTTTCGAACTTGGCATCGTGGCTGGCTGGGACACGGCAATACCTTTGGATGAGGTGCTGCGCACTGACTTGGCGCTAGACCTGCGGGATGGTTATACCCATTCCGGCCCGCATAAGGGGGATTTTCAGGTCAAGGCCGAAGGCCGGTCAGCGAAGAATTACCTGTCCCGAGGCCAAATGAAACTGTTGGTGTTTGCATTATTGCTGGCCCAATCGCATTTGCTGGAAGAATCCCTAGGGTCCAAGGGTTGTGTCTTGATTGATGATTTGGCTTCGGAAT
Organism: uncultured Methylococcaceae bacterium; assembly: GCA_903859815.1. Classification (GTDB taxonomy): domain Bacteria; phylum Pseudomonadota; class Gammaproteobacteria; order Methylococcales; family Methylococcaceae; genus Methylumidiphilus. Next base: position 16,671 of record CAIOOA010000200.1, on the reverse strand, counting down.
TGGACAGTGACAATCGAAGCAAGTTGCTTGAGTTTTTGAACCAGCGCCAAGCGCAATTTTTTATCACTGCCACTGACCCGCGCATAGTTGAAGCAGCAGGGGCAGAGGAAACAGCCGTTTTCCATGTCGAAAATGGCCGGGTTACAAAGGTTTGATTCAATTTAGGAAAGTAAAGAGAATATATGGCTTCCGACGAACACGATAGTGCAAATATCTACGATAGTACTAATATCAAAGTATTGAAGGGATTGGACGCGGTCAGAAAGCGCCCTGGCATGTACATCGGCGACACTGACGATGGAACCGGACTACACCATATGGTGTTTGAGGTGGTGGACAACTCGATTGACGAAGCCTTGGCGGGTTATTGCAAGAGCGTCAAAGTCGTCATCCACTCGGACGAATCGGTCACGGTTTCTGACGACGGGCGTGGCATTCCGGTGGACATACACCAAGAAGAAGGCCGTTCTGCGGCGGAAGTCATCATGACCGTGCTACATGCCGGCGGCAAGTTTGACGACAATGCTTACAAAGTGTCTGGAGGCTTGCATGGTGTCGGCGTTTCGGTGGTTAATGCACTGTCCGAAGAATTGGAGCTGGAGGTGCGCAAGGGTGGCATACTCTACAAACAGCTTTATCGGCATGGGGTTCCCCAAGCGGCCTTGGCCGAGGCGGGTCCGGCGGAAGGCTCTGGCACCAAGGTTCGCTTCAAGCCTAGCAGCGAAACCTTCACCCATATTCAATATAACTACGACATCTTAGCCAAACGTCTGCGTGAACTGTCATTCCTCAACTCCGGGGTGCGAATCGAGTTGTTTGATGAGCGTACCGACCGCGAAGACATCTTCGAGTTTGAGGGGGGTATACGCGCTTTTGTCGAACATCTTAATAAAAATAAGACTCCACTGTTTGACAAGGTGTTCCATGTCGTCACTGAGAGGGATGACATCGTGGTTGAAGCCGCTTTGCAATGGAATGATTCCTATCAGGAAAACATTTTCTGTTATACCAACAACATACCGCAACGGGACGGTGGCACTCACTTGACCGGCTTTCGCGCTGCGTTGACCCGGACCTTGAACGAATATATCGAAGCCCAAGGATTGCAGAAAAAGCACAAGGTCACCACCACAGGCGACGATTCCCGCGAAGGCTTGACTGCCATCTTGTCGGTGAAAGTGCCTGACCCCAAATTCTCCTCGCAGACCAAAGACAAGCTGGTGTCGTCCGAGGTGAGACCAGCGGTGGAAGGGGCGATGAACGAAAAGTTTGAGGAGTTTCTGCTGGAGAACCCCTCCGTCGCGAAAATCATTGCCGGCAAGATGATAGACGCGGCCCGTGCGCGAGAGGCCGCCCGCAAAGCGAGAGAACAGACCCGCCGCAAGACTACCTTGGACATTGCCGGCCTGCCCGGCAAACTGGCCGATTGCCAAGAGCGCGACCCGGCCTTGTCCGAATTGTTCATTGTCGAGGGTGACTCCGCTGGCGGGTCCGCCAAACAGGGCCGTGACCGCCGCACTCAAGCCATTCTGCCCCTCAAAGGCAAAATCCTCAATGTCGAGCGCGCCCGGTTTGACCGCATGTTGTCTTCCGAGGAAGTCGGAACCTTAATCACGGCATTGGGTTGTGGCATCGGTCGGGAGGAATACAACCCGGACAAGCTGCGCTATCACCGCATCATCATCATGACTGACGCTGATGTGGACGGTTCGCACATCCGCACCCTATTGCTGACCTTCTTCTATCGGCAAATGCCGGAATTGATCGAGCGCGGCTATATCTACATCGCGCAACCCCCTTTATATAAGGTTAAAAAAGGCAAGCAAGAGAGCTATGTCAAAGACGACGGGGAATTGGATAATTTTCTACTGCAAATGGCTTTGGAAAAAACCAAACTCTTCATTGATGAACAAATACCGCCGATCATGGGGCAAGGCTTGGAAAAGCTGGCCCAAGACCATCTAAAGGTTCGTGGTTTGATTGAGCGCCATGGCCGCCGCTATGACCAAACCTTTCTTGAAACCCTGATCGACCTCCCTCCTTTGTTGAAGGAAAATCTACAAGACCAAGCCCATTGCGAAGCTTGGTTCAAACAGTTGGAAATCCTGTTGCAATACAAGGAAAAGGGGGCCATGTTCACCATAGAAACGGATTTCACCCAACGCCCCGGAGAATTCACCGCCAAGGTGATGAAACGCATCCACGGTGTGCAAAAGTATTTTGAAGTCACGCCGACCTTCTTCCTCTCCCATGACTATGGAAAGATTGTCGAATTTGGCAAAACGGTCGAGGGCTTGTTTGGCGAGCACACGGCGATAGGAACCGACGACAAGAAAACCCCAGTCAAAAACTTCAAAGATGCTTTTGACGTGATGATGGCGGAAGTGCGCAAGGGCCAGCATATCCAGCGTTACAAAGGCTTGGGTGAAATGAATCCAGAACAATTGTGGGAAACCACGCTGGACTCCAACACCCGCCGTCTGTTGCAGGTCAGGATTGAAGATGCCATTGCCGCTGACGAAGTTTTCACCACCTTGATGGGCGATCAAGTCGAACCTAGGCGAGACTTCATCGAGAAGAATGCGTTGGAAGTGTCTAATTTGGATATTTAGTGCGATGAAAGATTAAGTTTGAATTAAATTTCTAGCAACTTTGCAAAAACAAGGCTACAATAACCTATATGACGCTTTATATCGTTTTGATCGGTATGATCGTTATTTTTTTACGGGCTGGCTCGGAATGCCAGCCTTTTTTTTGTCAAAAATTCTTCCTTAAGTCTCCTTTAAGTTTTGAGCCTTAATAATGGTCGCAAATCCAAAGCCGCATTGCCCCTTTTGCCTTAGGTTCGATGCGGCTCAAACGATCCAAAACCAGCAAAACATGAAGGAGTGACAACATGGCCACCATTTACATCAAGCTCTATGACACCATGAGTAGCGATTTTTGCCTGCCCATGGAATTGCTAGACCTCCAGTGCGAGATTGAATGCCTGAAGGACATCAGCCCTGACGACGGCGAAGCGGTGCGGCATGAAGGCAAATACTGCATCACCTGCCCAGACTTTGAATGGAAGGATGTCATTTCCACCTTGGCGGATAGTGGCGTAAGCTTGATCTATACCGTGGTGTTGAAAGGTGCGAGAGGGGAATCCATCATTCAAGAAGCGGGGGAGTTAAATTCTCAGGTAAAGCACTACACTACCCGTTACAGTGACCGGAAACAGGTGTTCGCCTTCTGGTTTGGAGATTTTCTGCGTTTCCGTCCAACGAGTTTGGCAGCGTGAGTCAAACTCTTTATTATGAGGATGCTTCAGTTATTCCGGCATGGTAAGCCGGCAGCAACAGCAATTCTCATTATGGCTAAAACGCCGTCATTCCGGCATGGACTGCCGGAATCCAGTGCCATGGACGGTAACTTGTCGGTGCATAAGTATCTGATTAAATATGACTGGCAAATCCTAGTTTCACGTCCCTGTGACTGAATTCCTGCTTCCCGGCAGGAATGACGGGTTATTCATCAACGCTTTGCCTCATAATGAGAATTACTGAGCCAAGTCAGGGTGACTCGACCCTTAAGACATCTTATGGTAATGTTCCTTCATAATCTACGCTTTTAGAAAAGACAAAATGCGATATGACGGAACCGCAATTCTTCTATGATGTATTTCTAAGCCACAGTTCCAAAGACAAGCCCCGTGTGCAGTGCTTGGCTGAACGCTTGCGCGATTCGGGCCTAAAGGTTTGGTTTGACGATTGGATTATCAAACCGGGGGACGATCTTCCCCAAGCTATGAATAGAGGCTTGGAAAATTCACGAAAACTGATTTTGTGCATGTCTCCCAATGCCTTTGGTTCTGACTGGGTAGGGTTGGAACGCAATTCAGTTTTGTTCAGCGACCCTTCCAATTCCAACCACAGAATCATCCCGCTATTACTGGCAAGATGTAATATTCCTATCATCTTGAGTCACTTGGCATATATTGATTATTGCAAGGAATCCGACAAGGCATTCGATAAGCTATTGGCTGCTTGCCGTGATGAAGACATCGAAATCTCACCGTGGACAATTCAGTCCTATCCAAAGGGAAGAAATTACCAGCGAAACTTGAATGCCGGTATGGCTGCTACCCCCGGCCTTCGATATTATTTTGATCGCTGGTTTCCGAGCTTGCATTGGGCTTTGACCCGTACAGGGTTACTATCAAAGCCGCCGGAATTGGCAGAAATCAACAATTATCTGCGTGAACTCCGGGCGCAAATCCAAAACGAGTTTCATCAGAAAACTTACTTGCCATTGGCCGGCAAGCCACTTGCACCAGTAAGCCCGATTACCCAAGCCATTGACCGCGATCCGTTTGTCTCCCCCATCCATCAAGTGATTCTCCAAATCATGGGCCAATCTTATGGCGGTGATTCGGCCAGTGCCCAAATCGCCGCGACGAGTCGGCAGAGTCGGGTGGTGCGAAATATTCTCAAGCATCTTGACCATGCCCAAGCCCCGTTAATACTGCTAGGGGAACCGGGTAGCGGCAAAACCATGACGATGCAACAATCCACGCTGTTGCTGGCGGAAAGGGAAAGCCATCAGGTTTTCCCAAAGATTCCCATTTATGTCCGCTTGGGTGAGTTTTATGTCACCGGAAAAGTGGACAGGCATGATGTATGGCACTATGTGAAACGCTCGGTGAATTCCTCCATAAGCCATTACCTTGATGAGTTTGTGCGTGAAGGGCGTCTGGTCATTTTCTTCGATGGCATGGATGAAATGAGCCGGGAACGCTATGGCGAGCATACCGAAGCCTTGAGTATTTTTGCGGCTTCGTCAGCTTCACAATCTCTGTTTACCTGTCGCATCACGGATTTTAGTCCGAGATTTCTGCATCAGCGGCTGGTGATTTTGCCGTTTGATCGCAGCCAAGTGTCCGAGTATCTGCATAAGTATATCGAACAATTTCCTTTGCTGATTGATAATCGGCTTTGGTCATTAAAGCAACTCACCAAACAGATCATACAAGGGGAACTGCCAATAGAAGCCAATAATCCCTTTGTACTTTGGCTGCTATGCCTTTATCTGCAAGACAAGCAAGTTTGGCCAAAATCGCGAGTGGAGATGCTACGGTACTACAACGAAAGCAATTATCAGCGGAAAATCGAGGAATTGCCTGACGATGAGCCACACTTTCCGAAACCGGAAGAAACATTTAGTGCGTGGGCGCGATTTGCCTATTTGACCACGGAGCGCAATCGTGGACCAGCCATGCCGGTTCATTTGCTTGCAGCGGATCAGGATAGCGCAAGGGTTGAGGAGATGATTCGGGTTGGCAAGCGTTGTGGAGTATTGGCAGAATCCCGTGAACAATTTGGCGAACATTTGATTCGCTTTCAGCATCATCGCTTTCAAGAGTATTTCACCGCATTACATATCCATCAACACCGCCCTTCGATTGAATGGCTGGATAAGTTCGATGCACCGCGTTGGCAAGAAACCCTGTTGAACCTTATTTTGATGGGAGAGGCGGATGATGTTGTCCAGACTTTTATCGTATCGGTGGAATCGCTGACGCAGGCTTGCCAAGCGGAGCTTGACAAGCAGAAGAATGCCAGTGACAAACGTGAAAATCAGGAAATCATTCTCACCGATGAACAACAAACCGTGTTGGCAGATCGCGTGGAAGTCAGTTCACGCATTCTGCATCAAATCGGCTCGGGCATGTTCGACGTTAGAGAAAAACTCATGAAGCCTTTTGAAGCAGCCGTCAGTCTATTGGCGGATCATGGCAACCCGATTACGCAAGTCAAGATGATGCGGGCTTGCCAGAATGTCCCATCCATCGATTTTATCGAGGCGTTAAAGAAACCACTCAATTCGCCCATTAACTGGGTTCGCAATCAAGCCTTATTGCTGATTGCCGGCAACCAATCCAGTTCGCGGGCGATTGGTTCTGATATGGCGACAGAAATTGGCTATGACTTGGCGAATGGCAATTTCCCCAAACGTCTGCCTACTTATTGGAAAGCCGCGTGTACTTCCAATCATTCGGAAAACTGGTGGGTATTTCTCGCGGGTTCATTTTGTTATTTTGCTTATGTGCTGTCCTTATTGTCGGTTTCGGGGTTGTTGTATTGGGGGATGTTGAGTTTAGGGGATGCCAGATGGATAGGCTTGCCTGATTTTGGTATTCTGAATCATCCCTATAGTATCATCGCTTTTTGTATATTTATCACAATTGCAACAGTTACCGCTTTAATCATTAAACCTTCAATGTTGTGGATTGCTAATATTGTCGGCACTATGGCATTAGGTCTTCTTATGCCTATACTTTACGCACTTTTTGTTGGTTCTTTTGTAGAGCTATTGATATTTATATGTGCAGTGATAATTGGGGGTTACTGTTTGATCATAGGTCTAGGTATGGCAATAGCTATTCCAATACAATACGGCATATTAATACTTTATCTAATATTTAGCTATCAATTAAGAAAACATGGATATACAGTTAGAACTATTCTCACCACATCATGGAAGCAAAACAATTTTAATTTTATGATATTGTTCGTAGCTCTTGGTTATGCAATTTGTTGGATAACTGCATTATGGATAAGGCTCTGGTTCCCTGATTTTAAAGCGAATTTATGGATAAGTCAATGGATGAATCCTGATTTAACTATCTCTTATAATACACATCCAGCTTTGGTTATAGCCAACATATTCATGGTTATATCTGGAATTATTATGGCATTGCGTATAATTTTTTCTTTTGCTATTTGGTTATCAGAAATCATAATTAAATTTGGTTGGAAGCAGTCATTAATAATATTGACAACCCTTCTTCTTTTGGTTATTTCGAATTATTTGCTTGACTATTCATGGCTCTTTGGATTGATTGTTGTAGGTTGCGTTAGTTTAATGCTGCTCCTTGTTTATATAATATATATGATCTGGATAAATGATACACTAGTAGAATTTTTAAAAAACATCATTAAAATAGCCGTTCTAGTCATTTCTGTTATTGCTGGCATTGCTGCACTAGTAATTATCTATGTTGGAATACGTTATTTTATCTATTATCATTTCCATCGCATCGCATATGTTTTATTATTTAGTATATTTTTAGTTTTAGCTATTATTTATATTAACTTAATCTACTCTTCGGGGAAGAGATTTTTCTACAAAATGTTTGGCATAAGAAGATTAGTTCCTGGTGTAGTTACACTAGAGTTATGGAAACATAGAATACTATATGGGGATGCCATTCAACAAGAACGTCTCTTATTAAGCACAGATTACCAATCATTGTCCCTCAGAAATTCCTATGAATTCCTCGATCTTCTAAAAGAAATCCAACCGTCGATAAAAGAAGAACCCGCATTAAGCACTTATTGGGAACTTCGTTATCGGCTAGAAGAAGCATTGAGACAAGAACGCCAAGGCTGATGTGTTTTCTTGCTGTCGATTGCTTGATCCGCTTGAATTCTGGCAGGAATACGGAGAGACTAAGCTTAGAAAGCAAAAAAACCAGCTTGAAAAATGTCATAGCAAGCCGTTTTTCTAATTGGGACAACTTGCAAAACAGAACAACAAGCTGGTTTTCTAAAAAAACAAGCTTGCTTTTCTAAAAAATAAGCTCGCGCTTCTGAAAAACAAGCTCGATTTTCTGAAAAACAAGCTTATTTCTCTATAAATAAGCTTGTTTTGTCGTAAACTAAGCCTGTTTTTAGCAAAAGTAAGCTTGATTTTGAATAAAATAAGTTGGTTTTTTTGTTTTTCCAGCTTGTAAATTGCAAAAGCAAGCTTGTTTTATGGAAAAGAAAGCATGATTTTTCAAAAACAAGCCAGATTTTCCTAAAAACAAGCTTGCAAACTAGAAAAGTAAGCATGAATTTTCAAAAACAAGCTTGCAAATCGGAAAAGTAAGCTTGCTTTAGGGCAAAGTAAACTAATTCTTCGGCAAACTAAGCTTGGATTTTTGATAGACTCATCGTTTGCCGTCCTTGGACGCTGGATTTCGGCATCCCTGCCGAAATGACGAGCCGTGCCACATTTATAAATTCACGATGAAAAGTAGAATGCTTAAACCCGCACAAAAAACGCCCCGAAGGGCGTTTGATGTTTCAAAAAAACATAATCACCGCAACCCATGCTTTTGCATCCGGTAGAGCAAGGTGTCGCGGGATATGCCAAGCAAACGGGCGGAACGGCTGCGGTTGCCCTTGGTGCGGTCCAGTGCTTGCATGATGAGTTCGACTTCTAGCTTCTCCAAATCAATGCCGCCTTCTGGTAGGGCAAAACCACTGCGAACAGTGCCTTTCTGAGCCTCGGGACGGTTGATGATTTCATGGGGCAGGTTGCTTTCCTCAATCACCCGACCCGCCAGCAAGATGCATAAACGCTCGCACACATTACGCAATTCACGCACGTTGCCAGGCCATGGGTAGTCCAGCAAGCGGTTAAGCGCACACTTGGACAAGGTGGAAGGCGGCAACTTGTGTGACGCGGCAAAATAATCCATGAAATTGCTCAACAACAAGGGAATGTCGCCTTTGCGTTCACGCAGTGCGGGAATTTTCAGCGGGACTACATTCAGTCGATAAAATAAGTCCTTGCGAAATTCACCCCGGCTGATTTTTTCTTCCAGATTGGTGTTGGTCGCCGCAATCACTCGCACGTCCACATGAATCGGTTGAGTGTCGCCAACTGGCTGAATTTCCCCGGTTTCCAAAAAACGTAATAACTTGGCTTGAATCGGCAGAGGCAGCGAATCGACTTCGTCCATAAATAAAGTGCCGCCGTCAGCCGCGAGTAAGCGGCCCGTTTGGTTTGCCACCGCGCCGGTGAATGAACCCCGGCGATGACCAAACAATTCGGACTCGACTAGGGCTTCGGGCAGGGCTGCGCAATTCAAGGTAATGTAAGACTGCTTGGCGCGTGGGCTATGGTTTTGCAGGGCGTTCGCGAGCAATTCCTTGCCCGTGCCTGTCTCCCCGGTAATGAGCACGGTCACATCGGTTCCCGCCACCATTTTCGCGCTTCTAAGCATCGCTTCAAAATTGGGCGAATGCCCAATCATGGCTTTAAACATAGGCTACCCTCCAAAAAAAAACGGCATTTCTGCCGTGAAGACTGCCCGGATAGAATCGCGGGAACTAATTTGCCAGTCCGGGGCAACACCGTATAGCCCTTGATGAGGGCGGCATCACTTTTTCATAAGCATTAACCGGACAATAATCCGAGTATTATACACAGGTTTTTAATGTTACGGGAAAATTTACTTTAACACTTGGGTTTTATCGTGTGTAGACAGCGGGTTAACACCCTGCCCAGGCTCGGTATCGTCCAAGGATTCAAATTCGCCTCTCAGCATCCCCATTCCGCAACTCCACAAAATGACACCGGCTTGGTTTGGAGTGAACTCGACAGTCTGTTCGCCTAGGTGCAAATCAATTTCCAAGCCCAATTTGGGGACAAGGATGGTTCGATTGCATTCCGTCAATTCTTTAACATTTATGACCCAACGTACTGGTGTGCCTTTTCTTATCACAAACTTGGCAGGTTCGTAGCCGTTTTGGGTCACATTCATGTGCAAAACCAGTATTTTATCGGAACCTACAACATTAGACAGACGGCTTTGTTCCAAGTTCTCGAACCTCCGGCTGATCATCTGTGAGACCGATTCAAAATCGTAACCTGTCCCAGTCAAGATCATGCCACGGTTGAACATAATTAACCCCAAGGTCACTACGACCAAACCCGAGGCTTTTAGAATTTTGTCACTGGCGTGGTGGGAAATGAGTGTGGTGAGAAAACCGAAACCCAACAACAAGGGTAGTGTCCCCAACCCGAAAATTAGCAATATCCTTGCACCCTCCCAAGGGCTGCCCGTGCCTGCAGCCATTACGTACATGGCTTGCAGGGGTCCGCAAGCAATCATCAGGCCATTTAGCATCCCGATGACCATGGGGTTGTGGGGTTTGCGGAATTCGCTATGGACGAACCGGCTCAACCAGCGTGGCATCGGTAGCCCAAACAGGCGAAGATGGGGTAATAAATGCAGCATATTGAGACCGAACACGACCAAAAATACGCCCGCAGCAATGGCTGCGCCGCCTTTCATGGCGGGTGAGAAGCTAATCAGCGACCCGGCGAACCCAAAAATGGCCCCAATTACCGTGTATGAAAGCGTTTTGCCAAATCCATACGCGATATGGGATAGCGCATAGGAATGTTTGCCGCCTATGGCATTGTTGGCTGTGTAGCCGACAATGAAGCTCCCGCACATGCCGACACAATGGAAACTGGTCAACAAGCCAACGATGAATAACAAGCCAACACTGGCTTGCTGGCCTAGGCTAGGCAAGGACGCGGTTGTCGGTATTTTGGAGCCCACATAAAAAATGGCGATGATGCCAAGGAGACCGAGCACTATTCCCAGCAGTTTGCGAATGCCATCCCGCCAAGGTCTGGCTTTTGGCATGATTGCAATTTGGTAGCCTTTTAACTTCAACGCCTCTGAGAATTGGTATTCGTTGCAGCGTTTTTCGTCATAGGTGACAACCACGGTTTCGCTGCCAAAGTTGGCCTTGGCTTTGCGGACACCGCGCAAGCGCTTTAAAGCCCGCTCAACATTGTTTTCGCAGGTTCCGCAGTGCATTCCTGTAACACGCAGGGTTTGGGTGATGATGCCCATGGATTTAGGGGTTGAGAAGGTTTGGTCTTTGAAAAAACAATATTAGGATAAGCAAGGAAAAAAGAATACGAGTTAGGTTATTAGCAGGCTATATATCTTAACTGACTACATAGACCAACAAAATGAGGTTTCGTTTCCAAACTGAGTTAGGCAAGGGATGTGAAAACGGAGCGTCAAAGCTTGCTTTGATAGGCGGAGAAAATTACGCATGTCAAAGCAAGCTTTGACGCTCCAAAAATCGCAATGCATAAAAAGGTAGCTTGGGGGTTTCGGTCGGGTTGGTAAAACCCGACCGGGTGGATTTAATCCACGGCAAATTAACGCTTGGCGATGTTAATTTTTTCAGCGCCCTTTTTCGCTTCTGGCTTGGTGGCGCTTGATTTTTGCTTGCTTTCTTGACTCAATTTGACGTGAGTGGGTTGAATGGTTTTAGCTGAGTCCATTGCTTTTGCCTGTGGTTTGGACGCAGTGATAACAGTAGGGGTTTTGGCGGCAAGCTTGGGTTCTGTCGGGTGAAGGCTTTTGGCAGTTTTCGTATTGGTCGGCGCCTCTGCGACTTTGGTAGCCTTGTTGGTATCGGTGAACACTAGCGCTTTGTTGGGTTTCTTGGAATCAACCGGCGGTTTAACCAGAGTAGGCTTCTTAGGGTCAGTGACAGTCGTTGTCTCAGGTGTCTTCCTCGGTTCAACCGGCATGGCTTGCTTTTCGGGCTTCCTGTGGGGGTTGGCAGCAACTTTGGTTGATTTTGCAGGAATGACCCTGCTGGCTTCTTCGTCACTCGCTTCAAGGTCTTCTGCTTCAGACGATTCTGTATTGCTCAATTCTGCCGCAGCAGCTTCAGCAGGAACGGGTTCCGGTTGAAATACCGCTGCGACCGGAGTGGGAATTGCAGCGATGGACGCGGCTTGATAATTAGGTTGGGACGGTGTGGGTATGTAACGAGCGGGTTTGATTTTTGCGGTTACTGGCTCCTCCAGCGCAATCAAAGTAGGCTCAGGCAGCGCAGTCGCAGAGCTTGTTTCTGGGGTTGCCTCTGCGACGGAGGTGGGAATGGCAGCGATGGCCTCGGCTTGATAATTAGGTTGGGATGGTATGGGTATATAACGAGCGGGTTTAATTTTAGCGGTTGCGGGTTCTTCCAACGCAATCAAAGTAGGCTCAGACGGCATTGTCTCAGAGCTTGTTTCTGGAGTTGCTATTTCTTGCGGTTCTGGTTCCGGTGCAGGGGCGGCGACAGGAGTCTCATCAACAGGCTGGGTGTTTGACAAGGCTACATAATGCTCGTTATCCGAAGCATCGGATAAATAGCGGCTTGGGTCGCTGGCGATGTCCCTTGCGGCCAAAAATTCAGCATAATAGTTGCGCGAAGCGAATCCAAATGCCGGGCCATTGTAATGTTTGACGATGCTCATGAAATCGTGTCCATGAACGTTCCTTGCCCTTTGCATTCCACCGATGCCGTGGTTGTAGGAAGTCACCGCCAGAGGCCAACTGCCCAACTTATTATAGGCATAGGCTAGGTAACGTGCCGCGCCATGGGTTGAGTTGATCGGGTCAAGCCGCGCTGCGGCACTGGAATTGCCGTTCATGAACATCTTGGCCGCGCCGGATGTGAATTGCCAAATTCCCAAGGCGCCCGCCGAAGAATGGGCATTATATTGGAATGAAGATTCCACGTGGGGCAGATAGGCCAAGTCTTCGGGCAATCCGGCATTGCGGAAAATATGCCTGAACTGGTCGTCGTAGCGCCGACCAATTTCCAAGCCGCGCATGAATCTTTCCTTCATCCCGCGCTGGTGTCTGAGACGCTCGCTGGCCCCATGGATGGCGTTTCTGTGACCGGTTTTTTCAGTGATATGTTGAACCAATTCCCTTTCGTCAGGGTCCAGTGCCATGCCCGAGGATACTTTATCTTCAAGCGCACTCAAGCGTATCTTCCAATCAGCAAGGCGTTGCTGAATATAATCTTTTTGCCATGCCGAAAAAGTATCGGCATCACCCCCCGGCACATCAAACACATCGTAGATGATGCCCATGTGGACCTTGTCATGAATGGCGACTTGGGATTTCCCCCATTTTGAATAAACCTTGCGCCAGAAAGCCACTTGCGGTTCGATTTCCGGGGGTCTGGGGAATTCTTGCGAATAGGACCGGTGGCCCTTTTCCCAGCCATCATCCGTGTACAGCGGATAATGCCGGTTTTGGCTTGAACTCTGGGGTGTCCAACCGCCCTTGGCAATACTTGGGCGAGGCGGTTTTGACGAGCAGGCGGCTAACATAACAATCGTCAGCAATGGAATAGTGGCTAGTTTGAATCGGTTCATCATGGTGGTGTCTCTTTTACTGCATATCCTGTGCTTATTACAGATTTAGGAGGCGCTGTCAACCCATTTTTTATTAGGCCAGCAATTCTCATTATGGCTAAAACGCCGTCATTCCGGCACGGACTGCCGGAATCCAGCGCCATGGATGGTAACTTGTCGGTGCATAAGTGTCTGATTAAACATTACTGGCAAATCCTAGTTTCACGTCCCTGTGACTGGATTCCTGCTTCCCGGCAGGAATGACGGGTTATACATCAACGCTTTGCCTCATAATGAGAATTGCTGTTATTAGGCAACCCTTAAGCAGCACAATCAAGATGGACGAGGCAAACGTTTTTGTCCGAAAAAGAGGTGTATTTGTCCTTGCTGACACGAACAAAAGAGGTGAGAATGACCCAAAGCCTCCGAATTTTCATACTGTTAGATAGCTTGAGAGCCAAAGATTGTATGATGATTCATTTTCAGAGCTTTTTGGGCAACTAGGCGGGGTACATGATGAGTAAAACGCTTTTTCAACACGATCAAACTTGTCGCCATATTGGCATGTTGGCGTTCGCCGGCTGTGAGATTCTTGATGTCTGCGGGCCGTTGGACATTTTTTCTTACGCCAATGTCATCCTGCAACAGCTTGGCAAAACCTCAAAACCAGTGTATTCCTTTGAGATATTAGCCGAACAGGCAGGGCCAGTGGCGACCACTTTTGGTGTGCAACTGGTCGCCAACCGCGCTTTCAACGAAGCAGGAGACGAATTTGACACGCTGATTATCGCGGGCGGGGCAATTGCTCCATCGGCTAGGGAAAACCGCGCAATGATCGATTGGATAGGGCAGCGGGCGTTGACCGCAAGGCGGGTCGCTTCCATTTGCACCGGGGCATTTTTGCTGGCGGAATGCGGGATGCTGAATGGCCTCCGTGCCACCACCCATTGGCTTTTCTGCGACCAATTTGCACAGGAATACCCAGAAGTTCAGGTTGAGCCTGATCGCATATTTATCCGGGAGAACGCCATTTACACCTCCGGCGGCATCACGGCGGGGATCGACTTAGCCTTAGCCTTGGTCGAGGAGGATTGGGGTAGTGAAATCGCCAATCGTGTCGCCCGGTTTTTGTTGGTTTTTTTCCGTCGTCCCGGCGGACAGTCGCAATTCAGCAGTTTCATCCCAGTGGAGGCGAAGTCCCGTATGGATGTGCGCGAGTTGCAAGGCTGGATTATCGACAATCCTACCGAAGACCTCTCAGTGGAAGCCTTGGCGGAACGGCTTTCGATGAGCCCACGTAATTTTTCCCGGGTTTTTTTAAAGGAGGTCGGCTCAACCCCGGCAAACTTCGTCGAGCAAGTCCGTCTCAATATCGCCCGCAGCAAAATCGAGCAAACCAAACTGCCATTGAAGCTGGTCAGCGAGCAATGCGGTTTCGGCAGTGACGAGCAGATGCGCCGGGCGTTTCAGCGGCATTTGAAAGTTAGCCCGCAAGACTACCGAGAAAGATTTCAATTTCACCTGACTTGATTGATTTCGTTGAACAGAGGGCGGATCTTTTTGCGTGTCGTTATTGTTGACCAAAACACTGTGGAAATATAAGGGTTGTTTCCAGCGTGACGATTCATCTTAATCCTAAATCTAAGGAGAAAACTATGAAAATTCTGCTGCTTTCCAGCGCCTACAACAGCCTCACTCAACTTGCCCATGTCTGGCTCAAGTCCAGCCATTACGAAGTTGCCGTGGCGACTGCGACCACAGCCGAAACCATGCGCCAAGCGGTGATGCAGTTTCAGCCAGACCTTATTCTTTGCCCCATGCTGGCGCAGGTCATCCCAAGGGATATATGGGAGAATCACACTTGCATCATCATACATCCCGGTATTGCCGGAGATCGTGGGCCGAACTCCTTGGATTGGGCTATTTTGAATGAGGAAAAGGAATGGGGTGTCATCGCCGTCCAGGCAGAGGAGCATGTGGATTCTGGCGCTCTCTGGGCCAGCTATCGATTTCCGATGCGCGAGGGCAGCAAGAGTAGCCTGTATCGGGACGAAGTGGCCCAAGCCGCCATGCAGTCGATGATGGTGGCAGTGCATCGTTTCGAGACCGGTTTATTCGTACCTGCGCCGCTGGATTATTCCCGTCCCGAAGTGCGTGGGCGTTATCGTCCAGCGGTGAAGCCCGCCCAGAGGCAGATTGACTGGCAAAACGACCGGGTGGCAGACATCATCAAGAAAATCCGCTCAGCCGACGGACAGCCCGGTTTACTGGATGAGATTGGCGGCGAGCCGTTTTACCTCCATGGCGCCCACGAAGAAGGGACGCTTATCGGCATTCCTGGCGATATCATCGCCAAGCGG
Source organism: uncultured Methylococcaceae bacterium (assembly GCA_903859815.1). Taxonomy (GTDB): domain Bacteria; phylum Pseudomonadota; class Gammaproteobacteria; order Methylococcales; family Methylococcaceae; genus Methylumidiphilus. The sequence continues at coordinate 1,324 of CAIOOA010000200.1, read as the reverse complement.
CACGGGGCGATCTGTCGTGCGGCGGTGGATGGGGCTGTATGGATTTCCCATCTTAGGCCCAAGGGTCGGCAGGCCGATGGCTTTATTAAGCTTCCAGCCACCGATGTACTCGGGAGTTTACTGGACAATGTGCCAGAAGTGCCAGTACCCTTGCATTATTCGTTGCCCACCCGCACCTACCGTGACATTTGGTACGAGGAGCGCAACGATGTCGGCTATGTTAATTTTCGATTTTACAATGGCGCGATGGGGACTGAACACTGCCAGCGCCTGAATGAAGCGGTGAACTATGCCAAAAGCCGACCCACCAAAGTGATAGTGCTATCCGGTGGTCGGGATTTCTTCTCCAATGGCATCCACTTGAACCTGATCGAAGCCGCCGCCGACCCGGCTGAAGAGTCTTGGCAGAACATCAATGCAATGGACGATCTAGTCCTGTCCATACTGACCGCCACCGACCACTATGTCATCGCCGCACTTTATGGCAGCGCGGGAGCCGGTGGCGTGATGCTACCGCTGGCCGCAGACCGGGTATTTGCCCGTGAAGGCATAGTACTCAACCCGCATTACAAAGGCATGGGAGGCTTGTACGGCTCGGAATACTGGACTTATTCGTTGCCCAAACGAGTCGGACAGGAATTGGCACTACAATTGACCGAGCAGTGCCTTCCCATCAGCGTCGAATATGCCAAGTCTATCGGAATGATCGACGACATCATCATCCAAGATGGCTGTTGTCCGAGCAACTTTACTGGATTCCAAGAGCAGATTGTACGCATTGCCGAAAAACTGGCCCATGCTGAAAATTACGCCGCTCTGCTGGAACAGAAAAGGCAGGTTCGTGAGGCGGATGAGAAAATCAAGCCGCTGGAGCAATACCGCATGGAAGAACTGGAAGAAATGAACCAGAATTTTTGGGGTGAGGACCCCGCCTATCACATTGCCCGTTCGGCCTTTGTCCGCAAGCTGCCACGCCCCGGCAATGTCCAATGTTCAGCCACGCTCAAGTTGGTTTGTGGCAATGCCCAATGTGAGGATGCCGTGCAAAACAGCAGGAACCGCTGCGCATTCTCGCCAGTGGCGATGCCTCAGCGTCGGGCAGTGGGGGCGGGCCGATGAGTTGAGGTTTCAGGTTTGTTTTTAAATGGCGGAAGTGGCAGTGATTGCACGGACGCGAAAGATGTATGGTGGGAGCGTCAAAGCTTGCTTTGACAAGACAATTGGAAATGCAAAGCTCGCTTCGCCAGTCAAAGCAAGCTTTGACGCTCCAACATTAAGTCAAAGCAAGCTTTGACGCTCCAACATTAAGTCAAAGCAAGCTTTG
>CAIOOA010000199.1 GCA_903859815.1 uncultured Methylococcaceae bacterium | reverse complement strand
GCGCGAAAATACACGCGGCGGATATTAAATGCGCTCGGCAAAACGGGCGAGGAATTTTTAATCGACGACAGGATTTTCCAAGCTGCGGAAATCGGCAGGATTCATGCTAAATCGGCGTGATTTTTGGCGAAGGTATTGATAAAGCTTTCTGGTAGTGTTCTCGCTTCATTATAAGTTGCGATATCGACTTCCTCAAACCTTCCGGTTTCTGTATCCTCATACTCCCATTTCCACTCAAGAAGACCGGTAGCAGCACTTGACAAATATACTATTGCAAGCATTATTTCTTCGATATTATTATTTTCTGATATTCTAACAAAACTTGAAAATGTAATATGATTACGCTCATTAGGAGACATAGAAAGTATATAATCCGCGATCTTCCGGCATATCCGTCCGACTACCGGATTTGCGTACCAGTCGGCATCTATACTGGATAATAGATCATGCTTATTCATAGCTAATCATTGGTTGATAGCCTTTTTTAGCATTTGTAATACAAAACTGAATTCGCCTTCACTTGCACAACCATTAATTAGCGCTAGGTCAATAACAGGAATAATTTGGTTTAGCATCGCAACACGACCAGGTATATGCAATTCAACATGAGGTAACTGCTTGGGCCATTGAACGGACACCTTATAAGGGTCAATTTTATCTTCAACAGCCTCGCTACCACCTTTGTGAAAACGGTCTTTACGAATGTCTTGACCTATCCGGCGACTCTTTGCGGTTTTAGTTGGTGCACCGCCATCGGTTTTGAAACCGATTTCTATCAAGCAACATTCCTCGTTATCGTAAAAACTTCGCAACGCTTCATACAAATTCCAAGGCTCTCCATACTTAACTTGATAACCAGTTGTACTATGCAATAGCTTTTTAAAGGCTTTATCAAGTTCCTCTGTGGCAAGAAGAATGTCGCGAAAGCTAGGTCTAATAGATCTTGCTTCTTCTTCGCTTTTATCGTTATTCGTGTTACAGTTCTTGGGTTTACCTGCTGCATCAATTCTGAATTGTATTACTTTAGAGATTGGATCTATAACTACACAATCGAAGCGTTGTTGCTGATCCATTCGAATACCAACCAACTCAGAGTATCCTTCAAATCTTTTGTCGTCTAGCGGTATATCAATATCTTCTTCCATGCGGTAAGTACGACGACTACAGAAGACAACAAAAATCTGCTTGTCTTGAACAAATATTTTTGTTGGAAAACATCCCTTTGGAACTTTAGATAGGCTAACACTATCTAATGGTAATGGATACGTTTCATGAAAGTAATTTTCTTCTATATTTAATTCCTTCAAACGTTCGACAATCCAAACCAAGTTAGGGTTCTCTTCTGTTTCTTCGTAGCAATATGTTTTTAAGGCTTTTTCACCAGCAATAAGATGATCTTTGAAGATTCCCATAAGGGTTTCTTCAGGTGGTGCTTCATCTGGATGCTCCCTTGTCCAATCCAGCAAGATATCTGGTATTTTTTTCCATGAACGGAACGATGGTAATCCGTTATTACGTAAAACCGCCTGCATTACATGGTAGGGGATACGTTGCTCAGCCGCTAACACTATTTTACTAGTATTTGGCATGATATCATTCTGCCTTCTTGACATACTACTCCTGTTTTGCATTATTGCGCTATTATTATGGTAATAAGACTTTCTTAACCAATAATGAGAAATCCCCCGGATATGCCGGGGAGACAGTAAAAGTTTGACATTTCAGGGATCCACCGGGAAGCTCCATGTCGTGAGCCGCCAAGCACATGACAAAAATCCTGGAGAATCCAGATGGATGCAAATGAAAGCTTAAGCTACTCCAAGTGGGAGTGCAAATATCACGTGGTGTTTATCCCGAAGTGCCGCCGCCGCACATTGTACAAGCAGTTGCGGAGCCACTTGGGTGAGGTGTTCAGAAAAGATACCGCGCAGAAGGAATGCCGGATTGAAGAGGGGCATCTGATGCCTGATCATGTCCACATGCTGATTTCGATCTCGCCGAAGTAGGCTGTTTTTGCCCAACCCCTCGAATATGCTGAGCACCGCATATTCGAGGGGTTGGGTAAAAACAGCCATGTTGGAGACATGGCTCGCAGTTTAGCCAGATACTTCTGCCAGATTGGAACTGCGGCAGGCTCGGCATCGAAGATTGCCATCTTTACTGCTAAATCGATCAGATACACTTATCTCGCATTTTTCGCAAAATGGTCGCCCACAAACTACACAAGAACCTTTCACGCTATCGATGTCGAATGATTTACCGCACTCCGCGCACTCAACTACTTTAGAATAGTATGCTCGATTACCAATAATTGTGGGTGCTACACCATAGCCAAAATTGGAGTCTGATGACAAACTAGCTTTCTGTAGTTCATTTGCTATTAGATTAAATTTTTTTATCACTAAGTAATCAACGACGCAAAACTTAGGTTCCAGACTCGGGGAAGTATTTCCAACGGTCGATCTATTTACTGGGCCTAACTTGTTAGCAAGTTCTCGTGATTCAAGGATATAATTTTTGCATTCGTTGAGACTTTGAGTCTTAGCGGAAAACGCGTTGATTTCATCTTGCGATGGCCTTGGCCGTAGCCATCTCCCGAACATTATACCCAAGGCTGAAAAAATGCAGCAAAACACAATAATTATAATATAAATTCGCTCTATAGAACCCTCTTTGATTGAAAATAGTGCAAAAACTCCTGGAATAATAAATGCGGTTAGTAGTAAGGATAATATATTTTCCCAGTGAGGCATTCGCCATGATGACAACGACTGTTCGAGCAACCTATTAAATTCCGCTTGACGTACGCACAATACAACCCATTCGGATTGGTCATCTCGCGCTTGAACTACTGTCGACTTGGTAGCATGAGACTTGTTATCGCTTGGCATATCTAGCCACCCCATCTCGTTATCCGATCTATAGCCATTTTTAGTGGATGGATTTCTACGCAACCCACACCTATTCTAAGACAGCTCTCTCCTCCTGGACCAAATACATGCCCGGAAAGCACTCCTACACCGCACTCAGATAAAATCCGTTCAGCCGTTCGTTCGCCACCTCGTTGCATGGAAAGGCAAACCCATACAATTGTTCCCGAGTCAGCAAAAATATGGTCTATCCATGCACATTGGAGAAGCTCTTTCTTCACAAACATCCTACGTTCTGCAATCTCCTTTGCCATTTGCTCTACGTAATTATTATTCTTCGAAGCGTTCAAAGCTAACAGTGCTAAATGTTGTGACGCTATTGGAGCGTGAATCATAAGAGCATCCTGCGCCCTTATCACCTCATCTCGCCATTGATTTGGAACGATCATGTACCCAATTCTCCAACCGGCCAAACAGAAACTTTTTGATAGGGAACCAACGCGAATAATTCCGCTATCAGGACTCCATGGATACTGTCTAAAATCAGAGCAGAATTCACGATAAGACTCGTCGATAATGACAGGCCGATTTCGCTCTAGTGCCCTAGACGCGATTTCGTTGATATCTTGATCGCTCATCTCTGTGGAGGTTGGATTCCGTGGTTGCGTAAGCAAGACCGCTCCTAAATCACGGTTTACTAGAACCCGCCCCCATGCCGCTTTCGGTAGGCCGTAGTTATTTTCTGGATGGGTAGCCACCTCTCTAACTGTACATCCAACGAGTTGTACTTGAGTTACATGATTAAAAAAATAAGGGGCAGGAATCAGAACGCTGTCTCCTGGGACTGTTGTTGCCATCAAAGCTAAAACTATTCCGTTATTGGCACCAGATGTAATTATGACATTATCAGGAGAAATCTTAGTTATGTCATCTGATAAGTATTCTGCGATGGCTTGACGTAAACTTACATATCCAGGTGCGTCGCCATAGTGATGGATCGTTCTATCTGTTTTTATACGATTATAAAATTCATTAATTACTTCATTTGGCGGCTCTCTGCGGATATCTGCATAACCAAGATCAATAATATCTCCGTTTTCATATTTTGCATTATTTACGCGCATTCGGTGTAGATAAATCTCTGGTCGACCGGGTAATGCATGATCGCGTCTTGCTCGCTTGGTTACGTTCATTTGTGAATTTTACCTATATTAAAAAGGATGAGTTATTGGTGTGTGATAAGTTCAAGATCAATCTGTCGATTAGCTAGGTACTTTACAACTTCTATTTGGTCGTCAGTAAAAATTATGCTGAGGCCATTACTCGTGCAAGCAGTAATTAGATGCCTGAGTAATTCCGAGCGAGCTATGGATTCAACGCCTTGAGTTAACTCGTCAATAATTAAAAGTTTTGGATGCCTTGAAAGTGCGCACCCGATACCTAAAATTTGCCGCTCACCACCAGATAAATTCATAACTCGCACATCTGGTCTTGCTCCAACCTGTGGAACAAGAAAGGTGACTTTATGTCCGCGCTCTTTGGTGTATGAGAGCCCTAACGCTAACTCAATATGCTCGCGAACGGTCAACGATAAAAAAACACCGCGATCATCTCCGACAAAGGAAACTCCTGCTCTACAAAGCATATGCTGTGCTAATGTCCCAAGCTCGTTTCCAATCACCGTGCATTTTCCGCTAATGGGGGGAAGTTGGCCTGCTAGCGTACGAAGAAAGGTCGTCTTTCCCATACCATTACGTCCTACCACAGCAACGCGTTCTCCAGCCCGTATGCTGAAATCTAGTGGATGGGTGCATGCCCTGCCATTGTGTCCGACAGTTAGTACATGACCACTCACAATCTCGCGTTCTAACATAATACTATTCTCTAGATATATTATTAAATCTATCATCTCTAACTGTTATCAATACTCCATCGCGTAATTCAACAAGTCGATTACATGCATTATAGAGGAAGGATAAATCATGCTCTACTATGATAACAGCACAACGTTCTTCAAGTTCGACAAGTACGCGCAATAGATTGTCACGTTGTGTTTTGTCTAAACCAGCTGTTGGTTCATCCAATAGAAGTATACGTGGAGAACTAGCTAACACAGCAGCGATAGCTATCATCTTTTGTGAACCAAATGAAAGAGAGTCTAAATGGCTACTAAGATCAGATTCTGAAACCAGTCTTTCAGTAATATTAGTAATATCGTTTCCCTGAATGTTCGATAAATTTGATCCAAAGTGTCCTTGCGAAAATGCAAGTGCTAATTGACCAACGGCGATGGTTTCATGTCCTGTTAGTTCTGAACTTATCTCTGGAAACTGTGGTACTTCACGTAAACCAAATGCATAACGGCGAAATATAGGCCATGTAGTGATATCCTTGCCAAACATTCTGAGTAATCCATTATCTGGTTTAATCCAACCACCAATCAAACGCAGCATCGTCGATTTTCCAGCGCCATTCTGGCCTATAATTCCTAGTCTATCCCCAAAATTTACTTTTAGTCTTACGTCTCTGAGTACGCTTAATCCAACGAATTGTTTCGATATTTCAGCTAATTCCAAAGCGGTCGCTGCAGCATCCAAGTTAATATTCTCCAAAATGCAAATTCAACGTGCAAGCGAAGATGGAGTTCTCGCGTGGTGCAAAACGGCACCAACCAGAACAAGAGCTATTCCCAATAGATACCAATCAGCGAAGCTGGTACCTAATTGCACTTCAAGCAATCGCATCAAGCAAGCGGCAATAAACGCGCCTCTAGGGTTCATACCGCCAATAGCTACCCACGCTAAACATTGCATGCTATTAGACACGGAAAAAATATCAGGTGATACGATACCGGCTACTGGGGCATAAAGCGCACCCGCTAGCGCAGCTAAACCAGAAGATACCGTAGCAACTGCAAGCCGCACGTAACCAATACTAATCCCGTATCGTACTACGCTATCTGGTGTGTCTCGAGAATATACCAAGAATCGCCCATAAATTGAGTTTTCGAAGAATGAAAATAATAATACAATAATTGTGCATATAATTCCTGTTATAAATGTATATACAAGTGTTGCTGAAATTATTTTGCTATTATATCCCCAACCAAATAACCAATTTGAATATATCAGAATACCATTCGACCCACCAGTCCATGAGTATGCGCGAATAGCAAGTTTATCCGCCAGTAGCGAAAGCACTAACGTTGATGCGGCAAAACGGATTAAACCACCTTCTTGACCTAATAGTTGTGACCCTATTAACCAACTTACAAGGGCAGCAACAAGAACGCCAATAGCAGCACCCCCCCCCCACATTATTCCATTGTGTAGTGAGATGGCAGTTGAATACGCCCCAATCCCGAAGAACAGTGCTGAACCAAGCATTAGCACACCTGCGCGTCCCCAGGCGAAAGCCATAACTGCTGCCCAAAGTCCTTGAGCTAAAGTTGATGCCGCAAATATTGCCCAGTACTCTACCATTACTACTATAGTCTCCCTATAACTAATGTCTATCCCAAGTATGTAAAGAAATTTTTCCTAACATAGGTTTATCAAAATATAGCATGAAAAAATACTTTTTTTAGTAAAATATATATTAAAATCATGTGTTTAAATATTTATATGTCACCATTTTTATAAATATAAAGTACCTAACCTTCTTATTCTTTCCATGTTCGAAGTCTATGGTTATCATGGAGTTTTCCATCAATCCATGAAAACCCTAATAAAGCGAGTAAAGAAGCTCCGTACATCGCCAGCGTGGCAGCGTTTGCGTCAACTATTCCAGCAACTAGCGAACGGCATAAAGAAAGTAGAATACAGGCAAATACTGCAGCGTTTATTCCATGGGAACCTGCTAATAGAAGTGCCAAAAATCCTAGAATGGTATATTCGGTTCCCATGCCAGGATAAATAGCGACGATAGGAGAAATTAGAGCACCGGATAAACCAGCTAGGCCTGATCCAATTATAAATGTCAATTGGAACGTTCTCTTCGTGTTGATTCCATATGATTCTGCCTTGTTCTGGTTTTCCATAGCAGCTCGAATATAAAGTCCAATTCGTGATCGAATTGCCATGATGAGAGTTATGAGAATAAAAATACTTATTCCTAATACAATTACGCGGTAAGCGGGGTAGTCTGCAGTGGCAAAAGTTATAGTACCTTCCAAAGGCACAGGGACAAATCGTCCTACAGGGCCGAAAACTAGCCTTAATATTTGGACTAATCCTAAGCTAATTCCCCATGTGCCAAGTAGAGAAAGAGCAATATTCTGACCATAGAATCGTCGTACAACAACGCGCTCCAGAAGCGCACCAAGGAATCCACCTAACAGAAAGCCATATGCACACCCAACGAAAAAGCCAGCTTCTGTAGAGGATGCGACCGACGCAGCATATGCACCCACGGCAATCATCTCGCCGTGTGCCAGATTCACTATCCTTAGAAGACCATAAGTAACTAGAAGGCCAGCCAGAGCTACCATGGTTATCGAAACCGCTAAAAGTGAATCGATAAAAAGTGTCATAAGCCTTCTCCGACGGTCTTGCCTTAATGTACCGAGCACCCTTCTAAATCGGGATGCATGGCGTGGTCAATTACATCAATTATCTCGTATTCACCACCTCGAATCTGCATTACGTAGATAGGCTGCTCAAAAATGTGATTTTTTTCGCTAACGCGGATTGTGCCCTGTGGTAGGACAACCTCAAGATTGTCCATTGCACGAGCGAACGCATCTCGATCAAGGGTACCAGCTTTATCAAAAGCGGCTTTTGCCACAAGTATGGCACCATACGCACCTGCCGCAGCAGTCGGTCCTGGCAGTGTAGACGCTGTGGGGTATTTAGTGCGAAACAATGAAAGGAACTCAGCATTAGCTGGACTCTGAATGCGGCGAGAATACCGATTTACACAATACACACCTTCTGATGCGTCTCCCATCGCGTCCAAAGCTTCCTGATCAAATGTTGCAAATCCTGATATTAACAGCTTTTTGTGCAATCCCATTTGACGTGCCTGCCTCATGAAAGCCACACCAGACTCTCCGGGGTTCGTTACGATCAATATATCTGGCTTGGCCGTCTCAATTCTGCGAATGACAGGAGCATAATCCTGAGTGGAGGTATCTGAATATTCATCTCCAACGACAGAATAGCCAAGGCTGGTTGCTACATCCTTTGCATATGCATTGGTGGTTCTTGGGTATACATAGTCACCGCCGATAAAATAAATTTTAATAGCTCGACGGTTTTTGACAAAATGGTGGGCGAGCGTTTCTAACAACGGCTTAACTACCATGCGCTCTGTAAATCCCGTTCCCCAAATCCAGTGAGCAACCGATGTGTTATCGTTAGGCATGCACGTCTTTGCTTCACCATCCAGAGAATAAAGAAAGGGTGTATGAGACTTCTCGGAATCAGGGATTGCAGCAAGTGTTTCAGCACTTGTGCCAGTACCTATTATTAGGTCAACCTGGTTTCTGCCAATCAACTCTCTTGTACGCTCTGCGGCAACAGGAGGATCTGACTTTGTGTCTAATAAAATTACCTTAACCTGATGTCCAAGGATTCCGCCCTCTTTGTTTATTTTTTCTACGGCGATAGCTGCTCCCATGTTGATACTGGCACCGTGTCCACTCATGAATCCGCTAATAGGAGACAGCACTCCTATTTTTACAATACGTTCTACAGGCTTTTCATTTTGCAAATAAAAAAAGATACTTGCACTTAAAATTCCAAACATTAAGAGAAAAGCCAATACGCCATAATAGATCCTATTACGAACGACGGATGGATCTTTGTTTAATTTGTGTGCCATAAGTTTTTCTCGTTGTGCATGTATTTGGACTATCTAATTAAGCAAAATCCGATTCAACACCTATTAAAAACAGGTCTTCAGTATCAGCCAGTTTTGGTTAAAAATGGCAATGCATGTGCTTTTCTAAAGAGTAATTACAACTAAAAAATAGTGGTATTTATTCGTATTGGCCTTACACAACGAAACCCAACATCAGGGTTGACGTTTAAGGAACGGTGGGGGGCTCTGAAACTCACGGTTAGTTGCTCTTCTGGAGAATTAAATCCGCCTCCTCTCAGGACGCGGTGCGCCATGATTTCTCCTGTTGGAATTAAATTGCTTGATGCCAGCCTCTTTTTCTGGGCAACCAAGCAGACAGGTGCATCATAGTCACTCAACGGATGCTTAACGGGATAAATATCGCTCCATATATCTAAAACCCACTCGCGAACAAGCCCGATCATATATGAAGGAACATCTATCCCAAGTGTATTTTTCCATTCAACAAATCCAGGAACATTGTTCTCTTCCTTAAGAATATTTACTACGGGAACACGTTTACCTTCGGCTGGATCTTTAAGCTCCGCTGGAGATGGGCTGATCGCAGTGGGTTGGCCTTTATACATGAGTGAATCACCCCAAGGACGTGGGCATTCAGAAGAGATTTCACCGAGACGAGCAGCTATCTCCCACTCAGTCTCTGTGGGCAACCGAAGTCCATTTGCTGCTGCGAAAGCGGCAGCGGCTTGCCAGCTGATCTGCACAACAGGCCGATCAAGCCATTGATCGTCGCTTAGAACTTCTGATTCTGCATTCAGAGGCCAATAGCCTAGGTAATAGTCATTTTGAGTCCTCCGACGCTCTTCTATTGGATTCCACTCTTTGTGAACATCTAGAAATTTCTTGAACTGACGATTAGTTACTGGATACCGTTGAATTAAATAAGGACAAACACGCACACACTTATACTCCCCGTCCGACGCAATAACCTTGTATTCGCCACCTGGTATAAGAACAAATTCTCGCGTAATAGAATCATTAAACCTAGATGGTTCTAAGAGTCCATTATTAGCACAATACTCAGCTGCCACTGAGTCAGATTGCAACGCACCATCGCTGATAAAATTGATGCTAGCAAACTCTTGTGTCTTTGTCACACTCGTAGCAAATAGGTTTGCACGGCGTAAAAGAATACGGGATGGATCTTCAGGCCGGAAATAACTAGTTAGGTCAGTTAATGAAAGATCGCTGCCATCCAAGTCAACGATTGATAATGTCTTGCCTCTTTCCGGCAGCATCTGAATGAGTCCTGCTAGATTTGGTATTAGATAGCGATAGCGCCCAAGCCCAAAAGGTGGTGACTCAATATAATCCTCATTTCTGAGACTCCCAAATTCAGTATGCCCATCCCATCTTTTAGCTGCATTGAGGATGCCTACTATAGTATTTCTTGCTTCTTCTCGATTTCCAGCACATAGTTCAATAGTAAATTTTCTGGCCAGTGGCATACGGCGAAGAAAAGGTACTCGGCCTAGTGTTTTACAGTGGTATGGAGCGATTGCGGACTTGAGTGCAGCCGCAGCTTTGAGTTCACGCGCCGCTCTGCGTGCTAGGAAAAACTCGCGGATACTCTGGTGTGCGAACTCAAAGCGGTCATCCCCGCGACGCTCCAAAAACATTGCGATGCGAGCTTCGTAAACAAATAAGTCAATATTCTTGATGTCGATTCCGATGCTTAGGTCAGAAAGAGCGAAATTCCTAAGTTCATCTACGGAAAAGCCGTGTTGCTGGTCGCCAAAGACCATATGGCTGAGGGCGAGTAGTTCACAAGCAGTTAGACGATCCTCTGTTGGCATTCGAGTTTGTCGTGGAAAATCAGCCTCGCGATAAGACCATTGTTTTACATACGCTTCGAAAAGCGCTGCGACTCCTGTCCCTAATACTTCCGCTACCGTCGCTTTTGTTCCTGCCGTTGCCGCAATCTGCATGAAAATTGGTCTTGTGACCAACTCGGAAAGAGCAGCGTCATTTTCGATTCGAGATATTATCTGGGCTGATTCAATGGGGCTTAGTCGTCCACGAATGGCGACTTTTACAGCTTCAAACGGCATTCTGTCCATACGAAGGATTAATGTGTTATCTACAGCGGATATCTGTGGCTGCGTATGAAACAAGTCAAGTTCCTGATTAATGGATACAAACATCTCCTGTCGTGCAGAAAGAATTAATCGACCATGAGGCTTAAGAAGACTGGTGTAGCTCTGAATCAAGTGCTTGAGCTCATCAGAATTACGAAGCGCCAATGCCTCGTCAAGAGCATCAACAAATAGCCAGAATCTTCCACTTTTGATGAGTTTCTTTATGGATGCAAGCGGTAACGGAGTATCTGGTGACAGTTTTAAGGCTGCACTTAACAATGCTTCCCCGATATTGTTGCTCAGAATTGATGCGTCTACCCACAACGGTAGAGCCCAATCTTTTCCGGGCAGGAGTTCTCCTTTTGCAAGTTGATTAGCAAGGAACAGCATAGTGCTTGCACGGTAAATTTGTTCTACAAGCAAACTTAAATTTTGCCATGGCCTTGCTTTGATTTCTGGACATTCCACCCGGAATGCTTTATAATAAGCTTTTCTGAAACAGCGCCGGGGAAGCCCCTGTTGAACCTGAAAGCCCTTCAACTTCATCTCGTCCTAGGCGACGAAGAGCCTCGTTTCCTGGCCTTGATGCAGGCGCATCATTACCTAGGCTCGCTCCCCAAGATCGGCGAAACCCTTTGGTACGTGG
>CAIOOA010000198.1 GCA_903859815.1 uncultured Methylococcaceae bacterium | reverse complement strand
GGGCTGAGGCGGTGGATTTCGTCGATGAACAGCACATCACCCTTTTCCAAGTTGGTCAGGATGGCGGCGAGGTCGCCGGCCTTTTCGATCACCGGCCCGGAAGTTTGGCGGATGCTCACCCCCATTTCATTGGCGATGATATGCGCCAAGGTGGTTTTTCCAAGACCCGGCGGGCCGAAGATCAGCACATGGTCGAGCGGTTCGCTACGCCCACGGGCAGCCTTGATGAAAATGCCCATTTGCTCGCGCATGGCTTTTTGGCCGATGTAATCCTTCAAGCGTTTAGGCCGGATGGCCCGGTCTACGGCTTCGTCTTCACCGGATTCTATTGAAGTTATCAGTCTTTCAGTGTCCATTAAATTAGCAGAGGAAAAATGCCGTCAGGCACGGTAGGCAATGTCATGACCGTCATTGACCATCAACCCACTGTCTGGGGGAGAATTCCATGGAAATGGTTTGCCCATCCTTATGCAATCACCCCGTCCGCCTTGCGCCTTGTAACTAGGGAAAATGGTCGCTCAATCAGTAAAAATAGTGCTGTGGCAGGTGGCAGGGTAATCAAAAACATCACAGGCATCAACAGCCAAAAAAAAGCTTGACTATTATATTTTGCGGGAATCATTACCAAGGCCAGTATTTTGAATACAATTTTTAGAGTCAACCCATGGATTAGATAATAAGAATAACTCATATTACCTAGCCATCTGAGTGGAGTCCAGGAAAATGATTTACCCAGAAACGAAGTCTTGTCACAAAAACAAGAAAAGCATAACCAATAAAAGCAGACAAAGAGTACAGCGGCCTTCATAGTTATGCCGCCTGATACCGTGACTCTAACCGGCATTATTGCAAGTCCCGCAATCAATATCAACAAGCAAACCCAAGCCCGAGGCGGTATCATCAGACGATGCTTGTCCGTTTCAAATAGAAAAATACCTGATATGAACATGATTAGCCTAGTATGATTCCCGGATGCAACGACCATGATTAAAACCATCAAGAGCAGAAAAAACAGCATCCTTTCCCTTGTTGACCAATTGCGCATTCCTGTCAGCCAGATGATTAGCGGGATCGCCAAATAATAAAAAATCTCATAACTAAGCGACCAGCTAACTGCTATTATTGGCTCGACTGAAAACATACAGGGTAATAACAACACATTATTCAAAACATAATTCAAACCACTGAAAAAAAAAGGTGAGGGTATCTTGCTATCGGATGGGCTGACTAAGGATAGAAATAAATATATAATCAGCACCACTAAGAATACCGGATATATCCTCTGAATTCTCCTTTTCATGTAGACAAAAAAGTTTTGCTCGCGGGAAATCAATGAACCGTAGATTAAGTATCCGCTTAAAACAAAAAACAAATCGACGCCAGAATTCCCAATTTTATGCAAATCGTAGGCAATCTTTGCAGAAATGCTTTGGCTAGGCATCCAAGCTTCACTGAGAGTGACAAAGTGAACCAAAAACACCATAAACACGGCAAATCCCCTTAAACCTTCCATAGGGCGAAGATTGTCCCGACTACCGCCGCGAGAGAGTTCAAACTTGTTTGCTAACCAATTCATTTCGTTCTCAATATCAGACAGTTATTTTGATAGTGGCTTCTCACCTCTTCCCCGCCCCCTGCAACGCCAACCTAATCAAATCCTCGCTGCTTTTACCCTCAGCAGGAATCCCTCTCACCATTGCATTCGCATCTTGCGGCCTGAAACCTAAAGAGACTAAGGCGCTGACGGCATCGGCGACCGGGCTATCCTCCCTCAAAACCGAAACCCCGCCAGCACCAGTAACCACAACAGAACCGCCATCCGTCTCTGGCAAGCGGTCACGCATTTCAATGACCAGTCGCTCGGCGGTTTTCTTGCCTATACCGGGAAGTTTGACTAATACGGCAGTATTTCCCGATTGAATGCAGCGATGAAACTCGTCCACGCTCAAGCCCGACAAAACCCCTAAGGCCAGTTTCGCCCCAACTCCACTCACTTTAATGAGACTACGAAACAAAGCCCGTTCGGATTCGGTGAGAAAGCCATAAAGCGTATGGGCATCCTCACGCACTGCCATGTGGGTATGCAAGGACACCTCCTCACCCACAGCCGGCAGTTTGAAGAAAGTGGACATCGGCGCGTCGATTTCATACCCCACGCCGTGTACATCCAATAACAAGGAAGGTGCTTTCTTGGCGACCAAAACGCCACGTAGGAAACCAATCATAGCCTAGCCCCGGCAACTTTCCGGGTCATCTGTTCGATCCGCCGAGTGGTTTCCTGAGTATGCAAATGGCATAAGGCCACGCCCAAGGCATCACCGGCATCGGCTTGCAAAGTGCCGGAAAGGTTTAACAGAATTTTGACCATGTGCTGCACTTGGGTCTTGTCCGCCCCGCCCCTACCCACAATGGCTTGCTTGACTTGCCGGGCGGCGTATTCATGCACCGGCAGCCCTGACACCAATACCGCACACAGGGCAGCACCCCTCGCCTGTCCTAGCTTCAACGCAGAATCGGCATTCTTATGCATGAACACCTGCTCAATCGCCAATTCATCAGGCTGATATTGCCTGACTATATCAACAATGCCGTCGTAGATTTGCTTGAGCCGATAGGGGAAGGTATCCGACTCGGTGCGGATGCAACCGCAAGCCACCAAGCTAGGCCCGTTGGGTCGGGTATCAATCAGGCCATAGCCGGTTGAACGCGAGCCGGGGTCTATGCCGAGGATGCGGGTCAAGCGATTTTCTCTAGGATTTCCTCGCTGATGTCGGCATTGGAATAGACATTCTGCACATCGTCCAAATCTTCCAAGCGTTCAATCAAACGAATCAATTTTTCCGCGTCGTCTTGCCCTAAAGACGTGCTAGTCCCGGCCCGCAGGGTCACTTCGGCGCTTTCCGGGTTCAGTCCGGCACCAACTAGCGCCGTTTTGATAGCCTCGAAATTTTCTTGGGAGGTGATCACATCCACCGATCCATCATCATTGCTGATCACATCGTCCGCCCCGGCTTCCAGTGCGGCTTCCATGACGGCATCTTCGTCCACGCCAGTGGGGAAGCTGATGATGCCTACTTTACTGAATAAATAGGCCACCGAGCCATCGGTGCCGAGATTGCCACCCGCCTTACTAAAGGCGTGACGCACTTCTCCGACGGTCCGGTTGCGGTTGTCGGTCAGGCAATCGACCAACACGGCGATGCCGCCGGGTCCATAACCCTCGTAGCGAACTTCTTCGTAATTGTCGCCTTCCGCCGCACCAATGCCTTTCTTGATGGCCCGTTCGATGGTGTCTTTGGTCATGTTCGCCGTCAATGCCTTGTCCATGACGGCGCGCAGACGCGCATTATTGGACGGGTCGCCGCCGCCCATACGGGCCGAGACGGTGATTTCCCGAATGAATTTAGTGAACAGTTGGCCCCGCTTAGCGTCTTGTGCGCCTTTGCGATGCTGGATGTTAGCCCATTTGCTATGGCCTGCCATGATGACTTGCTTAACCTCGTCGATTACTGATGTTGATGAGAAAGTTTAACATTTTGGGAGGGTTTGCGGGATGGCAAAGGCTCATCACCTTATAGTTCATGGCAGCAGTGTCGGAACGATCTTCCTCCCTACTTTGAAAAAAGGAGGAAAAACAATAAAAATCTTACACAATATGATTTAATTGCCGCAACCACTCACTTTTTTGAGAGATTCAGTGATGAAAAACCTTTCGCTTTCGATGACGTTGTTCGGGCTATTCGCGTTGCTCCAATCCGTTTCCCCGATAACTTTGGCTGGGATCAACCAGTGGACGGGAAACGGGCCGGAAGGCGGAGAAATCAAAGCCATGGTCATGGACCTCAAAAACCCGTCCACGCTCTATGTGGGAACCTTGGGCGGGGTGTTCAAAACCACAAATGGAGGGGCAAGTTGGAGTCCATCCAACACCGGACTGAATTCAGCAGAGGTCTCCACGCTATCCATAGCCCCGTCCAACCCTGCCACGCTCTATACCGTGACCGCTGGAGGGTTGTTTAAAAGTGTCACCGGAGGTTTTAATTGGAGTTCTGTCAACCCCAGTGTGACCGCTGCGCTTGGCTGGACTTTAACCGTAGACCCGTCCGACCCAAACGCCCTCTATGCAAGAACCATTAAAGACGGGATGTTCAAAAGCACCGACGGCGGAATCAATTGGCATCCATTCGTCATAGGTGAAACCAATTTGTCAATTGATGCCTTCTACATCGCCCCCTCCAACCCGGCCATACGCTATGCCAAAGTAGCTTCAGCGCTGTATAGGAGCGCCAACGGCGGGGAGAGTTGGACCTATATCAACGACTACTACTACACCCGGGTAGAGCGATTCGCAGCCTTTGCCATCGACCCCTCCAACCCCGACACGATCTATATTAGTCAAACAGGCTCATCTGGGCAATGGTCGTCTTTTATGAAAAGCACCAATGGCGGAAAAAGCTGGGAGGGGTATCAAGTTTCAGCCGCTTGGCCTCCTATACTTGCCTCAGCTTTGGCAATAGACCCGTCTGCCCCCGCCACACTCTATCTGGGAACAGAGGTGGGTGTATACAAAAGCACCGACGGAGGGAAAAAATGGATATACAGCGCCGGCCTCGGAACCCTATTTATTTCGACTCTGATCATCGACCCATCCAATCCTGATACGGTTTATGCTGGCACCAACGGCGGGGTTTTTAAGAGCGCCAACCGTGGGTTAAGTTGGAATCTGGCTAACACCGGGCTTACCGCCGCCACCGTCGTCAATCTTGTCATCGACCCGTCTGACCCAAGCACACTGTATGCAGGCACCGAGAGCGGTGTATTCAAAAGCATGTTCGCTGGCGGAGGATGGAGTTCGTCCAATAACGGCTTGGCCTACCCAAGCCTAACGACCTTGGCTATCGCCCCGTCCAACCCTTCTCTCTTCTTTTCTGCTGCATCTTATGGTCGGAGAGCCGGTAGCCAGTTGTTCACCAGTACTGACTCTGCGAAAAGTTGGAAACCAGCCAGCACCAGTGGCATACAAAGCGTCAACCCGGAAGGTGGCCCGCCCCGTATTGATTTTGTGGCTATCGACCCCTCCAACTCAGCCACGCGCTATATTGCAACTACCGACAGACGATTATACAAAAGCACCGATAGCGGAAATAAATGGTTTCGGGCAAACCAACTAATTTCTTCAGGCTCTAATCTTGTATTTGATATTTCTGTCAGCACTTTAGTCATAGACCCGACCAACACGGCCACGCTTTATGCCGGAAATAACAGTAGGGTATCCAAGAGCACGAACGCGGCGGAAAGTTGGGTCAATGCCAGTTCAGGAATACCAGATAGTTTTCATAATATCTTGACCTTATACATTGACCCATCCCAACCAACGACGCTTTATGCGGGTACCGCTGGCGGAGGGGTGTTCAAAACCACCGATGGCGCGAAAAATTGGAAGGCCGCCAGCGTCGGCTTGCCAACCAATGTGTCAGTCAACACCCTAATCATCGATTCATCCACACCCAGCACACTCTATGCGGGAACCAATGCAGGGGTGTTCAAGAGCGACAACGGCGCAGTCAGTTGGAGCCTAATCCCCAAAACAGGTTGGACAGGCCAATCGGTGCTTGCCTTGCTCATCGATCCGACCGACCGATCAACCCTTTATGCCGGAACCCAAGGCGGCGGGGTGATCAAGTTCACCAGCAGGGATTCCACCCCTGCAATCACCGATTGCCTGCTCAATTGGGCCGAACGCAATTATCCTGCCCTGTTTGCTCCGGCTGGTACTTCCACCTTTTTTTCAGGCATTTACGCCTACCGCTATTATGCGGACTCAAGCAACTTCCTAGGGGTTTCCTCTCTTGACCATCATATATATCTGCTGGGGATGGATGGGGCATTAAGGGATATTGGCGCGGAGGAATCTTGGTTACCGGAGACAAGTTGCCAAGTGATCACCACCCCCCAAATTGAATGCCTACTTAATTGGGCGGAAACGAACTATGGCAACTGGTTTTCACCATCTGGCTCCCCCACGGAGACTTGGGACATCTACACCTATCGCCACTATGCAGCCACGAAAACCTACCTAGGTGTTTCCACTGCCGATTATCATTTTTATTCCTTGGGGACAGATGGCATATTGCATGATGAAGGCACGGTTTCGCATTGGTTGCCAAAGACTGGTTGCTACTAGCCATGGACGATTGTGCAAAGGGGGACAAGGGGGACAAGGGGGACACAGTTTAAAGCCACCGAAGCCCAGCAATTCAGGTATACTGCCCCCCTACCCTATTTCGAGCCAAGGCCCATGAGACCCAGCGGACGCAAACCTGACGAACTTCGCAACATCATTTTATCCTGCAACTACACCAAACACGCCGAAGGTTCGGTATTAGTCGAGTTTGGCGACACCCGTGTGATTTGCACGGCAAGCATAGAAGAACGAGTCCCTCCTTTTCTGAAAGGCAAGGGGTCCGGCTGGCTTACCGCTGAATACGGCATGTTGCCACGTTCCACCCATGATCGCATGGGGCGCGAAGCCTCGCGGGGCAAGCAAGGCGGCAGGACTTTGGAAATTCAACGATTGATTGGCCGTTCACTCCGAGCCTCGCTTAACTTGGAAGCACTAGGCGAACGCACCCTGACTATCGATTGTGATGTCATTCAAGCCGACGGCGGAACCCGTACCGCATCCGTGACCGGCGGTTATGTCGCGGTCGCACTCGCCGTGAAGCATTTGTTGAAGACACGAAAAATCAAAACTGACCCATTGCATGGTCAAATCGCGTCAGTTTCAGTGGGGATATACAAAGGCATCCCTGTGCTGGATTTGGATTACAAGGAAGACAGTGACGCTGAAACCGATATGAATGTGGTCATGAATGAAGCCTCGGCTTTTGTGGAATTGCAAGGGACAGCAGAGGGCCATGCCTTCCGCCGCGATGAGTTGGATGCCATGTTACTGCTTGCCGAGAAGGGGATCAAAGATTTGATGGAACATCAACGCCTAGCCCTAGAGTC
Source organism: uncultured Methylococcaceae bacterium (assembly GCA_903859815.1). Taxonomy (GTDB): domain Bacteria; phylum Pseudomonadota; class Gammaproteobacteria; order Methylococcales; family Methylococcaceae; genus Methylumidiphilus. Next base: position 4,257 of record CAIOOA010000198.1, on the reverse strand, counting down.
GGCAAAATGAAGTTTAGGACAGTCGCTAACGGTTAATGTTCAATTTATTACTTGTGCCTTGTGCTGGCAAGGCATTTGTTCTACTGTAGCACTTCCAGAAATCTCTCAAGATACCCTATGATTAAACGGATAGTCTTTTGCGAACAGTCCGGTGGAGGTAAGGCTACAGTCTGCGTCAGCTTGGAAATCAGTAATTCCATTAACAACCTATGGGTTGCTAACTTAGCGTTAAGGTTTTCCAATCTTATATGACCCTTAAAACAATCCGTTCATTGATAGCTAAACTCAAGCTGATTGACAGGCCAAGTTTAGCCACCATCGTTTTCCATTCCATTCAATATTAAATCAAAGAGAATCCACTCTATGTCCGTTTCACTAGTCGCCAGTGCGCAGGAGTGCGCCAAGATAATCATGGATGACCCCAGAATCAAACGAGTCACCCTTGCCGGGTTGCTCATATCCCTTTACATCGGCTACGCGGTTGGTTGGGGGGTCGGCTTTGCCTTCGCCTCCGCCGTCGCGGCCTTGGTTTACGGCATTCACTCCATCGCTTGGATCAATGCGCAAGACCCCGGCAATGAACGCATGGTCGAAATCGCCTCGGCCATCCAGCAAGGTGCCAAAGCGTATTTGAACCGCCAATACAAAACCATCGCCATCGTTGGCGTGGTGTTGTTCTTCGCCATCGGCTTCTTCCTGAGTTGGGCCGTCGCTTGGGGCTTCTTCATCGGCGCGATATTGTCCGGTGCGACTGGCTTCATCGGCATGAACATCTCTGTTCGCGCCAACTGCCGCACCGCTCAAGCCGCTTACCAGGGCATGGATGCAGCCTTCGCCGTTGCCTTTAGGGGCGGTGCCATCACCGGCATGTTGGTGGTGGGTCTGGGCCTGATCGGTGTCGCCGGTTATTACACCATTCTCAAAGCCCTTGGCGTTGCCGAACCGCTTCATGCGCTAGTCGGCCTGGCTTTCGGTGGATCGTTGATTTCCATCTTCGCCCGTCTAGGCGGCGGCATCTTCACCAAGGGCGCTGACGTGGGTGCTGACTTGGTGGGTAAAGTCGAAGCCGGTATTCCTGAAGATGACCCCCGCAACCCCGCCGTGATCGCCGACAACGTGGGCGACAACGTGGGCGATTGCGCTGGTATGGCGGCTGACTTGTTTGAAACCTACGCCGTAACCTTGGTGGCCACCATGCTGCTAGGCGGCATCTTGACCATGGGCGCAGACCTGCCTATCGTCTATCCGTTGGTGTTAGGCGGCGTGTCCATCATCACCTCCATCATCGGCACGTTCTACGTCAAAATCACCCCCGGCAAAAAGATCATGACTGCTTTATACAAGGGCGTGATCGTATCGGGTGGCTTGGCTGCCATCGCGTTCTACCCCATCACGCTGTTTATGTTTAAGAACGGGGTTTTCCTGAGTGGTGTGCAAGTGTCGGGGCATGCCATTTACTTTGCCTCTTTGATCGGCCTAGTACTGACCGCGTTGATGGTCGTCATCACCGAATACTACACTGCCACTGAATTTTCGCCCGTGCAAGGGCTTGCCAAGGCATCCACCAGCGGTCACGGAACCAATATCATCGCGGGCTTAGGCTTGTCGATGAAATCCACCGCGCTGCCCGTGTTAGCCGTCTGCGCCAGTATCTGGGGCGCTTATTCGCTGGCGGGTTTATATGGCATCGCCATTGCCGCCACCTCCATGCTGTCCATGACGGGCATGATCGTGGCTCTCGACGCTTATGGCCCCATCACCGACAACGCCGGTGGCATTGCCGAAATGGCTGAGATGCCTCACGAAATCCGCGAAATTACCGACCCGCTGGACGCAGTGGGCAACACCACCAAGGCCGTCACCAAGGGTTATGCGATTGGTTCCGCCGGTTTGGCAGCGCTAGTGCTGTTTGCCGACTACACCAACAACTTGGGCGGCGATGTGAAGTTCGACCTGTCCAATCACATGGTCATCATCGGCCTGTTCATTGGCGGTTTGATCCCTTACCTGTTTGGTGCATTGGCAATGGAAGCCGTAGGCCGCGCTGCTGGTGGCATCGTAGAGGAAGTTCGCCGTCAGTTCCGGGAAATCCCTGGCATCATGGACTACACCGCCAAGCCGGATTATTCCAAAGCCGTGGACATGCTGACAAAATCTGCCATCCATGAAATGCTACTTCCCTCGCTATTGCCAATCGCCGTGCCTCTGGTCGTTGGTTTGGTGTTGGGCAAAGAAGCCTTGGGCGGTGTGTTGATTGGTTCCATCATCACCGGCTTGTTCGTGGCAATCTCCATGACCACCGGCGGCGGTGCATGGGACAATGCCAAGAAATACATCGAAGACGGCAATTATGGTGGCAAGGGTTCGGAAGCCCACAAAGCCGCCGTGACCGGTGACACCGTAGGCGATCCCTACAAAGACACCGCCGGCCCTGCCATCAACCCGATGATTAAGATCATCAACATCGTCGCGTTGTTGATTATCCCGCTGTTGTAAGCGTCAAGCTTCACCGTGACACGAAAAGGCCGACGCAAGGCGGCCTTTTTTATTGGTTATGATCGGTTTGCAAGCCCCGACACTCTAAACGGACGGCTTTTCAACCAATTGACCATCCACAAACTTGTGCAACACGCTGGCTACCAAGCTTTCGCAGGGTATGCCCTCGATTAACGCCCGAACCTGTAGTGCTCGAAGGTCTCTGGACGAAAGGTGAATGTTAATACGCGCATCTTGCCTAAACGTGGCATCCGCAATTTCCCTATGCCGTTCAATGTCCCGTTCGGCATGTTCTGTTCTACTAAGCACTCCTGATTCGAATGCTTCAAGAATTTCATGTTCTTCGGAATCAAGCCTAACCATCGGAGCCACCCCTATATTGCTTTGTTGCTTTTCTGCTTGGAATGATGGTTTTCAGAAAGATTTCCTCATCGGTTTCCACGAAGGGAACAAGATAAGCATAACCCTCGACAATCACCACTGAAATTTTTTGACCCGGATATCGCTCTTGGTTGGGATGATCGAAGATATCGACCTCGTTACCCAGTTTAATATTGAATACAACCTCTTCAAACGAAATTGCTCTCTCCTTTTTGAGGATATCGTTCTTTTCGGAATTCCAAACATATGTCTTCATTGGCTAAGAATAGCAAAACCTGTGCGATTTGTCTTGGCTCGACGGGTTTTGTAAACCCGTCGCTTACATTTTGTGCGAAGCTTAGCCATTCGACATGACACAAAACGTTACGGACGGGATAGCATATCCCGTCCTGCTTAGGTCTGCTTACAAATTTAAAGGGAGCTTTGACCCGTTGGAACACTCTCCTACCCCTGTAGGAACACGTTCATAGACCAGTAGGATACCCTTCATACACCCATAAGATACCTACTTAACCCCCGATAAACACTCTCATACACCCGTAAGTTACCTATCTACTCCCTGTATGAACACTCTCATACACCCGTAACTTAGCTTTCCTACACCCGTCGGATAATTATCCGACTCCCATAGGAAACCAATCCTACCCCCATGACAAGGCTCTCCTACTCCCGTAGCAAGCTCATCATCACCCTAACCAAAATTTTCCGCCTCAGCCTACAATCAATGGAAATGCGACTATACTAGATAGTGGCTATTGTCATTTAACCTACATTGGGAGTAACCATCATGAAAAAACACCTCATCATTAAGTTTGAATCCCTCAACCAAGCCGATTTGCTGGCTAAATCCACCCATATCGTGGGCAGTTTGCGGAAAAATCCCTACTTCCCCGCGCCTTGGCCTGTGCAAGTGCCACCATTGGAAGAGGTCGAATATTTGGTCAGTGAATATGGCAGGACGTATCAGGCGGCATTGAATGGCGACCGCCTGAAGATCGCCGAGCGCAATGCCGTCAGCCAACCCATAATTGAAAAGCTAAAGAAGATCGCCCATTATCTCGAAGTAATTGCCGATGGCAATGAAGCGGCCTTGATTAGCACTGGCTATGACTTGTCACATGAGCCTGTCCGCACCAAGGCAAAACCGGAACCAGACGCAACGGCTTAAGGCTAGGCTTAATGACATTGGACGAAGAGCAAGCTTTCTGCTGGTTCCCAAGCTCCCGCTCTGGTCGTTATACACAAGTGGTTGAAGCCCGTCATTCCGGCATGGACTGCCGGAATCCAGTCACAGGGAGGTGAATCTGCGGGTTGGCGTGTACCTTGAATCAAACACTTACATAACGACGAGTTACCGTCCATGGCACTGGATTCCTGCAT
>CAIOOA010000197.1 GCA_903859815.1 uncultured Methylococcaceae bacterium | reverse complement strand
GCCGACGCCGTCATTGAAGTATCGCGCGGCTGCAGCATGATTACATAACACAACGGTTGTAATCAGGTTCCGTGCCAACTTTGGCGGTTTGAAAAAGCTAAAAACTTGAACATCGAGTTTAATGCGAAGATGATGGCGTAAACTGGGAAATTACCGGGCAAGGCTTTATGCTTTAACCCGCTGACTGTTAAAATGCACAATCTGCTACACACCCTGAGAGTAATGCCATGAATCGTAGAAACACTGTCGGCGTCAAAGTCGGTAACATTCAGATAGGCGGCGGTGCGCCCGTCGTCGTCCAATCCATGACCAACACCGACACCGCCGACATTGAAGGCACTGTCCAGCAAGTTTACGAACTGGCCCGAGCAGGCTCGGAACTGGTTCGCATCACCGTGGACAGGGATGAATCTGCTGCCGCTGTGGCGCATATTCGTGACAAACTGGATGCACGAGGTTGCCATGTGCCATTGATCGGCGATTTCCATTTCAACGGGCATAAGCTGTTGGAAGCTTATCCTGATTGCGCCGAGGCTTTGGGCAAATACCGCATCAACCCAGGCAATGTGGGACGTGGCTCCAAGCGTGACCCTCAATTTGCGCAAATGATTGAATTTGCTTGCCGCTATGAGAAGCCAGTGAGAATTGGTGTCAACTGGGGCAGCTTGGATCAAAGCGTGTTGGCCCGTTTGCTGGATGAAAATGCACTGCTGGCAGAACCCAAACCCTTGCCGGAAGTCATGCGCGAGGCGGTCATCACCTCCGCTTTGGAGAGTGCAAACAAAGCGGTGGAATTGGGCTTGCCGAAAGACCGCATCGTGCTGTCCTGCAAGATGAGTGGGGTTCAAGAATTGATTGCCGTGTATGAATCCTTGGCCCCGCGCTCTGATTTCGCGCTGCATTTGGGCTTGACTGAAGCTGGCATGGGTTCCAAGGGCATTGTGGCTTCGACTGCTGCGCTGTCGGTGTTGTTGCGGCAAGGCATAGGCGACACCATTCGCATTTCCCTAACGCCGGAGCCCGGCGCGGATCGTATCTTGGAAGTGATTGTTGCCCAAGAAATTCTGCAAAGTTTGGGGGTTCGGGCATTCACGCCTACGGTGATTTCCTGCCCCGGTTGCGGACGCACGACGAGCGATTATTTCCAAAAATTGGCGCAACAGATTCAATCCCATATGCGCCATCAGATGCCGATATGGAAGAAGCAGTACAAGGGCGTGGAAGACATGCATGTCGCGGTGATGGGATGCGTGGTCAACGGACCCGGTGAAAGCAAAAACGCCAATATCGGCATTTCGCTACCCGGTACGGGTGAGCAGCCGGTCGCACCTGTGTTCGAGGACGGACAGAAAACCGTAACCTTGAAAGGTGACCATATCGCCGAAGAATTCCAAGCAATCGTCGAGCGGTATGTGCAAAGCCATTATGGGCAGGTGGAGGCTTGATCTCTCCAAATTGATAATCTAGTAAACGATGCAATATCGCGTTGGCCCCGAATGATGGGTTTTGGCATCCCTGCCTCAACCCATCTTTCGGGGCTATGAGTTTAACGTTAGATGGATTTCTGTAGCAAGGTCTTGCGCTTGCGGCGGACTTGATATCCAACCATGCTGAAGCCCAGTAGCATCATGGCATATTCCTCTGGCTCTGGCACGGGGGCGGTGTTCTCGGAAATGCTGACCAGATAGTTTCCAGAAGTGCCGTTGGCGCCACCAATCAGCAGGGTAAAGTGCTGGTTCGCAGCGATGCTGGTGACGAGATTATAGGTAATCGAACTCTGACCAGTACTATTCATGACGGAACCCAAGTACTTTAAACCCGTGGTGCCGAAAGGATTGTTCACGCCATCGGTGAAAGTCCCGGTGCGGGCTCCGGTCACTGTAGTGGCGGCCGGCAGGGGCGCTAAAGAAGTGTTCGCCGTTGTCGCGTTGCCTGTAATGCCATTGTAGCTGTTGTCCCAGCCACTATACAGAGCCAGCCATGGCTGAATGGTATTCGGACTCACGGCGGAGTTAGTGGCTCCGTCAATGAACGATTGGCCGGTGTCGGCGGTCACCTTGATTCTGATTTGTGTGGCCGCGACATCACTGCGGATGTAGCCCCAGTCCACCCCGGCGGCCGTGCTTCCGGCGGCGGCAAGCTGGAAACCTACTCCTGAATTCTTGTTAACCACACCATCCTGGGTGCTTAAGCCATGGGTCATCCATGCCGAACCCAAAGGATCGGCTATACCGCCAGGATTGGCCGTATCAATGCTAACCCCAACATCGCTACCATGGAAGGCCGCCAGAAAGCTGACAGGCGCAGTACCCTGATAATAGCTGCTGGTAGTGGTGGGTGTGGCGGGCACGTTGACGCTTAGGGAATTACGGGTTTTGCCATCCAAGCCAGTGGTTGAGTTGATATAGCCTTGCGCTGCGGTAACGCCAGACCAAGTCGTGCTTCCATTGGAACTGCTGTTATAGGCGTGGTGGGCTAAGGCCGTCGGTGACACGCCCCAGATGCCGACTACGGCAGCCAATAGGGCGATGTGACGATGAGTTTTCTGCATAGTTCGCTCCAAAAAAGTGAGATTAAATGTTCGACAGGAGTTGGGAACCCCTGCAATTGGGATTTGTTGCGCGGATGGCAGATAAAATAGATTGTCCAGCCATTGGTTCACACAACAACTAACCGGACAGTGAATAGACATTTTATGTGCCATAATAATTGATCGATTTATCAATAAGATAAAAAAATCAAAATGGCAATGCCTGTGTTATAAGGCTCAGAAAACCGTTATTTGACGCAATCAGCTTAGTCAACATCGATGACTATGCCCGTATCCATGGCTACGCCTGGAGCTATTCCTTGGTGGAAGCGGCCTGTCGTGCAAAGGCGAAAAATATTTTCCAGCCCATATAGCTTATGTATTAACATCTTCCCAAGTTATACAGGCTTCGCGTGTGTAGCATGAATCTGTTTTTCATACCCCTACTGCCTAAGGAATTATCGCCATGCCTACCCCGCTTTCCTTTTTCCTCAATGGCCAACACATTGAACTGGAAAACCCTCCGCCTGATTTGTTATTGCTCGACTTTTTGCGATCCCCGGAAATTGGCTTGATCGGACCGAAAAAAGGGTGCGGGCAAGGAGGGTGCGGGGCTTGCACGGTCATTCTGTCCCATTGGGATGCGAAAAATGAAACGGTGGAACATCGGGCGGTGAATTCCTGTTTGCGCCCAGTGTGCGCATTGCAGGGCATGGCAGTGACGACCATAGAAGGCACTGGCTCCGTGGTTCCTGTCACGGTCGGCAATGGCAAAGACTTTACCCCGTCGTTTTCACGGGCGGGCATCCCGCTCACCCGCATGTCCCATGAATCTAGGCAACAGATCATGGCTTCGGTGGCTGCGGCCAGTACCGGAGAAGCCGAATTCGATCCGGTTTGCCGGGTTAGCTTAGTGGCTGATTGTAGCCAATGCGGTGACGACGGTGAATCTCTAGTGCCAAAAGGCACCAATCCAGTAGCTTACAGACTGGCGGCCAATAATGGCACGCAATGCGGTTATTGTTCGGTGGGTTTTGTGATGGCGATGTCGGGTTTTTTGCTCAACAAGCCCAATCCGACCCAGCGTGAGATTGAAGACAATTTCGATGGCAATATTTGCCGATGCACCGGGTACAGGCCGATACTCACGGCCATGAAAACCTTTGCATCAGACTGGACTAGCGAAGACCAAGACGAGTTAAATGCCAGTAAGCTCAAGCTAGACCCGGCCTATGACACCCAAACGGTTTTGCCGAAGGTGGTGATACCCTTTCCTGATGCCGCTAAAATTCCTCCGCCCGCATTGGATACTGGCAATCCACGACAAACATGGATTGCAGTGGATAGCATTGACGGCCTGGTTATGCAGGTGCGCCAATTAAAAGGGAAACCTTTCCGTTTGGTGCATGGCAACACGGCTTACGGTGTCTATCCAACGGAATTTGAAACAGCACCGATATTGCTTGATATACGCCCGATTGCCGAGTTATATGCCAAGCAATATCAAGCTGGAAAATTAGTACTGGGGGCAGGCATCAGTTATAGCGATTTAATTGGATACTTGGATGAAATAACCCCTGCCAATACGCCCGATGAATCCACACGAATTGGCGCATTGCATTTTATGGCTCGACGCACGGCGGGTACGCTGGTGCGCAATGCCGCGTCACTCGGCGGCAATACCGCGATTGTATTGCAGCATATCCATGATGGGTTGCCGTTTCCGTCCGATTTGTTCACCGTGTTATCTGCGCTGAATGCACAAATCGAGTTGGTGGATCTGCATAACGGTCAGTGTCACAGCCTGTCAGTATGGGATTTGATTAAATCTGCCTGTAAGGACAGCCAATGGACGGCTAACCAGTTGATTGTCAATTACACGGTGGATTGCAATGTGACGGATGAAATCGTCTTAGCCCAGAAAGTGGCTCTGCGCGAGGTCAATTCTCACACCATCGTCAACGTGACAACCGCATTCAGCTTCAGCAGCGGAACCACGCTGTCGCAAGTCGTCCTGACTTATGGTGGCATCGCGCCTTATCCTTGGCGGGCGACGAGGACGGAAGATCAGATGAAAGGCAAGGCATTGACGCTGGATAAGGTTTCGCAATGGGCGCAGATGCTGGCGGAGGAAACCCGCGCCGAGTTGTCGCGTTGGACTCAGCGCATGAAGTCCATACCCGACGAAGGCTTCACCGATGCTTACCGGGTCGATCTGGTGACAGGCTTTTTCTACAAAGCCATCATCAATGCTCTATTGCAGCGCAATCCCGAAAGTGTGCCGAAATCGGAACACTCTGCCGGCGCTGTGACATGGGGTCAATGGCCCGTCAGCAAAGGCCATCAATATTCCGTGACGCAAAAGTGGAAAGCGCCCGTATCGGAGTCTTACATCAAGTTGCTGGCTTTGTATCAAACCTCGGGTCAAGTGCATTACACCCACGAAATAGCCATTCCACCGACGGGTCTTAACGCTGCCTTGGTGCAAAGTCATCGGGCGTTGGCGAGCTTTTCTTGGATGAGTCCAGATGGCACGGAGTCTGATCGAGAGGGCTTATGCCGTTATTTAAAAAGCCAGTTCAATGGTTTTGTCGATTTATTGACCGACCAACAAATCCCCCAAGGGGGTGCCAACTTACAAGGCATGGGGCAGGATCAACCGCTGTTTGCCAACGGCAAAGTGATGTATGTCGGGCAATCCTTGGCGCTGGTGCTGGCGAAAACCGAGCGACAGGCTCAAACCATCGCCGAGTATGTCGGTAAAACCTGTGTTCATTATAAGGGGCTCGACTGGCCTGCCCCGTGGAACGAACCCGTGCTGACTATCGAGCGAGCCTTGGAAATCGGCAGCATTTTCCCTGATTATCCCCAAAGTGCGCCTTTTGTATCACATATTTGGCGAATTGTCCGTCCCAATAGCCGACTGGATTGGGTGGATGGTCAACGCTCGCCACTGAGCCGAGAAATTGTCAGTCGTCATGCGAGTGTCGATGGCGTTGCTTGCCTAGTCATTGAAAACACTCAAGAAGTTGGTGGGCAAGCGCATTTTTATATGGAAACGCAAGCCTGTGTGGCCTACCCGGAAGACGACAGCCGGATGGTCGTGCATCCCTCGACACAAAGCCCGATGGAAATGCATCAAACCAGCGCGAGGGCTTTGGGGGTCGCGCAAAATCGGGTGCGTGTGCAAGTCCGGCCAGTCGGCGGCGGCTTTGGCGGCAAAACCGAACAAGCCCGGTTCATCACCGGCCCGACGGTGGTCGCCAGTTATCTGCGCGATGCCCATGTGCGCTTGATTATGAAGCGTGAAGCCGATACGACGATGGTCGGCAAACGCCATCCATTTTACGGTCAATGCCAGATTGCACTGGACACGGGCGCGACCGTGCCGGAAGACAGGGGGTTGATTCGCGGTTTTGATGTGAAAATGTGGGGTGACGGCGGGGCGTTTTACGATTGTTCATTCATCGTCACCAATTGCATGATGTTGAGGGCCGACAATGCTTATCGTGTGCCAAATTCAAGAATGCAGATTGATGTCTGCCGCACCAATAAAGCACCCAACACCGCGTTCCGAGCGTTTGGCGACATCCAATCCAAGCTGATTACCGAAAACGCGATTGACGATGCGGCTTTCATGTTAGGCATGAGCGCGGAGGCAGTGCGTGAGAAAAACCTCTATCAAATCGGCGATTCGACACCCTTCGGGCAAGCGCTGACCTATTGCTATATACGCGAAGTATGGGACTACTTGAAAGACACTTGCCAGTTTGAGCAAAAGCAGGTGGAAATTGCTGCGTTCAATGCCGCCAATCGTTGGACTAAACGTGGCATGGCGATGATTCCGGTCAAATACGGTTCCGGCTACAACTTGTTGATGTTGGAGCAAGCGCAAGCCATGGTTTGCGTGTATTCAGCCGATGGCACGATACTGATTCATCAAGGCGGGGTCGATATGGGTCAAGGCTTGACGACTTATATTGCGCAGATTGCCGCCTACGTCCTCAATGTGCCGATTGCGCTGATTCGCGTCGAAAACACCGATACTGGCATCGTGCCTAACCCCAGCAGCACCGGGGCATCCACTGGCACGATCTACAATGGCGAGGCGGTCAAACGCGCTTGCGTACAGTTGCGGCAACGCTTGCTCGATTTTGGCTACGGCTTGAAGGAAGAATATGGTGAAAGCTGGTGCAGGGAGCAAGGCGTTGATTTCTGGAATTATGGCGAGAAAGGCTGGGCATCGAAGATTGATGATGGCTCGTCCAAACTGATTTGGCAAAACCTCATCACGCTGGCCTACCAGTCACGCATCAATCTGGTTTCGCAGTTTCAAGCCCAAATCCGAGGCGGGGAAGCCGAGTTGTCCACGCTAGAGTTCAAGCCGCAAGATTTGCAGCCAGAGATTCCGGGCATTACTTCGGTCAACGGCGAGCCGGGTGTATACGATTCCTTTGTGGGCTACACTTACTCCGCCGCCTGTGCAGTGGTCGAGGTGGACATCCTGACCGGCGAAACCACCATCCTCAGCGCGGATGTCATGTACGACATGGGCTGGAGCTTGAACCCCGCCCTCGACATCGGGCAAGTGGAAGGCGCGTTTGTGCAGGGCATCGGCTATGTGAAAAGCGAAAAGCTAGTCTATGAACCGGACGGCGAAAATCATGGACGTTTGAACTCGGATAACACGTGGACTTACAAGCCACCCGCCTACATCAACATCCCGCAACAATTCAATGTCCATTTGTTCCCACGCAACCTAGCCAAAGTGCCGGAAAACCCAACGGAATTGCTATCCTCAAAAGAAGTCGGCGAACCGCCCTTGGTGTTAGCCAGCACGGTATTCTTTGCCATCAAACAAGCCATTCGAGCCTCGCGGATTGAACGTGGTTTGAATGGGCTATTCCGTTTGGAATGTCCAGCCACGGTGCAAGAAGTGCGGACGGCTTGTGAGGTGACGGAAGAGGATTTGGGTAAGGCAGGGCAATCGCATTAAGGATAGAATATCGTTATTCCGGCATGGACCGACGGAAGCTTTGCGCCCCTTACGAAAGCAAGGATTCCAAAGCAGTGCTTGGGTAGGTATCAGCTAATCAAGTGAGGTTTGTTTGTTGTATGAATTACGGTATATTTGTTTCAAGCTAGGCGTTGACAATCATAAAATGACTAGCGTAGAGTCTTAGTACACCTTGAATGTGCTAAAGAAAATACCTATTACTCGATCTTCAAGTTTTTAGAGGGTTTCACCCACTTGAAATCAGAAGGAAAGTATAATCGTCATCTTCCGAAGATTGACTATTCTGGTGGACAGCCATTTTTAACCAGCCATTGCCGTTTGTAGACCGGTTTGTCGAG
>CAIOOA010000196.1 GCA_903859815.1 uncultured Methylococcaceae bacterium | reverse complement strand
TGTTCCTGATCGCCTCAAGCGCGACCTTCGCCTTGAACTCGCCGCTGAAAACCTTGCGTTTCTTCTCACTCACAACAACCCCCGTTTTCCAGAAGGCTACCACCTTAAATGATTGTCCGAAAAGTGGGGTCCACTATACTTGTTTTATATTCACTAAATTGTTTGCCCCGGTTTTTTGGCTCATTGAACGGTTTTGGCGGTTTATCCGTCATCATGTTTCGCGCACTTTGGCTGCCTTTGGCCTTTTTACTAGTGTTTTTTTATGTGGATTTGTATTTTGGCAGGCTTTGAATGCCTTTGGACGGTTTTCAAATTTGTTAATGAGTATCTTTGGAGTAGCCGTGAAGAATCTTTTCGGTTTGGTTTTTGGTTTAATTTTTGTAAGGGTTTTTGGCTATGCGAGGTAAAAAAGTATGTTCAGTTGATATTGGATATGGCAACACAAAGTATGTCAATACTGGCGATTCCGGCAAGATAACGTGCAGCCATTTCCCCTCTGTGGCGGTGCTCGACAATACAGTTAAAGATGATTCGGACAGTTTCTCGACGCAGCAGGATGTCACCCGCGTGTCGGTGAGCGGGGCGCATTACAAAGTGGGGCCGGATGCCATGCTGTCGGTGTCGCCACATGACACGGGGCGGGTTTTGACCAAGGAATACTCGGCGACCGACCGGTATAGGGCGTTATACCTCGGGGCTTTGGCGAGAATGGGCGAGAAAAGCATTGACCTGTTGGTGACCGGGTTGCCGGTCCAGCATTACCGGAACAAAGCGATGAGGGAAGGTTTGGGCGGCAGGCTGTGCGGTGAACACGGCTATCCCGACGGCAGCAGGATAACCGTTAAAAATGCGAAGGTGATATCCCAGCCTTTGGGCGGGTTCGCACACTACGCGCTGTCGTCAAATACCTATTCAGAAATGAAGAATACGTTAAGCATCGTGGTCGATGTCGGTTTCTTCACTGTCGATTGGATTTGCGTCAAAGGGTTGCAGATAATCGAGGAACGCAGTGGCAGCGCATCAATGGGCGTGTCGCAATTGCTCAATGCGCTGGCGCAGGAGATCGCAGTGGATTGCGGGGAACCGTTTTCCGACATAAACAGGCTCGACGAGTCCATGCGCACCGGATACAAGCTTATCCGCTATGGCGCGGAATACAGTTACTCGCACCTGTTGCCCAGGGTAATACCAAAGCTGGACCATGCATGCGAGGCACTCGCAGCGAGCGTTGGCACGATGGACGACATCGGCTCGATAATCCTGGTGGGCGGCGGCGCCAGATTGTATGTCAACAGCATCAGGCGCGTCTGCAAGAAGAACACGATAGTCCCGGTTGACGACGCGCTATACGCGAACGTCAAGGGGTTTCAAGCAATCGGGTTAAAGTATTAAGGCGGGCTGTTTGCCGCAAACGGGATAACCATGAGCAGCAAGGTTTTTGAATACTTTGAAGGGGGGATTCCGTCACAAAGCATTCGTGCGTTGATAAAACCGGCCATTGTTATGATGCACGATGGAAAGCCAACATCATGTTTGGTGAAAGGCACCATTATTTCCGGTAAATGGGGTTCATTGGCAAGTTTTGAGAAAGACGGTAGTGACCCGGAATCCCATTGGGCGGCAATGCCAGATTGGACTTTTTAAAATTAACGAACATTCCAGAATATTAAATTATGACCGCTAAAAAAAACAGGATCAAAATGTCCGTAACCATAGACGAAGTATACGACCCCGATATCTACCAGTATCTTGTCGGTGTTAGCCCTCGCAGGCGTGGATTCATGATGGCAGAACTTTGCAAAAAGGGGCTCGCCGTCGAGAATGCGATGAATAACATGCTAGGCGATTTTATCGAGACGTGGGCAAATAGATCGCAAACAGAAAGCCGGGTGGAAAGTTTTGTGGAATCATTGGATACGCCAAAGCATAGGCTTAATTAATGGGATGACTGGTTTTAAACTTACGTTAAACATTAATGTGTGCCGTTAATGGCATTCATTGGAAAGTTTAATTTCAATAACACAATAGGTATTAATATGACTGACGAAACATACAAAATAAGGCTGACTTTAAGCAAGAATGCCGATACCGAGCTTTTTCTGGCTATTGATAAGCTGGATTCGCGGCGGCGAAGTTACCGGCTGATAGAGCTTGCAAAGCTTGGGCTTCATATTGAGGGCAGGATGCATGGGAAACTGGATGGATTAATGAAAATGAATGGGCCAGAAAAGGAAATTGTGAAACCCTGCATGCAGTCCGACAAACCTAAGATGCCGCAATTTAATCCCGATCTTCCAGAGGATGACAAGCCCGCGATACCGAAACTTAAGCTCGGTCTTCTCGAAGAGTACGCCGATCTCATCAACGCCGATGCCCGCCTGCTCGTCAAGAAAGAGCATGAGCATCGCATCGCTGCCGAAGAATATGCCAGGATCGCTGCCCGTGAACGCGACGACGCAGCCAATCAATACGCTACGTTGAAGGCTGAGTTCGATGAGCGTTTGCGGCGCGTTGAGATTGTCGCAGTGAAAAAAGCCGAGCGTAAGACGCGCCGTGACGCCAAGAACGCCGATGCCTGAACCCGTGCAGATAGTCTGAAACCGGATAATGAAGACCCGTTTGCAGATGATTGGGTTAAAGTCTTAATCCATCATTTGCCGGTATTGAAATTTTAATATTATAGAAATCACAATACCTTCGCCAATCAGCATGAGTGATTTTTGAGGTTCGGGGCAAGGGTGGGTGGTCAGAAAAGGTAGAATACCGGTGTTTACCACAACGTCCGGCATCTGATCCCAATCTGACCATGACTGAAATCATAGCAACCC
>CAIOOA010000195.1 GCA_903859815.1 uncultured Methylococcaceae bacterium | reverse complement strand
TGCCATTGCAGCAACGCTTGGTCATATGGAACATGGTCAAGTCCGAGTTGGATGGCCAAATTCTATTGGACGTTTCCGACGCGGTTCGGCAAACGCTCATCTCCGACATGGACCCCGACGAGTTGCTTTCTGCCACCGAGCAACTCGACACTGACGAAATTGCCGACTTGGCCCCCGACCTGCCGGAAGAAGTATTGCAGGAACTGTTGGAATCCCTCAATGACCAGAACCGCGCCCGTTTGGAATCGGTGCTGTCGCATGAGGATGACACGGTAGCCTCCTTGATGGATTTCGGCATGGTCGCCATACGCGACGACATCACCTTGGGCGTGGTATTGCGTTATCTGAGGCGAAGGGGCAATCTGCCTGAACATACCGACAAATTATTTGTGGTGGACAATCAAAATATCCTCAAAGGTGTTTTATCGCTAAGACGTTTAGTCATCAACAACCCGGACGAGCTTGTGTCCGAATTGATGTCCAAAGAGATGGTTCATTTCAAGCTAAATGACGAGGCGGCCGATGCCGCCCGCGCATTTGAACGCTACGATTTGCTGACTGCGCCTGTGGTGGATGAGAACAACCGTTTGCAAGGCCGCATTTGCGTTGATGCCATTGTCGATTATATCCGCGAAGAATCGGATGACGAAATTCTTAACCAAGCGGGTCTGCTGGAAGAGGAGGATTTGTTCTCCGGCATTTGGCAAAGTTTGAAAAACCGCTGGTTTTGGTTAGGCATGAACCTAATCACCGCCTTTGTCAGCACTCGCGTCATCGGATTGTTCGAGAATACCATTGAGCAGATCGTCGCATTGGCCTCGTTAATGCCAATAGTCGCAGGGATAGGCGGCAACACCGGTACACAAACCAGCACCCTGATTATCCGTTCTTTGGCGCTAGGTTTAATCAGTCAAGCCAATGTGCGTAAACTCATCACCAAAGAACTTGGCATCGCCGTCCTCAATGGCTTGGTATGGGGTTCGTTAATAGGCGTGGTGGCTTATGGCATTTATCGGGATGCTCATTTGGGGATGGTCATGGCAACGGCGATGATGCTCAACCTACTGGTTGCCGCCGCCATGGGACTGGCGATACCCTTATTGCGCAACCATCTTAAACTCGACCCTGCCGTGGGAACCAGCGTGTTGTTGACCGCCATTACCGATAGCATGGGGTTCTTCATCTTCCTAGGCTTGGCGACAATGTTCTTGTTGTAATGAAGTTACGCCTCAAAAATCTTGGGTCTCGGGATTATCTGGACACATGGACAGCCATGCGTGAATTCACCGAAGCACGAACCCCGGAAACCATTGACGAGCTTTGGTTGGTCGAACATCCGCCGGTCTATACCTTGGGCCGCAATGGTGACCCGGCACATATACTCAACGCCAATGGCATTCCCATTATTGAATCCGACCGTGGCGGTCAAGTCACTTACCATGGACCCGGTCAACTAGTCGCTTATACCCTATTCGACCTCAACCGTCTTGGCATCGGTATCCGCAGTTTGGTGACCGCCTTGGAAAACGCCGTCATCAACACCTTATCTCAATATGGCATCCCATCTGAAGCCCGCCGCGATGCCCCCGGCGTTTATGTAAACGGCCAAAAAATCGCCTCACTTGGATTGCGCATACGTAAAGGATATAGCTACCATGGCTTGAGTTTGAATGTGGACATGGACTTGACCCCTTTTACCTCTATCAACCCGTGTGGCTATCCGGGTTTGCAAGTGACACAATTGAAGGATTTAGGCGTACCTGTTAAAACCTATGAGGTGGCAATAACGTTGGTAGGGGCGGTGATGAGGGAGTTTAATTACTCAGGAATAGATTTATAATTTTAACGACCATTCCAAAAAAAAACACTAACAACATAGAATGCCAAATTTCATGCAAGACTCCTTACCATTTAAACGCTTGCATTTGAGCAATTTCCTGAGCTATGGTCCCAATTCCGAACCAGTCATATTACATCCGCTGAATGTTTTGATTGGTCCCAATGGATCAGGCAAATCGAATTTCCTCGAAGCATTTTCACTATTGCAAGCCGCATCTGAACAAGTATCACGCCCAGTAGCGACAAATGGCGGTGTGCGTAACTGGCTTTATCGTGGAAATAGCTTGAATCAAATTACTGAATCTGCAAGATTGGATATCATCATCAATTACGAGATGGGCGATCTTCGTTATTCTCTTGCCTTCAATGAAATTGGAGAACGTTTTGAAGTCACAGACGAATTACTCGAAGAAACCCATCTAATACCAACGGAACCAAATTTCCACTACCGATGGCAAGAAGGGAATCCAGAAATCAACGTTGAAGGGCAGATAAGAAAACTGGCCCGTGAATCCTTAAAACCCAGTCAATCAATTCTAGCCCAAAAAAGAGACAGCGACTTATATGGTGAACTAACATACGTTGCCGAACTGTTTAGCCAAATCAAGCTATATCGGGAATGGACTTTCGGGCCTTACGCCAAACAGCGCTCGCAAGTTAGAACCGATCTACCTAATCAGGGTTTAAAGCCAGACGGTTCCAATCTTGGTTTGATACTAAATGGCCTACGTCGAAATTATGAAAATTACCAGGATTTTCTGGAATCATTGAAAATACTCTATCCAGGTATAAGAGATGTGGATATTCATGTTGAAGGGGGAAATGCCCAGATATTCTTGCAAGAGAAAAACGGCCCTATTCCTGCTTCACGACTATCGGATGGAACTTTGCGCTACCTGTTCCTGCTTGCTTTACTTTACGACCCAAACCCACCCCCGTTAATTTGTATTGAGGAACCTGAATTAGGTTTGCACCCTGATGTGTTGCCAACATTGGCTCGTTTACTCCGAGAAGCATCAGAGCGAACTCAATTGATTGTGACAACCCATTCCCCAATATTGATTGACGCACTCAGTGAAACGCCAGAATCCATATTGGTCTGCGAACAAACGGAAGAAGGGTCAACAATCCAACGATTGGATGCAGACGAACTAAAGCCTTGGTTGGAAAATTATAGGCTAGGGCAATTATGGATGCGTGGCGATTTGGGAGGGACTCGATGGTAAAACCTATACAAAACGATTCATTGACGAAATCGTCAAACGCAAATCCATGACATAATATTTGCCATGAATGACATCCCCCAAACCGAACAACAACTCCTGCAAGAAATGGTGGAGATCATCATCCGCGAAGCCGACCCGGAACAGATTATTCTATTTGGATCTAGGGCAAGAGAAGATGCCCGTCCTGATTCCGATGTGGATTTGCTTATCATCGAAAGCGAGCCATTCACTGCTCAACGCAGTCGGCGTAAGGAAGCCGGTCGGCTATGGTTGGCCTTGGCTAATATTGAAGTTTCAAAGGATTTATTGCTCTATAGCCGCGATGAAGTCGAAGCGCGAAAATATTCATTGAATCATGTTATTGGAAGAGCCTTCAGAGAAGGTAAGGTATTGCATGTCAAAAACTATCGATAAAATGAGTAAATATGTTTGAAAATCCTTCTGTTCTCCTAACCCCCACAATCAACCTAGCTATCGAAGCGGGGGAAAAGATACTCGCCATTTATTCGGCAGATTTTCAGGTGGACTATAAAGCCGACAATTCCCCGTTGACTGCTGCCGATTTGGCCTCTCATGAATGTATATTCCATGGTCTGATAAACCTACCGGGGGCTTATCCTGTGCTTTCCGAAGAGTCGGCAGAAATTCCTTTTGAACAACGCGAATCATGGGAAACCTATTGGCTGATTGATCCTCTGGACGGGACTAAAGAGTTTGTCAAGCGCAATGGCGAATTCACCGTCAATATTGCCTTGATTCACCAACATAAGCCGGTATTAGGGGTAGTTTATGCGCCCGTTACAGAGGTTTGTTATTTTGCCACCGCTGAAACTGGCGCTTATAAAATGGAAGGCCGGGGGGAAGCGAAGAGAATTTCTGTTCGCACCCCTGCGTCAGAGATTCCAGTCGTCGTCGGTAGCCGGTCACACTTAACCCCTGAAGTGAAGCAATACCTTTCACGGTTGGGCAATCACGAAATGAAATCTGTAGGGAGTTCACTGAAATTTTGCCTAGTGGCCGAGGCTCAGGCCGATCTTTACCCACGCCTTGGACCCACTTCCGAATGGGATACCGCAGCCGCTCAATGCGTAGTCGAATCCGCTGGGGGCAGGGTGATTGATTTGAACGGGCAAGCCTTGCGTTACAACACCAAACCCTCGTTACTGAATCCTTATTTCCTAGTGTTTGGAGACCAATCCTGTGATTGGCTGTCCTTTTATGTGACCGAATAGAACGTGGAAAGTCTATGGTACACTAACAGTGAAAGTTACAACTACCCCTAATCCATAAGAGGCTTTAACCATGGCATCCACTCTCCCACCCGATTCCAACGAAGAACAGAAATCGTTTAAGATGATGATACTGGCATTTGTCATGGCACTCATAGCCATTATCCAGTCCATAATCCGCAAGCCGTTTCGGCGCTAAGGCAGTTCTCGCAAAACAGGGGTATGGCAATGCTTAACAAGACTTGGCTTGAAAAACTCTTGCTTGGTTTGCTATTGACACCTTTGACTGTAAGCCCAGTGCAAGCCCATGAGCATGTCCATGACGCAATGCAAGGCCATTGGATGGCCCCTGCAAAAGAGGCCAAGCGGCAAAATCCGGTGAAAGCCAGCCCGGAGTCGGTTGCACGAGGGGTGGCTTTGTTTCAAACCCATTGTGCGGCTTGCCATGGTGCAACGGGTTTGGGCGATGGTCCGGCTGCATTGAACATGAACCCAAAACCGCAGAACCTGAAAGAAATGTCCAATCATCATAGCGATGGCGATTTGGCTTGGAAAATCGCCAATGGGCGCGGAGGACCCATGCCGAGTTGGAAGAAAACCCTCAAGCAAAAGCAGATTTGGGATTTGGTCAATTACATCCGTAGTTTGTCAGCCGTCATGTAGTTTCGCCATCAACGTCAGCAATTCTCATTGTGGCTAAAACGCCGTCATTCCGGCATGGATTGCCGGAATCCAGTGCCATGGACGGTAACGGGTCGGTTGCGTAAGTGTTTGTTTAAGCAATGCAGTTGAACACAAGTTTCACGTCCATGTGACTGGATGCATTCGGAACATCCCTGTCCCGAACCCTACGGGCGGCTGAGCCGTGCAAATCGGCTGTCCTGCCGATTTGTCCTGCTTCCCGGCAGGAATGACGGGTATCGTGACAACTCCGTTGCCCGACTATGGGTTATCGTGTGCCAAACTACACAGCTTTGAAACCTCGCGTTAAGCGTGGCCCGGTAAAGACTTCTACCACCTGGAATCTCTGGAGAAATCCGAATGCACGAATACCCTATAACCGCTTGTTGGGATGAAGAAGCCAGCGTGTGGACGGCCAGCAGTGAAGACGTTCTAGGCTTATGCCTTGAGGCGGAAACCTTGGATGGGCTAATCAGTGAAGCGAGGGTTTTGATACCCGAACTTCTGGCTCTCAATGGACAATTGTCCGATGACGCTGCCATTCCCATTCCGTTCAGAGTGACCTCCGAGCGCACCGCCACCACGCGAGTTCAATAAAACGACATACTCAAACAAGCCGGTTTATCCAAGGCTTTCTAATTCTGCCCACACAGGGAAACCAACCTATGGCAAGCACGACGAATTTTAGCTTCGATGTTTTCTTAAGCCACAACGCCAAAGACAAGCCCCAAGTGCTGCGCTTGGCGCAGCGCTTGCGTGATGCAGGGTTGTGGGTTTGGTTCGACGAATGGATCATTCAACCGGGCGATGACATCTATCTCAGCATCGAACACGGGCTGGAAGCCTCGCGGACGCTCATCCTTTGCCTTTCACCCAACGCCTTGGCCTCGGATTGAGTGGG
>CAIOOA010000194.1 GCA_903859815.1 uncultured Methylococcaceae bacterium | reverse complement strand
TGCCGCCGTTGCCGACCGTCAGGGCAAAGCTTGACGACGGGTCGCCGCCCTTGGCTTCGACCGTGAAGCCGCCGCTGCCGGTTTTGCCGATGGCTGAGTTGGTTCCGTTCACCGTGACGGATTGTCCGGTCACGGCGAAGTCGTTGGCGGCGGCGTTTTGAATCGTGCCGCCGCCGGACACGGCAACCGCCCCGCTGGTGGCGCTAACGGCAGTCCCGCCGGTCAAAGTGCCGCCGGTGACGGTGACGTTGCGATTGGCAGTGGTCGTACCTGAGTCCAATGCCCCGGTGACGAGGACATCGTTGCCAGCCTCGGTTTTGTTAGTGGAGGTCAGAGCCCCGCTGACGTTGACATCCCGGCCCGCCGTGGTGTCGGTGGACGACACTATGCCGCCGATGCCGATGTCTCCGCTGTCGGATTGAACCTTGGCGGATTTGAGCGACCCGTCCACGGTGATGTCCCCCGCCGCTCGGGTGGTGCCGGTGGCGGCGGGCAGTGCCAGCCAGCCCGCCGGGAATGTATTGCTACCAAGCAGATTGATGCTGCCGAGGTCGGCCCTTAACGTGCCGTCGACCCTGACGCTTTGGGCGTCGATGTCAATCGAACCCAAGCTGGTCCGCTGCACGGTGCCGTTGATCCTGACGGTCCCGGCGGGGTCGGTCGCGTTGATCTTCATAGCCCCGCCGTTGCCCAAGATGACACTGCCGCCGCTGCCTATGGTTAAGGCGGATGCCACTCCTACATCCGCGCCAGTGGCTTCGACCAGCAGATTGCTACCACCACTAGTGCTGATTTTATCATTTACATTGACATAATCGCCCATCAGCGTCAGCGCTCCGTCGACACCCGTGACCTTGTTGACTAGGCCGTTCACGATCACCTGACCCGTGCCGCTGGCGTTGGTGGCCAGTAAGGTGAGGGGCGCACCGCCACCATCGGTCAATGGGCCGGTGATAACCAGCGTTTTGCTGGCAATGATCTTTGTTTCGCCATTACCGGTTTTGTCGAACAATCCTAGACTAATCGAGCCATTCGGGGCTAATAACCGGGTGATACCACTGTTCTGAGCAAGGATTTGGCCTGAGTTTGCCACGGTCAATGCCGAGCCTCCCAAAGGATCGGTGCCAGTGGCGAGCATGGTCAGCACCGGATCAAGCGCGGTGAGATTCGCAGTGGATTGTAGTTTCGATTTTACCCCGCTAACCATGATGGCATTGCCGGTCACGGACAATGCCCCGATTTGGTTTTGCACCATGCCGCCGTCGGTTAGGCTGACTGTCCCTTGATCCGCCAACACGGTCATATTGCCAGTATTTGCGCCATTGATGCTGCCATTATTTTTAACTAACAATGCCAGTCCTGATGGGGCATCGGTGTCTTTGCCCTTGGCTTCCACGATGAAGCCGCCAATGCCGGTTTTGCTGAGGGCCGAGCCAGTTCCGTCGATCAAAACGAATTGCCCGTTCACGTTGAAATCGGTGTTCTCGTTGTTTTGGATGACACCGCCGGAAATGACATTCACGGCTCCATTGGTGGCATCGACGGATGTTCCGCCCGTCAGAGTTCCACCAGTCACATTCACGTTACGAGTGGCTATGGTCGTGCCGGAACTCAAGGAGCCAGTAACGAGGACATTGTTGTCAGCCTGGGTGTCGTTCTTGACTGTCAGCACCCCGCTGATATTGACATCATTGCCCGCCGTGGCGGAAGTGGCGGTCGCGGTTCCGGCTATACCGATATCGCCGCTGGTGGATTTTATCAAGGCGGCGTCGGTAATGTTGCCGCCCGTGTCCACCTGGACATTGCCACCCACGCCGGAGGCTTGCACATCCAGCGTGCTTCCCGTGCCGACCAGACTGCCCCCACTCTGCACTAACAGCGCACTACCGCTAGTTCCCGTGGCATTGATCTTTAAGCTGTTGCCGCTCGTTGCCGCGATCTTGGAGTTAGCGCCGCCAACCAGCACCTTGGGCGCGGTCAAGCTCATGTTGGTGCTATTGCTTAAATTGCCTCCGCCTGTGACAGCTACTTGTCCGTTGGTGGCTGCGACCGAACTCCCGCCGGTCAGCGTCCCGCCGTTGACGTTGACGTTGCGGGTGGCCGTGACGATGCCGGAGTCCATTTTCCCGGTGACAATGACATCCTGTTTCGCCGTGGCTTGGGTTGAGGAAAGAGTGCCGCTGACGCTGACATCGCGGGTTGCCGTGGCGGTGTCGGCGTTCAGTATGCCGCCGGCATTGACTGAAACATCAATGCCCGCCGCCGTGTCTTTGCCGGACACCGTGCCGGCAACGTTGACGTTGCCGGCATCGGATTTAACTAAAGTGGCATTGGTGATGTTGCCGCCTGAGTCCACTTGGATATTGCCGCCCGTACCGGTGGCTTCAATATTCAAGGTCGCGCCTGTACCAATAATTTCACTTCCGCTTTGCACGGTTAGCGCGTCAGTGCTGATGCTTGAGGCTTTGATGTCCAAGCTCAAACCACTACCGGCTGTAATTTTGGAACCTACGCCACTGACCAGCACGGTCGGTGCAGCTAGGGACAGGTTCGCGGTGTTGGTCAATATACCGCCATTGGTGACAGCAACCTGCCCGTTGCTGGCTGCGACCGAACTCCCGCCGGTCAATGTGCCGCCAGTGACGCTGACGTTGCGGGTCGCCGTGGTCGTGCCGGAAGACAAGGAGCCGGAAACGAGGATGTCGTGACTCGCTTCGGTCGTGTTGGTGGAAGTCATTATTCCGCCGATGTTGACTGACACGTCATTGCCGGCCGTCACATCCGCCGTGGACACCGTGCCAGATACGTTAACATCGCCGAAATCGGATTTCACCAAAGCGGCATTGGTAATTTTTCCGCCCGTGTCCACTAGAATGTTGCCGCCGGTTCCCTGGGTTTCAATCGTCAGCGTCCCACTAGCGCCGAGAATTTCGCTGCCGTTTTGCACTCTGACCACGTCGGTGTTGCTGCCCAGCCCGGTGACATTTAGATTGCCTCCGCTGGTTCTGGAAAGCACCGTGCTAGACCCTAATACATTGACGGTGTTTCCGCTGATGCTGAGGTCGCTGATGCCGCTCTGGGTGACAGACTGCCCAATTGAAACCGAATTGCCGCCCGACAGGGTGAGCTTGCCATTACCTCCGCTTTTAGTGATCGTATCGGCAGTCGTCAAATTGTTGGTAGCCGATAAAGTGACATCTCCGCCACTACCCCCATGGCTGATCGGACTGCCGGCGGAAACAGACAAGTTGTTCCCTCTCAAGCTGAGGTTGCCAATTAACGTTCCATAATCCATCGGTTTGGAGACGGTCAAATCCCCTAGTCCTGTATCGAACGTCGTATCGCCGTTATTGAATTTTTGGAAGGTGGAAGTGGCGCTAGCACCCATGCCTACGGAGAGGTTGGATTTGGTTTGCACCTTCAAATTTCCGCTTGAGCCGCCCCCGCTAGTCTCTTTGGCAATCACTCTTGTCGAGTCGTATAGTTTTAAGGTGTTGTCGGCTAGGATGTTCAAGTCGCCGTTGCCGATTTTGGTCACCGTGCCGGGCAAGTTGATGATTACGCCTTCCAAGGTGAAATTGCCGGCTTGGTCATGGGTCAATGATCCCTTGACATCCAAGGTGTCACCCGCATGAAACAGCACCGAGCCAGGTTTGGTCTTCTGGAAGGAATCGCCTGAACTGCTCGCATCCAAGGTGATCGAACCTTTATCGGACCTAATCTCCATATCGCCGTCGTTAGCACCGACAACCTTGCCGTTACTTGCAACTGACAAGGCTGTGCCGGAGAGAGCCTCTGCGTCTGTGCCTGTTGCGGTCACCGTCAGTTTGCCACTGCCCGTTTTAGTGATGGTCGAGTCAAGAACCGACAGGCCACCACCGACAGAGATGGATTTTCCGGTGACGCTAAAGTCGCTGCTATTGGTGTTTTGGATTGTCCCGCCCAAAGTGACGCTGACGGCATTGGCGGCGGCGACGGAGGTGCCGCCCGTCAATGTCCCGCCAGCCACATTGATGTCACTATCCGCTGTAGTCATGTTGGAACTAAGAATGCCTCCACCATTGACGAAAATATTGGTTCCTATCGTATTATTGCTTGACGCCTTGCCGAAGATATTTATATTTCCAGTTTGACCGATTTTGATTGAAGTGGCGTTGGTGATCTCACCGCCCGCATCGACTCGGATGTTACCGTTCGAACCACTGGTTTCAACATTTAATGAGGTACCCGTCCCATCTAACTTGCCGCCGTTCTTCACCCAAATTGCATCGGTGCTGGAACTTGTCCCGGTGACTTTCAATGACCCGGTGTTGCTCTT
This sequence comes from uncultured Methylococcaceae bacterium, assembly GCA_903859815.1. Classification (GTDB taxonomy): domain Bacteria; phylum Pseudomonadota; class Gammaproteobacteria; order Methylococcales; family Methylococcaceae; genus Methylumidiphilus. Next base: position 14,304 of record CAIOOA010000194.1, on the reverse strand, counting down.
GGTGACCGTGCTGGAAACGTTCACATTCCCGCCGATTAGGTTGAAATCGCCAGCCAAGTCATAGGTCAACGGTGATGTGACATTCAAGGCATTGCCTGCCTGAAACAAGACTGAACCGGGAGCAGTCTTTTGAAGGGCCGTGCCAAAACCACCACTACCCAAGGTGATGGAGCCTTGATCAGACTTGATTTCCATATCACCATTGTTGCCACTGACAATCTTGCCGCCGTTGGTCACCGACAACGCCAGCCCCGGCGACGGGTCGCTGCCTTTAGCTTCCACTATCAGTTTGCCGTTGCCAGTTTTGTCGATGCTTGAACCGGTCCCGTCCACCGATAGGGTTTGGCCAGTCACACTGAAATCGGTGTTGGCGGTGTTTTGAATCTTGCCGCCACCGGACACGGAAACCTGCCCGTTGGTGGCGTTGACGGCGGTTCCACCGGTCAAGGTGCCACCGGTGACGCTGACGTTGCGGGTGGCCGTGGTGGCATTGGAGTTCAGTAAGCCGCCAGAGTTGACTGAAATATCAACGAGCGCCGCAGTGTCCGTGCTGGACACCGTGCCGGAAATGTTGACGTTGCCGGCATCGGATTTAACTAAAGTGGCATTGGTGATGTTGCCGCCTGAGTCCACTTGGATATTGCCGCCTACGCCGGAAGTTTGCACATTAAAGGTGCTTCCCGTGCCGACAAGACTGCCCCCGCTCTGCACGAGCAACGCATTGACGCTAGTGTCCGTGGCATCAATGCTTAAGCTTTTGCCACTCGCTGCCGTAATGTTTGAGTTTGTTCCACCGGATGATTTGCCCCCCACCAGCACGCTAGGCCCGGTTAAAGTCAATACCCCGAAGTTGGTCAATGTTCCACCGGCGGTGACCGCAACTTGTCCGGTGTTGGCTTGCACCAAGGTCCCGCCAGTCAGCGTCCCGCCGCTGACGGTGACGTTGCGGGACGCTTTGGTCGTGCCGGAAGTCAAAGAACCGGAAACGAGGACATCGCGACTCGCTTCGGTATTGTTGGTGACGGTCAGCACCCCGCCTGTGGTCACATTGATATCATTACCCGCCGTGGCGGTGGCGGCGGTTGCTGTCCCGGCTATGTTGATGTCGCCCTTGGGGGAGCTTATCAAGGCGGCGTCGGTAATCGTGCCGCCCGTGTCCACATTGATACCACCCGAGTCTTTAGTCTGCACGTTCAACGTCGCGCCAGTGCCAACCAGCTTACCGCCAGTTTGCACCGTCACCGCGTTTGCGGTCGTGTCAGAGACGTTTAGGGTCAGGCTTTTGCCAGTCGCCGCCGTGATGTTTGAATTCGTACCGCCTACCAATACTTTGAGAGCATTCACCGTCAAGTCGGCTGAGTTGGTCAATGTGCCGCCGTTGGTGATCTCCAAATCACCACTCGCATTGACTTGGCCCCCGCCAGTCAGAGTGCCGCCGTCCACGGTGAGTTTTTGAAACGCCCGGGTAATGCCGGTCGTGGTGAGCGAGCCCTTCACGGTCAGGTTCTTTGTCGCACTGACGGCACCAGCGGACACGTTGCCACTGATGTTAACATCATTATTTTTGGATATTAAAGTGGCGGCATTAGTGATGTTGCCGCCCGTGTCCACTTGGACATTGCCAGCCGCACCGGAGGCTTGCACATTCAGTGTGCTTCCCGTGCCGACGAGACTACCGTCGCTCTGCACTAGCAGCGCACTGCCGCTAGCACCTGTGGCGTCAATGCTTAGGCTTTTGCCACTCTCCGCCGTGATGTTTGAGTTTGTTCCACCGGATGATTTGCCGCCCACCGATACGATAGGCCCGGTTACGGTCAATTCCCCGGAGTTGGTCAGTGTACCACCGCCAGTGACGGCAACGGCCCCGTTGGTGGCGGTGACGGCTGTCCCGCCAGTCAATGTGCCGCCAGTGACGCTGACGTTGCGGGTCGCCTTGGCCGTACCGGAAGTCAAGGAGCCGGAAACGAGGATGTCGTGACTCGCTTCGGTCGTGTTGGTGGAGGTCATTATTCCGCCGATGTTGACTGACACGTCATTGCCAGCCGTCATATCCGCCGTGGACACCGTGCCGGATACAATGACATCGCTCAAATTGGATTTAACCAAGGCGGCACTGGTAATTTTTCCGCCTGTGTCCACTAGGATGTTGCCGCCGGTTCCCTGGGTTCCAATCGTCAAAGTTCCACCAGTGCCGAGAATTTCGCTGCCGTTTTGCACTCTAACTGCATTGGTGTTGTTGCCCAGTCCGGTGACATTTAGATTGCCTGCGCTGGTTCTGGAAACCACCGTGCCAACCCCTGATAAATTAATGGTGTTTCCGCTGACACTGAGTTCGCCCGTGCCGCTTTGGGTGACTGACTTGCCGATTGAAACTGAATTGCCACCCAACAGGGAGAGTGTCCCGCTGCTTCCAGTTTTGGTGATTGTGTCAGCCGCCGACAAATCTTGTAAAGCGGTTAGGGTAAGATTGCCTATACCCCCATGACTGATTGGATTGCTGGCAGAGACGGTCAAATTGTTTCCTTTCAAGCTCAGATTGCCATTAAGCGTTCCATAGTCCAGCGGCTTGGAGACAGTCAAATTCCCTGCCCTTGCGTCAAACGTCGTGTCCCCATTGGTGGTTTTTTGGAAGATGGCAGGGTCTCCTGAACCCCAGTCCACAGCAAGGTTGGAATTCGTTTTAACCGTCAAATTGCCGGTCAAGCTGCCTCCACTAGTTCCATTGCCTATCACTTTGCCCTTGCCAGAAAAGGCTAAGTTGGTGGCAAGGATGTTGAGGTCGCCATTGCCAGTTTTTAAGACTTCGTCGGCCAAGTTCAGGTTGCCGCCTTCCAAAGTGAAATTGCCATTGAGGTCATAGGTCAACGGTTTCGTGACATTTAACGTGTCGCCTGCATGAAAAAGCACCGAACCGGCAGTGGTCTTTTGGAAATGGGCGGTTGCATCTGTGGTACTGAAATTGTTGTTATTGTCCAAGGTGATAGTGCCTTGGTCGGAACGGATTTCCATATCGCCCGTATTGCCGCCGACAATCTTGCCGTTATTCGCCACTGATAGTGCGGGAGTGCCTGTGTCTAAGCCTTTGGCCTCCACTGTTAGCTTGCCGCTGCCGGTTTTTTGGATGAGGGTGTCTTTGGCGACCGAGATTGATTGGCCTGAAACGATGAAATCAGTGTTGGTGTTGTTTTGAATAACCCCACCAGATGAACTGATGCCCACATTTCCATTGGTGGCGGTTACGGCGGTTCCGCCGGTGAGTGTCCCACTGGTGACAGTGATGTTTTTGTTTGCAGTGGCTGTTCCGGTATTGAGTGCGCCGATCACGGTGAGGTTGCCCGTTGCTTGGGTGTCACCAATCGCCTCCGATGCATCCGGTGTGAAGCCATCAGTGTTGCCTGCGATAGTGAGGTCGCCAGCCGAACTTAACTTACCGTTGACGATGACATTCTTGGCCTGCACAGTAATGTTGCCGCTACCCGTATTTTCTAGCGAACTATTTTTCCCGATGGCGAGGCCAAAGCTGGTGGCGCTGTTGTCCCCCGTTTCTATCACCAAGTTGTTGCCATTAGTGTTGACGCTTAGTGTATTGGTGTTTCCCTCGCTAGGGTCGAGGGCTTCCACATTACCGCCGCTGAGTTCGACATCGCCATGAGCAATGATTGACGCGGTTGAGGAACTATTGTTTAAGCCTATCGTGATTTTACTAGTGTTATTAATAAAACCAAAAGGCTTCGGGCTGGCATCAAGAGTTGAAACATCCGAGCTACTTAGGGTTTTGCCGTCTGCAAATGTTAAATCATTAATGGTCCCCATATGCAAAGCGCCATTGACATTAATCACAGCGTTTTTTCCAACGACGATGCCGTCACCGCTAAATAGCCAGAATGCAGCAGGGGAACCTGTACCACTGGCTCCGGTGCTGACGGTGGAATTCAACGTACCGTAAATTTCGGCAGGATTGCCGTTGATCCTCGATATGACGTTTTGGGTGCCGGGGCATCCATCATCACAAGTGAAGTTGACCGTACTCCCCGTGTCGATGACGAACTTGGAAAAACCAAAAAAAACATTGCTGCCGGTAGAAGAAAAAACGCCCAAGGCTCTGGCATCCATCTGCAGTTTGGTAAAACCTGGAGAGGCATCAGTTCCCTGAGAAACTTTGTTGGCTGTGTCTAGCGCATTCCCCACATACTTGAACCCCTGCAAAGTTCCGTCTAGTGTCAGATTGCTGTTTGATATTCCATCCACAGAAGGCCCCACCGGAGCATCCGCATACGCACTCCCTGCACAAGCTAGGTTGAGTGCCACCCAAATCGCACAATAAAGCTTGTTTTTTCGGAATTTGCTCATAGCCTAGCCCAATTTGTCCTAATATCGTAAACGCCTAACCAATGACTGGTTAGAATTTCAGGGGAAACTTGATGGAATTTTAGCTAAGACAATCTTTCTCCACAAGGGTGTTATTAGCATGTTAAACCTTTGCATGTCCAGCGCGTAGGAATATCATTAATTGAATAGTGTACGAGAACTTTCGTAAGCATCAAACAGATCACTTTTCTTTTCTTTTGTTCTGTTTTTGTGCAGGGATAATTGGCTTTTGCTGTGTGGATGGAAATTGCAGTTTGGTTTTGGATGAGATGGAAATGCTATCCTTGTTGGATTGTTTCCTAGCGTATTCCGTTCCCATCAGCTCGCTCAATTCAGCCTCGGTCAGATTGCGCCACTGTCCACTTTTCAAACCACCCAATTTGAGGTTAACGAACCGAATTCGCCGCAAATGGCGGACGGTGTAACTGAATACTTCGCACATACGGCGGATTTGTCGGTTCAAACCTTGGGTTAGGATGATATTGAACTCATTCTTGCCTGTCTGCCTAATTTTGCAGGGCTTAGTGACCGTATCGAGTATGCGAACCCCCTCGGCCATTTTCTTTAGGAAAACCTCCGTCACCGGTTTATCGACGGTGACAGCATATTCCTTTTCATGATGATTTTCCGAACGCAATAGCTGGTTGATAATATCGCCATTATTGGTCAATAAGATCAAGCCTTCGGAATCCTTATCCAACCTTCCGACCGGGAATATGCGCTTTTCATGACCGACAAAGTCAATGATATTGCCTTGGATATGCCGCTCGGTGGTGCAAGTGATGCCTACGGGTTTGTTCAGCATGATGTAAACCGATTTCGGTTTTGCGCCAATCCGCTGCCGGTCAACCATGACCTCGTCACCGTCCTCGACTTGAGTGCCAAGCTGCGCCTTGATGCCATTGATGCTCACCCTGCCATTGGCAATCCACTCGTCCGCCTCGCGGCGGGAACACATTCCGGTTTCGCTGATGTATTTGTTAAGCCTCATGAATTCCGTCTCGCTACACCATCGGAGTTGATGCGGTCAAAGGTATGCCCGCTTAGTGCGGTGTTGATAGCGTTGATTTGCATGGATAGTTCCTCTGCTGTTGGGTTGGACATCATTATAAAACGACAAGGATGGACCCGTTGACTATGGCATGAAATTAATAACTGATGTTACGCACGGATACGAAAGATGTATGACGGGAGCGTCAAAGCTTGCTTTGAAAAGCATGGCGGTTAAATAACCGCCACGCTTGTCGAAGTGCGGGGTTTTTCGAGGTTTCCGCTTAGGCTTGTTTAGCTATTGATAATAGGCTGATTTATTTAGGCGGTTGAGGCACTGTCATGGAAACCACAGGCCGTTGAGCTTCGTTCACGCTGACATAAACCACTTCAAGCCCACCGCCGGCATCGCTAGGCTTTTTCGGTTCGAGCTTGGTTTGGTTTGGGTCGCAGATGGATTTAAGGGTCGGGCTACTGTTGCTTGCGCAGAATGTCGGATCGGAGACTTTGAATCCTTTGACATCATGCATCAAACCCGTCCACTGATCCTCGACTGAAGCTGTGTATTCGACCAGTCGAAAATTGACATGAAGATCATTACCCGGTTTTGGATACAGCACGATATCGCAGTTTTGCAAGGGTTGGCCATTCTTCCAAAACGAGAAGGTGATGGCTTGACCATAACTATTCAGATTGATCGGCCTGCCACAAACGGTCGCGTGATCCCAACCCGCTGCCAAACTCAAACGGTATTGTTGGTAGGGATCAAACGATTCTTGATTCAGCAATGAATCTGAAGGGCCTACGTTGACGATAAAACCACTTGCCAAATCCTGATAATTCCCCCATTGGTCGTCAATGGAAAATGAATAACCGCTCATGGCTCCAATGCCTGTCGTTTGATTTTTAATCAAGGTGACAACAGGGTCGAGGTTGAAAATACTGTCAACGGGTGCCCAATAATGCAGGAATTTATCCCACTGATATTGCAGCGCTGAATTTCCATCCCCCCAAGGCAGGTTTCTTAACAAAGCTTGCACTGATTCAGGCAGTTGACCGGTTTGCTCAACCCTGTCTTTATTAGGATTCGTGGTAAAACCTATGATATTCCCAATGATGCACACGTTCAGTCGGTTGCCGGTATAGTTTTTGCAATCATTGACCACATAAGGCTCTTGCTTGTAATCATTCCAAACCCATTGGACCGTGGCTTGAAACGCTTTGCAAAACGCAGCTTTATCAAATTTAGGATTGTCACTGGGCCAAGTGGTGATGGTTTTAATGTCGGCACAGGGATTGCCTGAAATCCAAGGAGTCCACCGTGCCAACAAAGCATCCAAGGATGGATTCCAGGAATTGCCATCGACGAGGCTGGTATTGTCAATTAAGTAAGGCAATAAGCCGCAACAACTCAGCATAGTGCCGTTTACCGGACAACATAGATTGTCCGGGGCCAGATTGCTGCATCCGGGCCAGGAACCGCACTGTGCCGGAGTCCCCGGAGGCGGCAAGGCGGTATACAAAGGCGAAGTGTTGCCACCTAATGACAAGTGGGTAATGTTATAGCCTGTTGGGATATGAGGGCTACGCGGAACTCCCATGTCATTAAACTTATTATTAGGCCAATTTTTGGCAGAATAAGCCCCGTAAGTTTGCCATTGAGCCAAGGGATTATTGGCAAACCCATTGATGTTAGTGAGGAATGATGGAATATTGTTGGTGTTTTCCTTAAAACCGATATTGGTTCCCATGTACTTGGTGGCCCCCGTATCGTCGAGTGTCATCGACACGGGCAAGTACACATCATCCACATAGGATACGTCTATGTCGATGTAAGGGACGCCTCGGGGGTCATCAGCATTCGGCCATACCCCTGTATCCTTGTTGGCTCCACTCCAATCTTTGGACATCACCGTGTATTCGATGATCTGGGCGGGCGAATCCAGCCAATAGGCAGCCTTGGCTATGCCTGACCAACAGGCCCCTTGAGGTTCTTGTGGGCATAGGTTTGCCAATGAGGGATTATCTCTATTAGTCACAATACCAGCATCATTCACGCGCTTTTCGAGAGCCGCTGGATTGACGGTGAACAGGAGGATGCGCTCGGATTGATACCAGCGATAGGGTCCAACCCCGTTTTTAGGGATATTCACCATCACGGTTTGCCCGGGCGGAACGCCTTGACCGTCGGAACCTTGATTGACAAATATTCTGGCGACTCTGCCATCGGATTTGTTAGGCCCGTTGTCGGCGATAGGGCTTTGGATGACCGGGTAAACGGTGAATGGAAGGTTATTCTTGATTTTGACGTAACGCTGAAATGGATCGGCAGCCGCTACCGTTGCTGGGCTAATCAATCCAAAGCTAAGCCCGAAGAGCATTAATAAGTAAAGGTGTTTCATGAAGCGATTCCTATTTTATTGTTGACGGTGTTATCGCATCGCCCGCCCAAGTAAATTATCAAAAACCTTTGATTATCGATAATACTCTAGTTTCGATAACAGTATTGACATAATGATCGGCTAACTTATTTAGGCAGACTCAAATGGAATCGTATAGAATAATGCCAAGCTTGTCAAAATCGATTTTTTTTCGCATGATTATTGGATAATCATGCAAGGAATAACCCCATTTAAACTAATCTGGTAGATTGGTTTTCGAGGCCGTATTAGCTAAACTGCCCATATTGACGTGGCTATGTCCCAATATCGTGCCGGTTGCAAAAGCAAGATCAACCAAGGAAATTTGATAATCGCCTATTGACCGAACCTCACGCAATTGCGCCTCGCCTAGGCGCGTCAGGGTCTCCAGCACTTCCGTCATGGTTCTTAAACCTTCGCGGAACTGCTTCAATTCCGCATCATAATTCAAACCGGCAAGCACCACGTTCTGCCGCGCAGCAAGTATCCGCTGCCAATTCTGGCTGAGTTGGTCCAATGCGTCATAGATTTCCCTACGAACAGTCAGTTCGCGCAATTGCTTGGTCGAAAGCCGCTGAATCCGCTCTTGCACCGCCCTCTCCAAGCGCGAGCGGCGTAGATCGTTACTGAGTTGATATTCCATGCGCATACCGATTGACCAGTCGGAATAATCCCCGTCCAAAGTTTGATTGAAAGCACCCCCGAACGAAGTCGTATCGCGGCCCAGCGAGGAATAGCTGTAGTCCAGCATGAACAGGGGCAGGGTTTGATTGCGCAGATATTCCACCTTGGTCAAGTCGGCAGCCAGTTTGAGTTCCAATTCCAGCAGTTCCAACCGTCCCTCCAAGGCTTGACGGGCGAGTTGTTCACGGTCGAATTCAAACTTGACCATGGTGGGTTGCGTTTGCGGAACCACCACCGTCAGCGAGGCCATGTCCAGCTTTGAATCGTTAAGGAGCAACTTCAATTGACGCTGGCGAAGCTTTAGCGTGGTTTCGGCGACAATCAAACTTTCCATGCGTTCGGCAACGCCAATTTCGGCCCGATTGGTTTCCACGGCAGCCGTCAAACCCTCGGCGACTCTCTTTTTCACCATGGCTAAATTGTCCGCAGCATTTTCGTATTGCTGCCTTCTCACATCCAACTCACCCCAGGCCACATACAAACCCCAATAAGCCCGGTCAATCGCCGCCAAGACACGGATTGCTTGCAAGCGGGTTCTTAGGTTCACCGCCTCTTGTTCATAGCGGGCAATGCGGATACCGGCAACATTATTGTCAATGCCTGCATCGCGCAACAGCGGTTGGCTGATCGAGAAGCGCAAAGCGCTCAAATACTGGTCTGAAGGCACACCCTTGAACTGCTTTTTCTCATCGAACGGCACACTGAGCGTGACCTTGCCACCCGTGCGCAAGGGAATCACCACACCCGCCTCCAATTCCAGTGTATCGGTGTCTTGGGGAATCGCCGTCAACTTAGCCGCTTGATTTTTCAGTGAAGAAGAGGGATCGACTGGGGTGAAAGTGACGACATCCATATTCAAAGCCGGGGTGTTTTTATTGGCATATTTGGCTTTGGCAAAAATCATGTCATCAAATTTCGCCTCTTCTTCGCCCACCTGAGTGGCCGCAATTTTTGGATCGATACGGGCAATCTGCAAATCCAGATTGTTTTCCAAAGCCAAAGCCCTCGCCTCGGCAATCGTCAAGGGTTTGCTATCCTCCGTCCCGGCTTTCGGCTTGGTCGGACTCTCGGGTTTTTCCAAGGTCAAACTGCGCTCAGTTTTGGCACGACGCTCGCTGAATTTGGGCAGTGCCTGATCGACACTTTCTGGCGGGGTTTTTGTCAGTGACTCCGGCTTTAAGCCTTCGTTGGTCACTAAACGGGCTTCGACGCGACGGGCCACAGCCGGGTTAGGCGCTGTATTAAAATAATAGCTGCAAGCATTCAATACACAGGACAGGCTCAGAAACAAGGCCATACGGGTGAACGGGAACGGTTTCTTCATTTGAGCTTCTGTTTTGCCAATTCCATATTGGGGCTTTCCGGGGTCAATAATGGCGGGAAGGCATTCAATTGCCGCCATAGTTCATAAGCCATGGTCACGCGATTCAACAACACCCAAGCTTTGACACGCACACCTTGGCGCAGGAAACGGTCTGAAGGCCACGGACGGTCCGCCTCGTCGGGGACGACGATCAAACGAAATTTACCCTTGCCGTCGTCGCTGGCATCGATAAACGCCACTTTTCCGCCAAAGGTACCGACGGCAACCTCGGGCCAGCCCACGAATTGCAGGGCAGGCCAACCCTCAAATTGCAAGCGCGCCAAACGGTTCGGCGTGATGAGTGCCGCGTCATTGCCATCCACCCACAATTCCACCGCCCGAATATTGGCATCAGGCACTAAAATCAACAATCCCTCACCTAATCGAATCAGGTCCCCTTGCGGGTTGACCAACAAGCGCAACACCGTGCCGTCCCGCGGTGCAGTCACCGCCTGGGCTCTCTGGCGCGATAAATCAATTTCACTTTTTAACAGGCTGGAACGGCTGTCCTCCACTTCGCTCAGGACTTTTTCTTTGGTCGCCATGGCCGAGTCAATCCGGGCTTGAGCATCCGTGCGTATGCGTCCAATTTCGGCCTCTGTCGCCCGTTGCTCGGCGAGTGCCGCATCCAATGCCGCCTTGGCACTGGCGAAACTCCGTTGCGCGATGGTTCCATCCCGTTCGGCAATTTCAAAGTCGCGCCGGGACACGAGACCGTCGTTCAGTAAACGCCCCAAACGTTCAGTTTGTTTGGAGGCAGTATCCAGCGTGGCCTGGGCCGAGGCCAAGGACTCGCCCGCCGAGCGGGTGCGTTGCCGGGCCGCATCCAAACGGTATTGTGCCGTGGCAACTTGCAAGTCCTTAGTGGACTTTAAATTTTCGATTTGTAGGCGGTAAGCCTTCACTTCGTCCTCTTTCGCGACTAGTTTCGCTGCACTGGCTTCGCGTTGCTGACGCAGACGTTGCAGCAAATCGGGATCGACATCGGCAATTTCCACCAACACCTCGCCTGCCTTGACTTTTGCCCCCTCTTTCACCAGCCAACGGACAATCTTCCCGGAGACCGGCGAGTCCACCGTTTGCTGACGGTCGGCAGGGGCGAAGGCCGACACGCGACCCGTGCCGGAAATCGTTTGCTGCCAAGGTGACAGCAACAATAACGGGGGGGTTAATAAAAACAACCAGACGCAAATTTTCGCCATGATGCCAACCGAGCGTGGAGTTTGCGCGGCACTCAGGGCGGACAAGCGGGATGCTTCATGCATACTCTTTACTCCTAGGTAATTCGATGATGCGCCCACACAAGGCGGCTATCTCTGGCGAGCGGGTAAACACTAATAGCGTCCAAGGCATCTCATGGGAACTTAACGCAGACAGCACCTTCTCCCTTGTCGCCTCATCCATCTCATCCAATAATCCGTCCACCACCAACAAACCGGGACGACCGACCATCGCCCTTGCCAACAATAGCCTGAGCGCTTGAGCATGTGACAAGGGCGAGCCGTTGGCACTGAGTTCGATGTCGATAAAGGCTTCAGGCAACAATTCCAACTCATCCAACAATCCAACTGCATCCAATGCCTCCCGAACCTCGTTCAAGCCAATGCCAGCCCGTCCCACCCTCACATTCTCGAATAGGCTATCCTCGACAATTTCCAAACTGCTGACTAATGCCACCCGTGTGCGCAATGCATCCAAGCGCCATTCACCTAGATCCATGCCATCCAACTCTATCCGCCCGGATTTGGGTTGGCGCAAGCCTATCAACAAATGCGCCAAGCTGCTCTTACCGCTGCCGTGTCCGCCGAACAGTGCCACCCGTTCACCGGGCAGGACTTTAAAATTCAAACCTTCAAACACTAATCGTCTAGTCCCATAGCCAAAGTTCAATCCTCTCACCGTCAGCGCCGCCGCACCCTGTGCCTGTGGCACCGAACCGGACTTACGCTCCAAAGGCAAATCCAATAAATGACCGATCTTGTCCGTCCCGGCCATTAGGTCGTAGAACCCTTCCAACTGCTTGCCGAATTTAATCAGCGAGACCAGAACCGAGGAAACAATCAACTCGGCGGCGACTAATTGCCCCAAAGTCAACTGACCGTCAATCACCAAATAACCCCCAATCGCTAGTAAGGCCGTGCTGGCAATGGCATACAGTGCCACGGACCCGATGATTTGCCGTAGCAACACCCGATAATGAGCCTTTTTGGTGGCTAAATAGTGGTGGGCCAGCACATCGGCACGTTCCGATGCCCAGCTTTGCCCACCGGCTGATTTGAAGGTCAATAAATTATGCGCGACGATTTCCAACCAAGCCACTAACGCATATTTTGTTTTTGACTCTTCTATGGCAGTGTCCACCGCCCCCCGGCCCAGCGCCAAAAAAATAAAACTAATGCACAATAGCAGAACTACATCAAAGGCCAGCAGGAAAGGGTGATAAAACGCCAGCAGCGAAAGCCCGACGATGGCATGCATCGCCAAACTGACCCCATCCAGCAGCAGCGAAGAACCGGCTTTTTGCACAGTCAATACGTCAAAGAAACGGTTCACTAATTCCGCGCCATTGTGGGTGTCATAAACTTCCCTGCAAACTTTCGGCAAGCGGTAGGCCATGTCTGCGGCTAGACGCACGAAGAGACGGCGCTGCACCAACTCCACCAAATACGATTCAAGCACATACACTGCGCCTGAAAAAATAAGGAAAACAAATAAGATGACCGACAATACGATAAGCTGCTGGCCCATGCCGCCCATCGCCACCGAGTTGACTAGCGCTTGGACGGCGATGGGAGGCGCCAGAGCCAACAGGCTAGAGCCGGCCGCCAAACCAAACACCAGCCACAAATCGGGCCGTTCCGGCCGCATGATTTCAATCAACCGACGCAATGGGGGCAAATGATGGTGATGATCGTGGCTGACCGCCCCAGACAGAGGTGAATCGGGTTGCACCGCAACCCAATCCATTGGCTGGTCTTCCCGAACATCGCACAAAGCAGCAATCTCAGCGACCGTTAACAGCTTTTCTTCAACGATGCCACCACCGGCCATGGCGACGCGCACTTTACCGGACAAAAAACCATATAATGTGAGCCAACTCTGCCCATTGCCCAAGACCCCCAACAAGGCCACTTGCGAGCCACAAGCATGAGTGGCTTCTTCGACGGTCAATGAAATCTTGACAAACCGCAAACCCAACAGTTCACCGACTGCGGGCCAATCGGCCCATTCGCCCCCCTCCGCCAAACCGATCCGGCGCCAGGCCGGCTCCGTGCTGGGAGTTAAACCAAATTTGTCGAGCAGAAAACTGAGTAGCACCCGAAGTGTTTGTTTGTGCAGTTCTGAAAAGTCGGAAACTGAGTTCATTGGAAGCTTGCAGGGTCACTAAAAGAAAAAACGAAACATTGAAAAATCTATGAAGGGAGTGATAAGTCTGTGTCAAACAAAAAATCAGCGCAGCATCCACACAATGAGGAATCTCTATTTTATAGGATTTTTGACCATTTTCGGGCATTACTATCAGTCAACAGCCATTCTCATATGGGTGTGGAAGCCGTCATTCCGGCATGGACTGCCGGAATCCAGTGCCATGGATGGTAACGGGTCGGCTGCATAACGAGAATGGCTGATCAATCACTCATCATTAATATGACAACCCGAATCATCGAAAAATCCAATTGATTTAACAGTAGATTCAGCCTGATGACCGTTTTTATATTCGCGGATGAAAATGTGATAAACTCCCCATGAAAGACCACACGCCAAACGCGTTGTTGTTTCGTTGCGTCGTTGCGGCTTTGCGTGAGGTAAAAATGCTTCATGCGATGGAGTGACTCCAATTGGCAAACCTTACATAAAAAAAGTTTCACGCAACGACGCAAAGGCGCAACGAAAAATTCTTTCTAATGCGTGGCGATGTCATTCTTTCACAACCATTCCAAGCTTTTTGGTCTGTTCCAACCAGTTTTGCCGCCATGCCTGTTTGCTTTACAGTCAAGCCAATTGGATTTGGGCAAAAGAAATTTACTTTTGGTCGATTCCAATTGGATTTGAACAAAAGAAATTTACTTTTGGCTGATTCCAATTGGATTTGAGCAAAAGAAATTTACTTTTGGCCGATTCCAATTGGATTTGGGCAAAAGAAATTTACTTTTGGCGGATTCCAATTGGATTTGGGCAAAAGTAAATTGGATTTGGCCGATTCCAATTGGATTTAAGCAAAAGCAAATTGGATTTGGCTGATTCTAATTGGATTTGGGCAAAAGCAAATTGGATTTGACTGATTCCAATTGGATTTGGGGCAATGCAAAATTCCTTAGCGACTGCGTTCAGCGGAGATAGCGGTCGTTGTCAAGTAAGATGTCGCATTTTCAGTTTTGATTTTGTGTCGATTCCTGCTTTTTCTGATGGTCGGATTTGTCCGGATTGAGGGAGACAGTTTCTGGCCGATCCCAATTGCGAGTGTCGCCTGACCATCTT
>CAIOOA010000193.1 GCA_903859815.1 uncultured Methylococcaceae bacterium | reverse complement strand
GCCTGTTGCGCGGCCTCGCCATCGAACTGATCCGTAAAACGATGCCGAAAAACTTTCAAGCCGCCATCGATAAATTTGTGGATTCACCCGATGACTTGAAATCAATGCTTTTGCAAGTGAAATTTTTATGAGAAAGCCGTGCCTAACACCTTAGGTTACTCCAGCAAAAACACCGAATGGTTGCACAACTCCGGGGTAGAAAAAACTCATTGTTGATTCCCCCGAAAACCTGGTATTTTTGCATGTTGATTAACAGACCATTATACTTTCTGCTAAATTTCAAGTGGGAAGAACCAACTAAAACCTTGAAGATCGAGTAAAATTGAGCAAATTGGGAGATAAAATTTTCTGATTAGCAAGTTTTTTCAGATAAAGTGTAAAACACCGTCATTCTGGCAGGTATTGTCGGAATCTAGGCTTTGTGGACGGGGGCGCTGTGATTAGCGCATTACTGCAATTTGGAGTACAGCGATCCCGGAATGACCGAATAGTTGATGCATCTTCCTAATCGGGTAAATCTTTGAAACACGCGGAGGGGCAGATGTTAGTGGAATTTATTATGCGGCTATTGGCAACACAAGGTCTTAACTGGGCTGGCAATATAAGAATTGCACTGGCAGTAGCTTCAAGCGTAGGAAGCGTGTTTGCCGCCACCACCTATTACCTTCCTTACCTAGTCAACAAAAAATACAAGAATACAAAAGTTCTGGGAGGGCTTTCGTTCCTGTCCTTTTGGTTGACTTCAAGCTCCGTTACGGTCTTATGGCTGCTAACCGACCTTGATCCAGAACTTGTCAACCCTTTGGCGGAAAGATACGGCTATTCAGTATTCCAAGCTCTGCTGACGGTGATTTCCGTTTATTTCGTACTACAAGCAGGATTGATCGGTCTGGCGATTTGGTTTGCGCATAAGGACATTAAGGTGTTCAGATAAATGATGGGCGTTGCCGTCGAATTTTTTCAAGTGGTTTTTGACTGCGTCGCTAAGTTCTTCAGTGACGGCATTAGCGTTTCGAACATGGACGCATTGGTGCGTAAGCTGTTCCTTTTACTGGGCATTGTGTCGACTAGCGTTTTCTTGGCTTGGACAACCTACCACTCCTCGACGCTCTGGAACAAGAAAGTCGTCGACATCCCGGCTTTTCGCTGGTTGGCTGGCTTATCTTTCGCTTTGAGCCTGCTCTTCGCTGTCTCGTTTTTCAGCTTGCGTTATCTGCGAGAAACGGCTATTGAGCGCACCATGCAGTGGAAGGGAGATATTATTGACAACAGGGATTGGGGCATTAAAACCTTCGGTAAGACTTACTATAAGCTCAGGGGGCAAGGAGAGGAGGACTTTGCTGACTTTCCGCCACCCGAAGTGGGGGGTCGTAAAATTCCCCTCAAGCATGAATCTTCACGCCGTATTACGGCCCAGACCTATGTAAGTGAAGCCATAGAACATTTCAAAGCAAGCCATCCTTATCTGAGCCTTATCCTAAAGACCGCGCTGGAAGTTCCCGAAGAAAAGATCTATCAGGACAATGCCAGCTTCTTCGATAAAAATCCCGGGCAAGACTACGGATTAGACAATACCGTCCGTATAGCGGCTGACGAATTGAAAGCAGGGTTTGATCTGCGCATCCCGCCCTTGATCAAAACCACCCGCATGTATTTAGTCATCATTTTTTCGTTGGTGATGGTGGCAATTTACCTAGCAATCGGTGTCATTGCCTATCGTGACATCAAAACATTTCGTTAATTTCAATCAAGGAAACGACCTATGAACAATCATCTCATTATTGGCTTGGGAGGTACGGGTGGCAAGATTATCCGTTCTTTTAGGCGTCTGATTTTTCAACAGTTCCATGCCAAAGAAGCCAAAGACGTCAACCTTGAATATCTTTATGTCGATTCCAGCGCCGAAATGATGGCGCTGGACGATCCAAACTGGAAAATCTTGGGCAAGAGCGTCCAGCTCGACAAGCACAACCAACTGTTGATCAGGGGTGGCGCCGATCTGGCGGCTCATTTGGACAATCTGAGCAACTATCCGGGCATCCAAGGCTGGATCGGCGACAAGACCCAATGGAGGGACATTCTCAACAGCATCGTTGGAGAAATTTTAGGGGGGCAAAAGCGGCGTCTAGGGCGTTTCCTGTTTGCCTGCAAGGTTAAGGATTTCAGGGAACGGGTACAAAGCCTTACCCGCAACCTGCAACAAAAAGGCGGCAGCACCCATATCACCTTTCACATCTGCTGCGGCTTGGCGGGCGGCACGGGCAGTGGAGGCATTATCGACGCCATTTGCCAAATCAGGGAAATGTACCCCGATAACCGCATCGTAATCTATGCCCTCTTGCCCGACACCCATCCAAAACCGAACTGGGACACGGGCAACTATCACGCCAACGGCTATGTAGCCTTGCTTGAGCTTAACGCCCTGAGTGTCGGTGCTTGGCATCCCCACGACATCACGGGTGCTAAGGAACGTTTGGCCCTCAAAGATCCGTTCAACGGCTGTTATCTGTTCTTCAATGAAAACGAGGACAAAATTTCGGTGGACGTGGAAAAGGATATTCCCGAAATCGTCGCCGACTTCCTATTTCAAAAACTGGTGGTCACCCGCGAACTGCGCTGGGAAAATCTAGCCCGGATGGAAAACGCGGAAAACGGGGACGGCTCGCCTGAATCTTCCCCGACGGGCATTCCAGAGCGCAGCAAGCGCTTTTTGACGTTTGGCCTGAAACGGCTGGCTTATCCCGAAGTGGAGGTTAAGGAATTCCTCACCTTCCATTTCGCCCGCCAAACCGGCCTGCAAATGCTGTTCAACAATTGGGTCGATTCCTTGGGGTATCGGGACGAACCCAAAAACACACCCTTCTCTCAAGAAGTTAACGCCAAGGAAGCCGTGGAACGCTGGGCGCTCAGCGACGAACACATAACACTGTCGCGCGGCATCCTGATCGATGAAATCAACAGCAAAACCTGGCAGCCGTTCCCCATGGAATGGCAAACCTTCATCAATAACTCCAAGCAGCTCATCATGGACACCACCCAACCCGAACGTTGGCTGGCGGAACTGCAAAACCGCTGCCAGGAACGCTACGAGAAGACTTTCCGTCAGCACGGTGTGCATAAGTTCTTTGAAATTAAACTCGCATCGCACACCGAGAATGCCCGCGAAATCCGCCGCCGCATCGAAACCGAATTTTTTGGCGATTGGACTAACGGCATCAAATCCCTGTACGAAATCAAGCGCCTGTTGGAAGAACTCATCAAAAGTCTGGAGGGCCGCCAACTGGAGGCTGACGACAAGATCGTCCATTATCAGGATCGGGCCGACCGTGCCTTGAGAGAACGCATCCAACCCAATGAACGCGAATGGACCAAAATCGGCCTGTTCTCGTTTGGCAAGCGCAATAAAATCTTGGACAGCCAAGCTTTGGCCCTGCATAGCCTCCACGAAGCCCAGACCTACATGGAGGCTTGGCAGTTCACCAAAGTCTTGTTGGCGGCCATCCTGCGCGAGCTGACCACCTTGGCGAATGAAATCAACCTGTGCTTCAGCACCCTGACTGAGATCAACAAGAGATTCCAGGAGAACATCGACGAGCGCATCCAAAATAAAGGCATGGAAGATTTGCGCCGTTCCTTGGTTTACTTCTACGATCCCAAAGTCGTGCGTGAATTCTCGCAACGGCTCGTTAAAGACAAAGCCATCCAAAAAACCCAATCCCAGGAAGCCAGACTCGCCTTGATTGCCCAACTCGGCGAAAACGCTAACTTCACCCAACTTAATGCCCGCATCCTCAAGCAGCAATGGCTGGACACCATTGAAAGCACCTGCGAGCGAGCCGTCGAAACCGCCCATAACGCCGTCATCACGACCGAGTTGGACCTGCCGCGCCAACTCAACGTCAATATCATCGAGAAACTGGCCAAGGAATACAGCGGCAACGACGAAAACCTGACCCGCTATGTGCATGATCTGGCCAACTATGCGGGCAACTATCTGAACTTCAACCCCTTAGAAATTAACAAGCGCGGCCCCGGCACTTCCGAATCGCCGACGAAGCTGCAACTTTTCACTGTCATCCGGCCTTCGGCGCGTGATTTGGGGCCGTTCGTCACCCGGCTTGACGGGATCATCAAAGGCAGTCGCAACATCCAGCCTGAGATCATCGAAAACGAAACCCGGCTCAGCGAAATTACCTTTATCAGCATCACCAACCTCTTCCCGTTGCGCTATGTCGAGCACCTCAAATTCCTCAAGGAACGATACGAGCAGCGCCTGAGCCAAGCCGCCAATCCGGGCCGCATCAAGCTGGAGGTTTATTGCGAGGGCGACGGCAGCCAACACCCCCACCTTTACACCGCATCCGAAGAGGATACGCGCCGGGAGGGCTTGCCCTACGTGTTGATCGCTTACGCGGTCGACACCCTGCAAATGATCAAAAGCCCCGTCACGGGACGCAGCGAACTCTACCTGTTAAGCAAAGACGCCGATGGCCTTGACAACGACCCCGTCCTGCTCGGAGCAAGCCTCGGCGAAGCCGTGGACCGCCTCGATGCCAGGAACACCGCTTTCATCAAAGGCGAAGTGCAGCGCCTGTTGCAAAAGGATTATGTCCACGTGGACAAGCAACAAGCCCTGATTGGCAAAATCGTCGAAATCGTCGACGGCATCAAAACTGATTGCCAGGGCGACCTCAACTCGCCTTTGTACAAACGCTTCAACGAAGCGGGCAAACAGGCGGTGAAGTTGATTAAAGGCTGAGCGCCCAGATCCATAAGGCTTTCAGAAAAAGCCGTATCCATATCACCCGCCAAGTGCGGCGGGTTGATGTGGATATGAAGGTTTTAATTGTGGAGTAAATTTGGAGTCGTTTATGAGTGATTTGACGATAAAAGACAAAATCGTTTTGTCCTTAGCTTTCATGGTGTCTGGAATAATCGCGGCTAGCATAGTTTACCATACCGATGATTATAGAGTTGGCAATACGCTTAAATGGAGTATTTATTACGTTACTTTGTTTGTATTCGTAATTATTTCTTGTTTGTTGTTTGCTTATTTTTATGATTATATATACAGAAAAATAAATACAAAATCTATCATACAAGAAACACCAAGTGATTACAAGGTATCGAAAGCAGTTAAAAATAAACACCAAACCGCTGGTATTGATTGTTTTGAAAATAAATTTATAGCGCAAACCATACATCATCATCACGCAAGAAATATTGCGCACATAAGTGATTCAAAGACGGGATTAATTTGTTTGTTTTTATTTGTGATGTGTCTTGTTTTGTTAAAAGCAGAGCTTAATATAAATGATGAATTTATTATAAAGTTTGCTTATCCAGTAATTATCTCACTAGCAATGTTTGTTGGGATATCCGCTCATGCTGCGAGTACTGAAAGAGCTAGTTTTCTGAAATGGACAGAAGAACATCATAGATGCCAAAGGATAGACTATTTGCTCAATGCTATAAAGCAATTTAACGGCAATAGCAGAGAAATATTGAGATATGAAACAGAAATTAAAAGACTTCAAAGGAATCGCATCATAAAGAAAGGTGAACGACCAGAAAATTATCAGCCTATACCATCGGAAGGGCTTTTCTCTATAAGTGGTGCTATTGAATGGGTGAAATCTATTTTTACATAAAAATAAACTATCAATTGTTAGGAGATTTCAATGACAAAGTTAAGAAAAGGGCGCTGTACTAACTTTGGTAACTGCACCAAGGCGGATGGTCGTGAAGATATTGATATAGCCGACCCCTACAATGCACCCTGTCCTGAGTGCGGAATGCCGTTAGTACCCTATGAGCAAAAACGACGAGGCTATTTGCCAATTTTGCTTGGGACTGCCGCAATCTTCGCGCTAGGCTGGGGAGCGCTATATTCAATGCAAGAAAAGATTCCTCCACCTAAACCAATTCCTGACCCAACACCGAAAATCTGCGCCCCTCTGCTCATGGAGGGCAAGAATACGCTTTATCAAAGGATATTGACTAAGCCAAAAGCCCGTAAGACTAGCGAGCCTGGCAGTAGCGAAGAAATCCAAGTGACGCCATTCAGCCGGTATTATGTTTACGCACGGCGGACAATCGGCAATGATGACTGGCTGAACATCGGTTCAGGCACCCGTTGCCAAAAGGATGGCTGGATCAAGGCGGCTGATACGATTCCTTGGAACCAACAATTGACCTTGGCCCTCACAAACCCGGCGGTGAAGGGCAGAGGCAAGGCGTATTTCTTTAACACAAAAGAGGCAGCGGAAAACGGCTCGGAAACGGGGGCAAGCCCTGATATTATGGCGACGGAACCCGATCAATATGTCGATTGGAAGAAAACATTCTATCTGCTGCCTATTTTGGGATTCGAAAGCAGGAACAACTCCACATTGTTAAAAATTGCCGGTGCTACGTTGACTGGCGACGACAAATCCATGCCAACCAAGAAAAGCCAGGATTTGGCGGTTGTCTTTGTCGTTGATACGACGGTTTCCATGAAACCTTACATTGATAAAGTTAAGGAAGCCGTTCGTGGGGTATATGATCGCTTCCATCAGTCGCCTTACAGGGATCACGTCAAATTTGGATTTCTGGGGTTCCGTTCCAATATTAAAGCCACACCAAGATTGGAGTATCAGACCAAAATATTCGTTGATCCAAACAATCCCGAAGAGGAAAATAATTTCGTCAATATTATTGTGAAAGATGTAAGGGAGGCCGATGTTTCGAGCATCAAGTTTGACGAGGATAGTTATGCGGGTATGTTGGCGGCAATCCATCAAATTAACTGGGATAATTTTTTGGACAGAAATATTATTCTCGTCACCGATGCCGGTGCCATCGAGCCCCATGAAAAACTATCTGATGGTTCGCAAATCAGCGCCGTAGGCGATTTTACGGGCGAAACGATCAGAAATGTCGCTAAGAGCAAGGGTATCAACCTGTATGCTTTGCACCTGAAGACCGAAACGGGGAAGAATGATCATGAAAAAGCAGAAAGACAATATAGAGGGTTGACTGTAAACCCGATCACTAAAGATTCTTTATACTATTCACACAATACAGCAGCGCCCGGCAAATCTTCCACGCCACTGCAAAATAACAATGATGAATCGGCCTATTTTGGCGACAGCTTGACCTGCATTGTGCAGCGCATCAGCGCCACCATGTTGGATTTGCTGGCAAATGGCAAGACCAGAGACCAGCAACTGAATACTGAATATTGTCCGAAGACCGCTTTAGAGGATGCAAATCCTGATTTCGGCAAACAAAAAGCCAAGCTTAGGGAAGACCAATTGCTCTTAGGCAATGCCCTGCGTCTTAAATATCGTGGGGCGACACAAAATGCCAATATTCCGGATGTGATGGAAGCGTGGATCACTGGGAAAACCGTCGAAGCCAATATTTTATTGTCCCGCGCAGAGCTAAGCGATTTGGCGGAAAAACTCAAGTCCATTTTGGATAGTGATGCCGAGGCCAAAGCCAGTAGCGGCTCCCAAACCCAACAGTTTTTCAGGGCTTTAAAAAAGAAGGCTAGTATTTTGTTGAATGATCCCAAACGTCTGCCAGACGATGATTCCACGTTGGGGGAACTGTTCAATTTGGAGGAATTGGAGCATTTACCCTATAAAAGCCGCATCATGCAGGTTACCGAGGCGGAATGGGAAGGCTTCAACCTGAACGAAAGGGAGGATATTCTCAGGGATTTGCGTGCGCAGTTGACGTTTTATCAGGAACGTGAAGCATCACCTTCGGATTGGAAAAAACTCGCTGACGAACCAGATGCCGAAGAAGTGACTTTGATTCCCATCACTTTGCTGCCCTAGCGTGCCGTATGATCGAGATTGATGAGCTTTACTGCACACGCGGCAACAGCGGGCAAACTTTTACCATTCATGTTCCTCATTTGAGAATCAATGCGGGTGAACTGGTCGCGGTGACGGGTGTTAGCGGTTCGGGCAAAAGCACTTTGCTCGAAATCTTGGGGCTGATTTTGCCGCCGCAAACTGGCGTCATGCGTTTGAATTTGGCGCAAACCAACATCGACATCACGCGATTATGGCTTGATGACCCAGCCAAATTGGATACGCTCAGGATGCGTCATTTGGGGTTTGTCTTACAAACGGGGGGGCTGCTACCGTTTCTCAGCGCCAAAGATAACATCCTCTTACCTAAGCAATTGATCGAGCAGGATGCAACTTGGAGCCAAGATTTGCAAAACCTCGCCGACATTCTGGAGATACGGGATTTGCTAGAGAAAAAACCTCGTCAACTGTCGATAGGCGAGCGCCAGCGTGTGGCCATTGCCAGGGCTTTGGCGCACAGCCCACCTTTATTGCTGGCCGACGAACCCACCTCAGCGCTGGACCCAATGCGTGCCGAAGAGGTTATGCGGTTGTTCGTCGATTTAATACGCAGCCAGCAGCGTACCGCAATCATTGTCACCCACGATTATCCCTGGATCGGGCGTTTAGACATGCGCGAAGTCAGGGCCACGCTAGAAACTGGAGGGAAAATTGCCTGCTTCCGTTAACAGAAAAGCCGGAACCAGCAACAAGCTGATCGGAGTTTTAGCCGCCAAGGATTTATGGCACGATTGGCGCACCACGGGTGTGTTGCTGTGCGTGGTCGTCAGTATTGTCACGCCATTGTTGATTTTGCTGGGGCTCAAACAGGGTGTCATCAATACCCAAAGGCAATTGCTACTGAATGATCCTTGCAATTTGGAAATCAAAATGCAGGGCAATGGCTACAATCTGCCGCCTTCTTGGTTTGAGGATAAAACTAAAGATCCCCGCATTCAATTTATCATTCCCATCACCCGCTTTCTAACGAATGACATCAGTATTCGGGACAGCCAAAACAATACGGAAAGCGTCGATCTGATTGCAACGGCGGAGGGCGACCCCTTGCTGAAAATGGCTAGGCTCGAAGCGCCGGCTGACGACCAGGAGGTCATCATAACCCATTCCTTGGCACAAAGACTGCATCTCCAAGCTAACGGGAAACTCAATACCGTCTTGTCACGCGACCACGGGAAAGAGCAGGCCAGCGCCACATTAAAAATCAAAGCCATCCTTCCCGAATACGGGTGCTTGCAGCGCTCGGCCGTCTTGACCCGGCTGAGTTTTTTGTTGGCTGTGGAAGATTACAAGCAAGGATTAAATATTGCCTTGTTTCGGCCGCAGGACAAGGAAGCTGAAAGCAAAGTGCCCGCTGCCGAAGAGAACCCAGAAAAGCGAGTTCCTTCCATGCTTCGACGGGATCAGTACGAGGATGGCTTATTATCATGTCAAAAAACCTTCACACCGAACTTCTCGGAGTACAGGGTTTTTATAGATTATCAAGGGGAACATCACAAGCAGATGCCTTTTTATGATCCAATGCGTCCGTTTGACGGCGACAAAATGGAATCGGCAGACACGCCAAAACCTGAACCGGTGGTGAACAAAAGGGCAAGCTACGCAAGAGCGAGAATCTTCGCCAAAACCTTGGACGATGTCCCCCAATTGGCCGACGAATTGCGCAGCGGCAAGGAAGGAATGGAAATCATCTCCAAAGTCTATGAAATCGAAAAAATAAGACAGCTTGACCGGTTTCTGAATATTTTGTTAATGGTCGTTTCTCTGATCGGCATGGTTGGAGGCGGCTTTGCCTTGGGCGGCAATTTTCTGTTAAGCATTGACGGCAAGCGCGGGCAGATTGCCCAAATGCGCCTTCTGGGCCTAAGCAAGCAGCACATTGGCATTTTCCTGGGTATCCAAGGCACATTGATCACAAGCTGCGCTTTCATCGTGATCACCATCCTTGCACTCATCAGTCAATGGATTGCCGAACAATACGGCAAGGAAATCCTAGGAGCCATGATCGAAACGGGCATCACTGAGATCAGAATTTTTCACCTTGCCGGGTTCGATTATCTATTGGCCTATCTCGTCACTTTGATGTTTACGGGTCTTGTGATCGTCGTTGCAACAAGACAGGCCAATAAAATCCATCCAGGGGAGCAATTGCGTGAACTCTAAGAAACAAAAACGGTTTTTTGTTTGCCTTATCACTCTTTTATTCCCTTTTCCGGTCGCTTGGGGGGGAGACTCCTGGCAGGGCATGAAGGTTTGGGATACCGGTTTCTACAACCCGATACAAGCAGAGAAAAATGATGACGTGATCTTGCCCATGCCTTGCGGGGGTAAAATGGCGTTTCGCAAAGTGGAAACGCCTGCAAGCAACCCCGCTTATGGTTTATTTGGCGACCTCGAAATCAAGTTGGGCGATGCCAACGCCACAGAAAATGTCTATGCGGTGCGTCCTGTGACAACCTATATCGCCGGCGGTTTTGCCAATCCCAACAATGGCCCACGTTACTTTTTGATCGGAAAGTATGAACTCACTCAACGGCAATTCAACGTGGTCATGAAAAACAAAAGAACGGTATGCCCGTTGCCGGATGACATTCCCACCTCGCAAGACGAGCAAATCAATTGCCCTGAGCCAGATAAAAACTCAAACTTGCCAAAAACCCAAGTCAATTGGTTTGACGCGACAGAGTTTGGCAAATGCTATTCGATTTGGCTACAAAAGAATGCGCTTGCCGACTTGCCCAAAAAGGACAATGAACCCGGTTATGTGCGCTTGCCGACGGAGGCGGAATGGGAGTTTGCCGCACGCGGTGGGCAAATGGCTTCCCCTGAAAACTATAGGCAACCCACTTTTTTTCCAGAAGCCGAAGCCGAGCAATACGCCAGATTTTATAAACCCGAAGGCGATGGCGGGGTTCAATCCATAGGTTTGCTCAAGCCCAATCCATTGGGTCTTTATGACATATTAGGCAATGTTGATGAAATTGTCTTTGATTTATATCATCTGCGCCATCAGCGCGAATATGCATCTCATGGTGAAGCCGGTGGTTATGCCTTGCGTGGCGGACACTATCTGGACAAGAAGCTATCAGCCGCTCGGCGCAAAGAAGAGCCGTTCTACAAAGAAGGCAAGCTTAATCCGGGCAAACCCACGGCTGGTTTCCGCGTTGTCCTGAGCGCCCCCGTGACCACTCCGGCTAACTTTGAACGGTTTGAGAGGGCTTGGCAACAATTAGAAACCGCCAGCGCCCTCAATCCGGGCAACAAGCCAAAAATTCAGGAGCAGGCCAAGGAACCCGCTTTCGTAACGGTCAACAACATCCACGAGGCAACCCAAGATGCCGCCCTCAAGGCGCAAATGGACAATCTAGCAAAACAACTTGGCGACCAACGCCTGGCTTATGAAAATCAACGCCAAGTCTATGAGGAGCAACTTGCGCAGGCGGCGTTTGAGGCTTTCCGTTATGCCGGAATTCTATGCCACAACCTGAACATTGATGGCGATTACCTAGGCAAGGAGGAAGTTTTCTGCAGCAAATTTGCAAGTACCGCGAAAGAAAGATGCGACCGCTTGGCTTCGAAACGAAAGGTTTATGACTTCAACGTCCAGCTTTATGCCGACGCCATCGTCAACCTGGGCCGCTACGATCCGGGCTTGGTCAAACAACAACGCGACCGTTGGTTAACACTCATCGAAGTAAACGAATACAAGCATATCAAGCCCTATCCCAAGGTGGTCCTAGCTCACGTTGAGCAATTGACGAAAACAAAAAAATCCGACACAAAAATATGGACTACAGAATGTAAAAGTATAGAATAGTCCATATAAACTCTAAGCGTTTTTTGCACCCATGATGAAGGATGCCATGAAGAATATTCTTTTTTTGTGCACACTGGCGATATTGGTCTTGACCGGTTGCGCATCCACTCCCCCCTCTTCCGCCTGCGCCTCTCATTACGCGGCGGCGATAGACAACAGTTTGCGCGGACAGGCCAATCAGTTTTCGGGCGATTTGTACGACTGCCAAATGCGCGAACGCATGAAGACAATTGCAACCTCCGCCTTGACGGGCGCGGCTGTGGGCGCCGCAATCGGTGCCATAGTCGGTGCAGCGACGGGATTTGGCGCTGGAACCGGGGCTGCGATTGGCGCCGGTGTAGGGGGGGTTGGGGGAGGGATTTACGGCAAGATGGCTGCGGATCGCAACACCGCCGCTGATCAGGTGGCGATTTACCAACAGGCTCTTGGCATCCTGCAAAGCGAAAATCAAAATCTAACCCAGTACATCGCCCAAGCCAGCGCCGCCATTGAAGACGACGAAAAAAAACTGGCATCCCTAAAACAGAAATTCAAGCGCCACCAAATCAAACGCGTAAAAGCCGAGCAGGAAGCACAAAAACTCAATGACACCAAAGCCGTGTTGCTAAACACCGTCGCCAACCTGCAAAAGCGCAAGGAACAGGCCGCCCAATCCATTCCCAAAGACGACCAAAAGTTTTCCGCCGAGATGCAGAAATACAATGCCCAGATCGCGCAACTCGAACAAGTTGCCTCTCAAATTCCAGAACGTCGCATCGAAGGCGGAGGGTAATATATTGAATAATATAACTATTCTATTTTTAATCGTGATGCTCACAGCCTGTGCCACTCAACGCTGCGACCCGCGCTTAGACACCGATCCTTTCAGCACCATCGGCTGCTCGGTGAAAGGCGGCTACGATCAAGCCGTGCGTTCGGCGCAAAACGACGTTAACCTGTCGCGCCAGATACTCACCGAGCAACAACGACGACTCAATTTGTTGAATGGACAGCAAGCCCAACTCAGGCAAGAACTTCAGGCCAACCAAGCCGCCTTGACCGATATGGAAACCCAGCTTGCGGTAATCAATCGCCAGTTGGATCAGGGCAAAGGCGAGACAGCGAAGTTGCGAAACAAGCAGGCTCAGATCAAGAGGCAAATTAACAGCCTGAAAACTCGCAACACTGAACAGGAACGTGCTCTAGCCGCGAAAAAGAAGCAAGTGGAAGACATCAATAAAGCCATCAACAATTGAACTGGCTGCGATGAGACATCGCAAACTAATCAAAGGGGATCGATTGGATGAAAGTAGGTAGATGTGGCAATTTTGGCGGTTGCACGAAAGCGGACGGCAAAGAACTCATCCCCATCATGGGGCCGGATACCACCTGTCCAGAATGCCATCTACCATTAACAGTTAAGGAAAAGAATCAGTTTTCGAAAAAATGGCTTTGGGGTTTGGTGCCACTGGCATTGGCCATGCTGACTTGGGTCATCTTTCTGCCTTCACAGAAATGTGAGTACGGCCAAAATTCCGACGGATCCTGCAAACCAAGACCGGTTGGTTTTCAAATAGGTGAATGTAAATTTGGCAATAAACCTAATGGCGATTGCGAATCGCCACCGGCGCCTCCCTGTCCAAACGGTAAGAATGCCAAAGGTGAATGTAACAATAAGCCTTTGGAAGTTAAATGCACGATCAACCCAGCCGACAAACCCACCAAAGCCGATGTTTATTCGGTCATCGAGATTGGCTCGGAAGGTATCAAGCCTATCGCTGTCGAATTCTTGCCTGATAATGGCCGTTACATCCCTTTTACTTACGATGGACGCCAAACGGAAAATGTCAGCCCACGCGATCCCGCCAATGTACCGTATGTAGTCGATGCCTTGTGCAAAATCATCAACTCGCTCCATGCCGACTATGGCGATATTCCTCTATTCCTAGTGGGTAGCAGTAGCATGGTTAAAACACAGCATTACAAGCAACTCGACAAGGCCATCGCTCAGTATTTTAAAACTCAACCTCCATTTTCTTTAAAGCCTCCCATGAGGGGCGATGCAGTGGATTACCTCTCGGTCGAACGCGAAGCGGAATACCTATCCAAAGGCATTTGGATAGCCCCGTTGCCAACCACGAGGCATTGCCAATCTTTGCTGGTTGACGTGGGTAGCGGCAACATCAAAGGCGGTTACATCGAACGCTGCAATCCGAATAAGGCAAGCAGTGCTGAGGAAGTATTCACTACGTTTGAAATACCCGATTTTGGCACTACTGCCTTTACCCATCGCGCACACGACAAAGATGCCGCCACCACTAGGATCGAGCTGGCCCAAAAAATGGATGAGCAGAAGCAACGCCATCCTCACTTGTTGACCGGCAAAACCCGCATTTACGTGGTCGGTGGTGCGGCATGGGCGCTGAACACATTGCTTTGCTTGGATTGTCCGCAATATCGGGAACGTTCGATCACCGACGACATTAATGAGTACACGGTTATCAAGCCTTCGGATATTGAAGAGTTCTACCGCTTTGTTACTAATCACCGTGATGAGGTTTGCCAAGCCGAGCAGAATCCATATACCCGCAGGGACTTGGATGGCGGATCGAAGATTTATCCGAGGAACAAAGAAGATATTGACAAGCACAACCATGAGATAGTAGATGTTTGCAATGTCTTTAAACCGAATGATTTGGTGAGTGCTGCGGAAATAATGCGCACTCTTGCCGGCAAACTGGGCGTTTCGGAAAAGCGCCCCCTCTTTTTAATGCAAAATAATCTTTACACGTGGTCCAGGCAATATCTGATCCAAAAACTGAGCAACCCCCAATAGGAATCCAGTACACGACAAAAACACCATTTTCCCTGTTGCCATTCACACAGAACTGCGCCGTGATCATCATGAAAGCGGCAATGTCGTCCTTGCCATGGATGAACACCGGCATATTGCCGTTGAAGTAGGTGACGCAGCCGTGTCCTCCACGCGAAACGCCAGCAAGTCGCTGATCCGGGTGACGCCTTCTGGGAAAAAGGGAAGCTGGGTTTGGGCATGGAAGCAAACCAATCGGTTGGACGGGGCAGGATGCCAAGGGGTTGGCGCAAAACGGTATAATCGCAGAATCCTCCCTCCGCACCAAGCCTTCTCCCCCACTTCCACGGCTTTCTCATAAAAAAACTGATGGAAACTGTAGTACAATCCGCGCCCCTAAAATTTTGACATGACACCCCAAATGGCTGACGAAGCGCGTTACAGTGGCGAGCAAATGGACGGTTTTGTAGACCGCCTCAAAAATGAACTACCCGATCTCCGGGACAACCGGGGCAAACGCCATTCCTTGGTGTTCGTGATTGTCGGGTTTGTGTTGGCGACACTGGTGGGTCGCCAAACGCTTTCCGGCATCCACCGCTACATCGCCAATCGTGTGGATTGGCTTGCCAAGCTGACGCAGACCGAGGCGGTCAAGCCGGTCTCCCGCGCACATCTGCCGCGTTTGTTGGACCGGCTGGACTGGCCGGTGCTGAACGGGCTC
>CAIOOA010000192.1 GCA_903859815.1 uncultured Methylococcaceae bacterium | reverse complement strand
CTGCGACAAGCCGCTGGCCTGCCAGTCTTCGATGTGTTGTTTCCAACGTTCTGTTATTGCCATTGTTCATCCTCGTGCAAAAGCCAGAGAATGCCAATTTATTCGTCAATATGACATGTGGATGCGCCGGAGTCATACGGAGTAATTACATTCTCCGTGGAAATCTTCCCTCTTGATTCTGATCTTTTCCAGTTCCTCATCGGGTACCTGAATCCCTTTCGGGTAGGTGTTGGCATCGATCTCGGCTTCAATTTTCAGCCCTGCCCCAGTGGTCGTGCTAGCCCGACTTCCGCAACTCAAGGCAAAAACGCAGCTAACTGATTGATCCGCCGTTTGCGAAATGCAAAGGTCGGCACTACAGGGGCATCGCCAGGCTAGTGGGTTGAGGGTGCGTTTGAGGTGATTTTGGGGGGCGGCTGGGGCGGCAGGACGAGCTTCAGTTGGGCCAGCAGGAGTTGCTGGTCCTTTTCGGGCTGGGTGTGGCGGGACAGGACGAGGCAGCGACCGTCGGTGGTCGGCAAATGCACATCGACCATTTGCAGCGCCGCCATCTTTTCCAGCACGGCCCTCGGGGTCAGTCCGGGGGCCAGCGCGCGCAGCCGGTGCTTGAGCGTGACTTGCAGGCAGTAGGCCATGAACGCGACAAAGATGTGCGCCTCGATGCGGGTGTCGGTCTGGTGGTGGACGGGCCGCAGCGCGAGGTCGCCCTTGAGTTCCTTGAACGCCTGCTCGACTTCGGTGAGTTGGATGTAATGCTTCCACAGCAGCGCCGGATCGTCGGCGGCGAGGTTGGAGCGTAGCAGGTATTTCCCCTCCCGCCGCCGGACGGTGCGCAGTTTCCGCCGGTTGATGGTGAATTGGAAGGTTTCCCGTGTGACTTCTTGGCCTTGTTCCGGCAGCCGGATGTCGACGAGGCCGTAGGCCCGACCGGCCTCTTTCTTGGCCGCGCCGAGTTTGAGCAGCAGCTGGTCGCGGGTGAGGTTTTGCTGTTGAAGTTCATGCAGCCGCTTGAACAGTTTTTTCAGGCGCCGTTTCCGCATCGAGCGTTCCTTCTCGACCCTGCCCGCGCTCCGCGCCAGCACATAAAGCTCGCCTTCCTTGTCGAGGAGCTTGACCTCGACGGACTCGCGGACCGACTCCCAAGGCAATGCCAGGAATTCTTTTTCCAGTTTGCTCAAATGCCCCTTGGGTGTGCCGACCAGGTAGTGGATGGGCGTTTCGGCGGTGCGCATCTGTTCAAGCGCCTCCTCCGTGGGGATGCCCCTGTCCATCACCCAGGTGCGGTCGGCCTTGCCGTACTGATCCTCGATTTTTTTGAGGAAGTCCGCCAGGGTGGTCTTGTCGGCGGTGTTGCCCGGCATCACTTCGTAGGCCAGCGGGAAGCCGTCCGGCGTGACGATCAGCGCGATCACCACTTGGACGCAATCGGAGCGCTTGTCTTGGGCTTTGCCGAACTTCCGCTGGCCGGCCTCCGGCGCGTCGCACTCGAAATAGGTGCTGGTCAAGTCGTACAGCAACACGTCAAAACGCACACCGAACAATGCCTGCCAGCGTTCGCGCAAAAAGCCGAACAGCCCCTGCTTGTGCGCGACGAGCTTGTCCAGGCAGCGGTACAGCTTGTCGCTCTGCACCAGCCCGTAGTCTTCGCCCAGCAGATCCGTCATGGCGCTCCGCTCAAACCATTCGCGGTGCAGCCGCCACTCGCTGCCGGGGTCGATCAGCCGGTAGCACACCAGCGTCTTGAACACGTTCAGCCAGCGCGTCCCCTGCCGCGACGGCGGCAGCTTGTCGGCCCAGAAGTCGTCCAGCCGCAACAAGTCCCACAGGTGGCAGGCAAGCCAGCAGGCGCCCCACTGCCTCGGCTTGCGCAATTCCAAGGCGTCGAGCCTGACTTGCACGGCCTCGCAATCCAACGACGGCGCCTCCCGGTCGGCGGGGAACAGGGCAAGCTGTGCCGGGCGACCCCCGCCATCGGCGAACACCTCGATGGTCTTGCACCACGCGGACCTCTGGCTGTCGTTGATCTCGCCCAGATACAGCACGTGCCGCTGCACCACACGGCCCGAGGCGGTGCGCCGGTTTTCCACAATGCTCCAGTAGCGGTGCTTTTTGCCGTCCTTGAAACGGGACTTTGCGCGTAGAAACATAGGCGTAGTGTTGTCAAAAACCAGCCAGGGCGCAAGGGGCAAGGTCGGCACTACACGCGGTTTTCAGCGATTTTGACAGTATCAGGCTAGGTATTTCAGTGGGTTGCAAAGCCAGAATGGGCCAAAATTGGCAAAATCAAGGTTGAGTTGCGGAAGTCGGGCTAGTTTGCCAAGGCAACTGCCAATTGACCAGAGCTACGGCAAGTCTAGCGGATGGGACTTTCCGGATATCCCAAAGTCATAAGATCGACCAGCGCTTCCAGTGCCAACAACAACTATTGCTTTTGTTGTGCCAATTTTTTACGACCACCACCAACCTTCCAAACCCGATCCTGGTGACCGGCAGGAGTGTCCGCGCATCTCACATTTACTTCACGATGGAGGGTTACTCGCGACGGGTCAGTGGTTTTTGCAACAATGCTCTATCCTCCATAATCAAGCGATTCGAATTCCGCAACCGCCAAAACCTTGCAACCACGCTCGTCCAACACACACGAAAGGCGTTCGAATTTTCTACGGACTTTTCTGATGGGATCTTTGTGCATGAGAATATCATGCGGTCATTTCCCCCAACTTGTACAAATTATTTTTTTGACAGACCCTTACAACAGATACCTCGCCGAACTGCACTGACAAATCGAATACAAGGGACACTGGAGCGAGTTAAATTTTGCAAGAAAGGCTCACGCAATCATGCATGACTTGCTCGGCCTACAGGACAGTGCATGACCGCGACGTGGGTGTACCACGAAAAGCAAACAGATTGCGACCACCCCCCACAGATGTAGGCTGGATTACATGCCACGGACTCCCCCTAAAGTTTCACCATTCAAACCCTAAGCTTTCACTTTCAGAACGACATGTTCCCCCAAACTTTCACCTTTGCACCCTAAACTTTCACCCATTCGGGCTGTAAACCTTTAAACATAAGGCTTTCGCTAAATTAAATTCTTTTAAACTGTTGTTAAAAGATAAACAAAACAACAACATTCAAAGTTGTTGTTTTCATCAATTTAAGGAGAAAAAATCCAACAATTTCGCTACTGATACGTTTAGCCTTTGACTATCTGTACGTTGCCACCGTGCACACTTGGGACAAACTCTAAACCGACTTTGTAGCTTTGATCTAGCCTAAGCTTCTGCCGATGAAAACACCCAAACTGGTAGTCCTTGGTGGTCATAGATCCGTATGACTAAGGCGAAAAGCAGTAGTCGCAAAACGCAAGCATCTTGGGAAGTGCTTTGGCTTTTCTGAAAAAGATATTAATCTTATTTATAAACAATAGGTTGTGTATATAGAACAAGGAAATAAATTAAGTTTTGTTTTATTTGCATTCGAAGC
The DNA here is from genome assembly GCA_903859815.1 of uncultured Methylococcaceae bacterium. Classification (GTDB taxonomy): domain Bacteria; phylum Pseudomonadota; class Gammaproteobacteria; order Methylococcales; family Methylococcaceae; genus Methylumidiphilus. Next base: position 2,520 of record CAIOOA010000192.1, on the reverse strand, counting down.
ATTGCTTTATTAGTGTATTAAACATTTGCCAAAATTTATCAACACACCTTCTGAAAGGCTTATAGTAAACTCTGTATGTGTTTATGCCATGAGCGGCAGACATGCGCTGGAATAGTTTCCCAACCCGATGTCATCATAAACATTATCATGAACGAGACCAGAGAGTGAAACGCAAACTAAGTGTGGTCATATAAATTGCTATCAAGAATGTTAGGGTACAAAGCTTGCGCGGATTTCAAAGAAAGTTAAAGGTGAAAGTTTAGGGTGTAGACTTTGTCTACCGTAAGGTGATAAATTTTTACTAAATATATTTTCACTTCAAAAAAACATGGACAAAACTAAAAAACTAAAACCAAGCGGTTCTTGTGTAAAAAAGCATGTCGCGACCATACATATCAATGGCATTCTTTCTCTTGTTGAACGCAAGCTCGCCAATGTATTGTTGTTGAATGCCTATGATGATTTGCTCGTAAAGCAGACCCACCATCTTCCTGTTCCCCATTTATTTGCCATGATGGGGTGGGAAGAAAGCAACAATGTTGGACGCCTGCAGGATGCGATCAAAAAGCTGGCGGGTACGTCTGTCGAATTCAACCTGATGAACGACGGAAAAGTGTCTTGGCATGCTATGGCGATGATCGCCTATGGTAGTATCGAGGGAGGAGTCTGCACTTACAGCTATGCTGAATTTCTTTCCAAACAGCTATATAACCCAGAGATCTACGCAACAATTAACCTAGGCATCCAACGGCTGTTTGAGTCAGGCTATGCACTTGCGTTGTATGAAAATTGTCTACGCTATAAGTCAGTTGGCTCGACGGGATGGTGGAGCGTCGAGAAGTTCAGAGAGCTTGTCGGGGCCATGAAAAGCAGTTATGACGAATTCAAATACTTACGGAGAGAAGCTATAGAAAAGCCCGTGGATGAAATCAACCGTGTTTCCGACATTCGGCTGCTCCCTGAATTTCGACGGCATGGACGAAAGATTGCCGAGATCCGCTTTCTTGTGTCCGATGCCCCCCAGCAGATGGCGTTGAAGCCAGCGGTCAAGGATGTCCATTCCTGTATCCGTGAGTCCGATCTGTTCAAGAAGTTGCGCAGCCACGGTATAGGTGAAAGATTGGCTATTGCCTGGATACTACAAGATGAAGTGCGCGCCCGATCTACGGTCGAGTACGTCGAGGAGAAAGCAAGAAAAAGCCAGGTTAAGGGATCGACGGCAGGTTACATACGTACTTTGTTTGAAGGTGGTGCCGATGTTGGCGAGTCCGTTTTCGAGGTGAAATTGAAAGTGCAGGCACGCATCGAGGAGGAATCTAAAAAACGAATAGAGGCTGAGAAACGGAGAAAGGCAAGTGCGGATAGGGAATCCATGGATCGCGCCAAAGAGGCTGTCCTAGCTCTTTCACCCCAGGCCCGCTTGGCTTTGGCAACCGAGTACCGTGAAGGGGATGGGGCAGGGAAGTCATCGTCGTGGGACAACAAGAAGGAGAATTTCCGTGATGCCTTGGAGCGAATCCAGTTCAGCGTCTGGCTGCAAAAACGGCTAGCGTGTTCTGAATCAGTTGAGTAGCAGTTCTTTATAAACAATTGAATACACCACGTTTGAATTGGTCTCCTAATGGCATTCTCCCTGAAATGTTTGGCTTCCTGTGCTGATTGGTTAATTGGGCAGGAAATAGTTGGCCAGCGAGGGTGTACCTAATAGGTACACTTTGACTCACTGCCGCTTAGTGGGTTGAGAAGCCAGTCTTGGACAATATGGCATCCCCGCACGCAAGCAACTCGTCGGTGTTGACACAAAAGCATGAAAATCGATGTTTTCAGCGGTGAAGGCATCACACATGTTTTGAAATAAACTTTGACATACTTTTCAAGTGTGCTTTCGCAACCAACCGCCATTATCAATTTTTTTATCTGAAAATCTAATAATTTGGGGTGCGCTCGAAATCCAAGTGCAACATTTTTTATGAAATAATGTTGCATGAAAAAAGCCTACAAATACCTTACAAGTTGATGATCGCACATTGATCCAAACTCAACTCAAGGAAGGATTTAAACCCGCCGCCATTGCAGCCAGTTTGAACCAGTCCCGTTCCTGTGTCACCCGGGAACTGGCCTGCAATAGATGGAAGCCCACCTCTGCCACCCGACCCGCCGAACGCTCGGCCATGGCAGGCGGCTACTCTTCTATCTGGGCCAACCTACGGGTCCGCCGCCTCTCTGCGACACCACTCATTGGGCGCAAGTTGGCCGTTAGCAACCCGCTATGGGAAAAAGTCATCGACGGTTTGCAGTAAGGCTTATCGCCGGAGCAGATTGCCGATACACTGCAATGCATGGGCGAACCGATCAGACTGTGCCACGAAACCATTTACCAAGCCATTACAGTACTCCCCATTGTCAAGACCAAAATCTCACCGAATTAAGATAGAGGCGGGTTGATAAATGTTTGTCCCTGCCCCGTTGTCTTGCTGCCTTCCAAGGTAGACTTGTGCCGGTGTCCGGTAGTCCAGAGAT
>CAIOOA010000191.1 GCA_903859815.1 uncultured Methylococcaceae bacterium | reverse complement strand
TCTCATTATGAGGCAAAGCGTTGATGTATAACCCGTCATTCCTGCCGGGAAGCAGGAATCCAGTCACATGGACGTGAAACTAGGATTTGCCAGTCATGTTTAATCAGACACTTATGCACCGACAAGTTACCGTCCATGGCTCTGGATTCCGGCAGTCCATGCCGGAATGACGGCGTTTTAGCCATAATGAGAATTGCTGCCCTGACCTCCCTAGCCGCCATCTTAAATTCAGCTTCCAAACAACTCGGAGAGTTTTCTGATAGCCCGAGATTGGAAGCCGAAATCCTGTTGAGCCTTACCACAGGCAAGTCACGGACTTATTTTAGGGCTTGGCCGGAGAAGGGACTGAGTCCACAAGAGGAAAAACGGTTTAATGAGCTTTTGTCGCAACGCTTGCTCGGTCATCCCGTGGCTCACTTGACTGGAATCCGCGAATTCTGGTCGCGGGATTTTAAAGTCACCTCCGATGTTTTAATTCCCCGCCCGGAAACTGAGTTGCTGATCGAACTTTCATTAAAGTTGATTCCCGTCAACCAAACTGCCCATATTGCCGATTTAGGGACTGGCAGCGGGGCGATAGCCGTGACCTTGGGCTTGGAATTGCCAAAGGCACACATCACCGCAGTGGACTTAAGCCCTGCCGCCCTCACAATTGCCGCCGACAATGCCTCCAGATTGGGGGCTTGGAACATTCGCTTTGTTCAAAGTGACTGGTTTGCCGGGTTGCCATGCCATGCAGCTAATTTTCGTAGCCCGGATGAATGGGAATACTTTGATCTAATTGTCAGCAACCCTCCTTACATTGCCGAGAGCGACCCGCATTTGCGGCTTGGCGATGTGCGATTTGAACCTAGTTTGGCCTTGACATCTGGCCCGGATGGCTTGGATGCGATTCGCCACATTATCCAGCAATCACCTAAATACTTGAAGCCCGGCGGGTGGTTGTTGTTCGAACATGGCTATGACCAAGCGGATAGGGCAGGGGAGTTGTTGGAGGAGGCGGGGTTCGTAGATGTGGAGAACTTTGCCGACCTACAAGCTCATGCTAGGGTCAGTGGAGGGCGTCGAAGAGCCTAGTGATTACCTCAACTTCATTAAGATAACTATCCTGCTCAAGCCAATGAATTCCCACTCAATGCCAGCTTACGGTTAAAATGGGTCAATCATTTAAACGCCAACAAAGGACAATCCATGTCACCCAACCCAATCGAAATTCCCCGCGCACTGGTCAACCAGATACTCCATCATGCCCAAGCCACTCCCGAGTTGGAGGTTTGTGGTTTGATAGGCGCAAAGTCGAAAATCCCCGTTTCTTGGTATCCAGTCGCCAATGCTTCACCCACCCCGCAGGTTCGGTTTCAGCTTGACCCTAAAGGTCAAATTGATGCGATGCGCCAAATCCGCGAACGCGGCGAAGAGTTGTTAGCCGTCGTTCACTCCCACCCCACCACCCCGGCGGAACCTTCACCTGTGGATTTGGCGGAGGCAGCCTATCTCGATGCCTTGTATTGGGTGATTTCCTTGAATACGAAAGGCGTGCTGGAAATGCGGGGTTTCTGGATTGCGCAGGATAAATCAGTGGAAGAAGTCACCTTATTGCTGAAAGCGGATTGAACCAAAGCGTGTGGACCGCCGGGCAGTCCGGTCTGATTCCCATTGTGACAGCGTCAATCCAATCCATGATGGGCTAACTTTGCCTCTTTTCTCCCCGATTTTTCCTATTGTCATCAAACTGTAACCACATTTTAACTCATCTGAGGCTTGACAAGTTTTTCATAGTGCGTATTATTAGCACTCGTTACGGGAGAGTGCTAACAAGCTTAGCAGATCATCCCTCACTCAGACAATCAACAACGAGGAGTTAAACACTATGGCTTTGAAAATCCGTCCCCTGCATGACCGTGTGATCGTAAAACGTCTGGCGGAAGAGCGTACCACCGCATCTGGCATTGTGATCCCCGATTCTGCCGCCGAAAAACCGACTCGCGGTGAAGTCCTCGCCGTCGGAACCGGCAAGGTGCTGGATAACGGCCAAATCCGCCCCTTACAACTTAAGGTTGGCGACGTTGTGCTGTTTGGCAAATATGCCGGC
>CAIOOA010000190.1 GCA_903859815.1 uncultured Methylococcaceae bacterium | reverse complement strand
GAACACCAGCGGGATGCGGTGTTCGTTCAATAAGGGACCGAGTTCGTCGGTGTACACCGTGGCATGGCGGCGGCGTTCCAGTTGGGCGATGTCTTGCGGGTCTTCAAAGCATAGCCCGCCTAGCCCGACCCGGCGGTCATATACGCCATGCCCATCGAAATGCACGACATGATAAGGCGTGTTATTGCGGCGGGCGCGGTCCAGTTCCTCGCGCAAGGCGGGTAGGATCGGAGGGTCCAGCACGGTCAAACGGACCAAGCAAGGCAAAGCTTCCATCGCAGCCACCAGCGGCAAGGCGCTGGCGCGGTGGTCGATGTAGCCGCAAGCCTCGTCTTCCGGTCGGGCGGTGACGAGCAGGATGCGGATCGGCGGGGTGACCGCCGGCACATTCAATACTTTGGTGTTGGGCAAGCGACGGCGGACGCGGGTCGGCTTCGCGCCTTGGAATAGAAAAGCCCCGTCGTTGTATAAAAGCTCCCAAGGCAGGCCAAGCAATAGCGTCGCGGCTTCTTGCGCGGTGTTTTGATCGGCTTGGCTGGCTTCGGCTTCCAGTGCTTTATCGACATGCACGGAGAACCGCCGTCCGGCATGGTCGTCGATTTTAGCCCAAGCTTCCAAGACGTTGTAGGTGTGCGCGATGGGCATGGCGGCTTGATACAGCAGTTTGCCCCATTCGATTAGGTTGGCTTTGACTTGGTTGGCGCGGTCTTTGAAATAATCGCTAGGCCAGATGGCATATTTCTCCAGATACCAGCGCAGTTCCTCCGCTTCAATCGGGCCTATCGGGGCGATGAACCGCCAGTTTTGCAGACTGGTCACTTCGCGCTGCCCCGTCGTGGCGGGTTCGTAGACTAAACGGGCCTTGCCGGTGGCGCGGCGGATGCCGTCTTGTTCATGGATTTTTAGGTCGGTCAGTTCGAGGACCAGTTCTTCCAAGGGTTCGGCCTTGGGTTGTGGCGTGGGAGGTAGATCGCTTGGGAGTCTTTTGCCAAGTGCGACGAGGATGGCATTCAATGCCGCACAAATATCGTCGCTGTTAATCGGGATGTAGGCGGGTTGTTCGCCGAAAAATGCTTCCAACACACCGAGCTTGGTGTTGTTCAGCGACAGCGGGATGATCGGGAGTTGATCTTTGCCCCGCCGTTCCTGTTCCAGCAATGCGTGACGCAGTTCCTTGCCTACCCATTGTGATTGCAAGCCGTCAGGGCTAACTAACACGGCATAGGCCGAGGCTTCATCGATGGCTTTGCTGACCTCGTTCCATAAAAGGTCGCCGCCGCGCAGTTCGCGGGAGTCAACCCATACGTCTTGATCTAAGTCGCCTAGTGCCTGTTGGAGTTCGCGGACGAGCGGGTCGTCCTGCGAACTGTGGGAGATGAAGACCTTGCCCGTGCTTGCCATCAGTAATCCAGTGTCCAGTGGGGATATTGACTGGCAGAATGCCAAAGCGCTAGAGGATTGTCAACAAAGCACCAGTCTGGTCAGCAATTCTCATTTGGACAATAACTCCACCATACCGGCATTGAATGCCTAAATTCATTGCCTTGGACAAAAATCCGATGCTTTACCAGTTTTCTGTATCACAGCGATTGACGTTAGGCTTCATCCGCCTTCAATTCGTCCACGAAGCATCCAAAGGGAAGCCTGTACAAGTCGATGACGAAAATACCTGAAAGCCAAGCCATTTGAGGACTTGGGCCGCAACGCTGGTGTAAAATCTTCATCAGCGAGAAAATGGTTCCGCATCTGAACATCCTCCACTTAAAGTTTCCCTATCCGGCGAGTGCAACAAGGCCAGTCATCATGTTCATCGATTCTATCCAATTGGAAAACTTCCGCACCTTCCGCAGTTCGACGATCGATTTCGTCCATCCGCAGCAGGATTTCGAAGGATTGAAGTTGCCCAAGCCACGCTTGCCCAATGTCAATCTATTGCTAGGCAATAATGGCTTTGGCAAGACCACATTGCTGAAAGCCATCGCGTTGGCGGCATTGGGTCCGGCGGTGCGGTCTTCGGGGATTTTTCCCAACCGGCTGGTGCGCCGCGAACCGGAAACGGCTAACGCTAAAACACCCCCTCAATTGCACGACAAAGCAGTGATCGAGACACGTTTCACCAGTCACCCACAGGATCAAATCCCGTCGGGCATAGGCAAGTTGGAGTCGAGAGTAGAAGTGGTGCGAAAAGGCGACTTGGAAGAACTGAACTGGGCGCATCGCGACGAGAAACCATGGCATCCGATTTTCAGCTCCAGTTCCGCTGCTTTCTTCTTTGTCGGCTATGGCGCGACCCGGCGGGTGGAAAAGCGCGAGCGGGTAGACATGGGTAGCCGCAGTAGCACGGTTTTCGCCCGGGCGCTGAGGGTGCAAAGCCTGTTCGAGGATGCCTATTCACTGTTGCCGTTCAACTCATGGTTGCCGGAAATTAGCCACAGCAATCCGAGCCGATACGAGGAAGTGAAACATCTGGTTAACCAACTGATGGGCAGCAGCCATTACCGCTTTGACGGTGAGATGGAGGAAGGGGAATATCTATATGAGCGCGGAGGGCTTAAGGTTCCATTCGGGGTCTTGTCGGATGGTTATCGTGCGTTCCTCGGCTGGATAGGCGACCTGCTCTACCATGTCTGCATGACCGCGCCTTCGGGAAAGAAACTGCGGGACAATTGCGGCATCGTCATGGTCGATGAAATCGATTTGCATCTGCACCCACAATGGCAAATGACCGTGCTGGAAACCTTGGCGACGGCATTGCCGAACATCCAGTTCATCGTCACCTCCCACAGTCCGTTAATCGTCGGGTCATTGGAATGGATGAACATCATCATGATGCAGCCAGGCACACGGCAAGCCAGCGTCGCCAAGCGCATCGAATGGGCGGTGCATGGGCTGGATGCCGACCAAATCTTGTTGACCGATTTCTTTGGGCTTGAATCCACCCGGGCACCGGGCAAGAAACGGACGCTGAAGGAATTAAGCCTAAAGGCGAGGGGCGGCGACAGCGATGCCGCTATAGATTTGCTGGAAGCGATGAGTAGCGGCATGGAGTCGTTAAAATGATTCGCTACCCGGTTTCCAAGGCCCAGCTTGAAGCACTGATTGAAGCCGAGAAACCCGGCTGGCTGGCAAAGGCAGCGAAGAAGACAAAGACCTTCCGCGACCTCGGCCATTACGATGAAGCCAGTTCTGACTGGAGCGAGGTGAAGGCGGTCTACATGCGCCTACAGGGAGAAGGGAAATGCGCCTACTGCGAGCGCAAGTTAGAGTCGGTGGCGTTTGGCAAAGTGGAGCAGGACATTGAGCATTTTCGCCCCAAAGGCAATATCAAACACTGGAAAACCCCTAAGAAACTGGCCGACCAAGGCATAGCCGCAACCCCCGCCCCGAATGCGGGCAAGGGCTACTATTTATTGCCTTATCATCCCTTCAATTATGCCGCCGCCTGCAAGCCGTGCAACTCGACTTTGAAAAAGGACTATTTTCCGATTGCCGGTCAATATGCGCTAGATGTGGACGACCCGACCAAGTTGGCAGACGAGTTGGCCTATCTAGTGTATCCCATCGGCTCAATCGACGACGATCCAGAGCAGTTGATCACATTTTACGGACTTTCCCCAAAGTCGGTGGCGACGGTTGCCAGCCACGCCCAACACCGAGCCTTGGTGACGATTGAGTTCTTCAAGTTGGACGAACCGGAAAAGCGCAAAAATCTTTATCGTGAGCGGGCGTTCATCATCATGGCCTTGTTCGCGTTGCTGGAAAAAACCACTGTTGGCACGCCCGCCGAGATAAAGCAGGCCAAAGACCGATTGGACGGTTTGTTGACCCCGGCGTTAGCCCATTTAAACTGCGCCAAATCCTTTGTGCGCTTGTTTAACGACCTACCAGATGAGGCTAGGGTGATCTATGACCGGGTCTTGCAATTCCTATCCTCGATTTCCTGACCCATCATTCACCCGCCTTCAACTCCTCGACAAAGCAACCTATGGGTTCGCCTAGGTTGTTTTCCGCATCCTCAAAGCGCACGAGGAACACGCTGGTCTTCTCGTCTTCTTCCAAATGGCCTTTGCGCACAATCACGCCGCGTGTGTCGGCGGGGTATAACAATGCACCTTCTGCCAAATTCTCCAAGCCTCCGTCGTTATAGAGGGGGGTGGCGGCATAAACCACATCGCCTTCTTCCAAAGTTTCCACGTTAATCATCGTTTGTCTCCTGATGTTTGTTAGGGAGTGTCAAGGCTTGCCATGGCAGGCAAAGTAATCATTGTCACTCCTAAGTCGTTGTCGCAAACCTTACAAGCTTGCGTGGTCTTGGTCGGCATCCTACAGCGCCATCGTTGCAGCCATTTGACTATTATCTAATGAAGTCAATGGCTTGCAATGAATATCAAAAATGGCACGGCGGTTGCCATATTACATAACAAAGACAGTGCCATAACCCCAAGCAACCGGAGAAATCATGCTTACATTGACCGATAACGCCGTCAAGGCCATTAATAGATTCATTGCCGGTTCCGAAACCGGGGCCAGCGGATTGCGCATCCAGGTCAGCGATGGTGGCTGCTCGGGTATGCAATACGGACTCAAGCTAGAACAGACTGCCGCCAGCGAGGATGTGGTGGTCGAAACGGGTGGAGTCAAGGTTTACATCGACCCGACTAGTGCGCCGCAAATTGACGGAGTGACCGTCGATTTCGTCGAAAGCATGGAAGGCTCAGGTTTTAAATTCACCAACCCGAACGCCAAGAACCCGTGTTCTTGCGGCAAATCATTTTCCGCTTGAGGCTAGGAGATATTAACCATGTGGGATTATTCAGATAAAGTCAAAGAACATTTCTTTCAACCGCGCAATGTCGGCGCTTTGCCGGGTGCCAATGGCATCGGCGATGTGGGTTCGATCTCCTGCGGGGACGCACTGCGCTTGAGCATCATCGTCGATCCTGACACCGATATTATCGAAGATGCGAAATTTCAAACCTTCGGCTGCGGTTCGGCCATCGCTTCCTCCTCGGCCTTGACCGAAATTATCAAAGGCATGAAGGTGGAAGAGGCATTGAAAGTCACCAATGATGACATTGCCGATTTTCTCGACGGGCTTCCGCCGGAAAAGATGCACTGCTCGGTGATGGGTAGGGAAGCCCTGCAAGCCGCCATTGCCAACTTCAAGGGTGAGGAATGGGCGGACGACCACGAGGAAGGCGCTTTGGTGTGCAAGTGCTTTGCCGTCGATGAGAAGCTGATTGAAGGCTTGGTTCGCGCCAATAATTTGCATACGGTTCAAGAAGTCACCAATTATACCAAGGCGGGTGGCGGATGCTGTGCTTGCCATGAAGGCATTGAGGAAATTCTGATGCGGGTCATGGAAGAACGCGGTGAAATTTTCGATGCTGACAGCAAGCCGGCCATCGTCGAGCCAGAACCCTTGCCCATTGCAGCAACCGCAACCGGCGGCATGACTACGGTGCAGCGCATCCGCCGCATAGAAGCCGTCATTGAATCCATCCGCCCGAATCTGCGCATGGACGGAGGCGATGCCGAACTGGTTGAAGTGGACGGCAACACGATTTATATCAAGATGATCGGTGCTTGTTCCAGTTGTGGCATGGCTTCCATGACCATCGGCGGGATTCAGCAAAGGCTGATGGAAGAATTGGGCGAGTTCATTAAAGTCGTCCCGGCGGAAAAATTGGCACAACCGCCTAGGAAGGTGGCCCATGGCTGATATTTACCTAGACAATAACGCCACAACTCAATGCGACCCCAAGGTCGTCGAGGCGATGCTGCCGTTTTTTCTGGAACAGTTCGGCAACCCGTCATCCATCCATAGCTTTGGCGCGGGCGTGGGTCGGGCTTTGGGCAAGGCTAGGAAGCAAATCCAAGCTTTGCTTGGCGCAGCGCATGATTCGGAAATCATCCTCACCTCCTGCGGCACCGAATCGGATAACACCGCCATCTTGTCGGCCTTGAAATGCTTCCCCAACCGCAAGGAAATCATCACCACGACAGTCGAACACCCTGCGGTGTTGGCTTTGTGTACCCAGTTGGAAAAGGAAGGATATACGATTCATAGACTCGGCGTGGATAGCAAAGGACGATTGGATTTGGAGGAATATAAGCGGGTGCTGACCCCCAATGTTGCGATTGTGTCGGTCATGTGGGCCAATAATGAAACCGGCAACCTGTTTCCAGTCGAGGAAATGGCGGAAATGGCCCATGCAGTCGGTGTGCAATTTCACACAGATGCGGTGCAAGCGGTCGGCAAAGTGCCGATCAACCTAAAAAATACCAAGATCGACATGCTCTCGGTGTCGGGTCACAAACTTCATGCCCCCAAAGGCATCGGTGTGCTGTATTTGAAACGGGGTTCGCGATTCCGTCCGTTGTTTCGCGGCGGTCATCAAGAGCGCGGACGGCGGGCCGGCACTGAAAATGCCGCCTCCGTGGTCGGTTTGGGCAAGGCATGTGAACTGGCACTAGAGCATATCGAGTATGAGAACACCCAGGTCAAAGTTTTACGGGATCGCTTGGAGCAGGGCATACTCTCACAAGTGCCTAACTGCTTTGTCACCGGTGACCCGAACAACCGTTTGCCCAATACTGCCAATATTGCCTTTGAATACATTGAAGGCGAGGGCATTTTGATGCTGTTGAACAAGGCTGGCATTGCGGCTTCTTCGGGTTCTGCTTGCACCTCTGGCTCGTTGGAGCCCTCCCACGTCATGCGGGCGATGGACATTCCTTATACGGCGGCCCATGGCACCATTCGCTTTTCATTGTCGCGCTATACCACGCAAGTGGAAGTCGATAGGGTGATTGCTGCGGTTCCTCCGATTGTCGCAGAACTGCGCAGGCTGTCGCCTTACTGGGGCGAAGATGGCCCGGTCACTGAACCAGAAAAGGCGTTTGCCCCTGTTTATGGGTAAGAAGTTGGGCTAGTGGCGGTAATGTTTTCGTTAAACGAAGGTATTTCTGCCCCTAGCCAGGTTTGTTCCGTTGTTCTGTTTAGTTTGAACCAATTAAGGCTAAAACCTTGATTGATAGGTGCGATGAAATTTACGATCACCTTCAACCTGAGGAAAATCAATTTCCGTAATCTCAATTTCCCTGCGTTGATTATGATGATGCGACACCCCTCCATCGATTGGCGGTCTTCGCTTACGATATTCGCGAACCGTTATTCTTTTCCCTTTGAAGTGTTTGCTGTGAAGCTTTTCGATCACTCTCATAGCGACCTTGTCCGGTTCAATGCTAACTAAAGCGTGATACTCAATAAGTTTGCTAAGGCTATCCTTAGCCTCTAGGATTCTAATGAATTTAATTTCCCCTTTCGCTCTAAAGAATCCTCCTTTGACGACAGGGGAAATAAACTTTATGATTTCGCTTCGTAGCGTGTCTTTTTGGATGTTTTTTAGTAAGACAATCATGGCTTTTCTTTTTATTGCTAAGTGCAATTGCGCAATTTGTATTTTACCATCTGCAATGAAGATGGCGGTTTTTTTACTCGCATCCATTGCTTAGTGTGTGTCAAGCAACCAAATCCACATCAAGCCTACCCACTAAGCTTAGCCGAGGGAGAAGCAGCATGAGATGCTGACTGATCGCTTAATGCTCCATCAGACAGTTATTGATTCCATTTATTCCCAACAAAACAAGAAAGCTTGCGTATCCGCTAAGGCTAGGCCAATTCAACGTGCGCTGGCGGATCCAAGACAGTAGACCAAGTTATTGGTGTTAATAGCACCTTGTCGCAAGCAGTTTCTTCAGCATGCCAACGAATCGATAAGAGTGTGTCATATCACACATCAAACATGTCAAATAACACATAATTTTGAGTAGTAGAACCTAGCAATGAATAATATTTAATAAATAACAATGATTTATATAGTTGGCACAGATAATGTAATAAACTCAAAACTGCTTGGCTTGCCAACAAATTAATTGTGCAGTCATACAAGCCTCACTCACTATCAATATGTCCGCAGGAGGACAAATGACACATAAACCACTTTTTTTTGGAATGGTAGCGATTGCTACGTTCGTTGCAAGCCAAGCTGCTTTTGCCCATACCCGCTTGGAAACCGCGACAGCCGTTGAAGGGACTAGGGTTCACAATTATGTAAACATATCGCATGGTTGCCCACCCGCTACTGCTAGAAAGCCTAGCTTCGGAACCAGTGTGGTATTTCCCAATGCCATCAGCTACACACCTATCATAGGTGTGGATTCAGGTGCTGGCAAAGTGTATACCACCAATGCCGCAAACACTTATTATTCACCATTGGCGGGCATAGCCGTCATGATTAACGGTGGTGGTGCATTTCCTTCTGGCAATATGAAAGTCGATGCGGCAGGTAATAAAGATGGTTTCTGGGCTGGCGGCAAATATTATGACCAGACCATTTCAACTTATGTGCAGTCGCCGTTTTATACGGCGGCTGTCACCATTGCAAAGGCATCATGCGCCCGTTCTGTAACCTTCTACGCTGCGATTGCCGATGTTTGCGAACCTTCTGTATCAAGTACTACAGCAACAGACGAACAGGTCCTGTACTGGGCGCCAATTCCGAATTTCTCCGGTGTGCCTGGTCAGCCGTTCGGTACGGCCAAAGGCGACGCTGCCCGTAGCATTCCAGTAGGGCCTAAATTTTCTAACTATGATGGCTATCAGGATGCAGCCCACACAATCCCAGGGGATGGCTGGGGTTCACCTGCAACTTACAAGGTCACTCGTAATTTGACGACAAACCCACTGCCTTCAGGATGCACAGGCAATAACGGTGCTGGCGACGATATCCATGTTTACCCTTCAGCCAATCAGATCAATGTTGAATTACCTGTTTATGAGAAACCGAATCAAACGGGTGAGGTTTACTGGCAATAATAGTTTAAACCTTTGCAAAAGGCTATCCCGTTTTAGTGACCTGAAAGGATAGACCGACCCCAAACAAACCCGGTATCCATTCTTGTTATGGATACCGGGTTTTTGACTTATTGGCATGAAAAGATATTGATGCTAGGTTTTATTAATGTGTTCTGAAGGGTGTCAATGGTTTATAAGCTAATCGCCAGAACCGAATACATAAGTTGGTGATAATATCTGTGGCATATCACACAGAGCATTGGTTATTTGACTCAGCATGATCTGAATTAGTACATCCATTTTTGTTAATTATCAGTATTATAAGGGGTGGCATGTAATATGATATTGTTTATTTGCATCTTTTTGGCATTGCCTAATTGTCAAACAGATGAATATCAATGATAACAATATTCAAATTCTGGAGGTACGCTATGATGAACACGTTAAGGTTTAAGCAATTGGCGATTTGCTATGTTGCGACTGCCTCAATTTTCTCAATTATAAGTCACGACGCGGTGGCCCATACAAGGCTTGAAATACCCGTTGTTGTCGAAGGCACAACCAATGGTCATGCTCAAGTCGGAAAAGTTTTAAACCAAGTGGTCATTTCACATGGTTGTCCCGATATAGCACCTGGCACTCAACGGCAACCCACTTATGGGACCAGTGTAGTGTTCCCCAATGCAGTTAGTTATTCTCCTGTAATTGGGATAAACTCGGGATCTGGTACAGTCTATACTACTAAGCCCGCATCCGATTTTTATTCACCCTTGACTGGTATTGGTCAGATAATTCGCACGGGTGGTCCGTGGCGACCCCATAATAATAAAGCTGATCCTCTAGGAAATGTAGATGGGTTCTGGGCGGGTGGTGATTATTATGATCAAACCATGTCCACGCCTGTCAATGTACCTTTTTATACGCACGCAATGACTATTAATTCGAAATCCTGTGCGCGTTCCGTGACATTTGAACTGGCGATAGCCGATTTTTGTACTGTTTCCGTGCCTAGCGCGACTGCTAAGGATCATGAGGTGCTTTATTGGTCCCCGATTCCTAATTTTACGGGTGTTCCCGGTTCACCGTTTGGCACACCGGCAGGAGACCCCGCCCGTAAAATCCCAGTTGGGTCAGCTTATTCCAAGTATGATGGTTATCAGGATGCAGCCCACACTATACCCGGTGATGGATGGGGATCGCCTGCTACATTGACAGTCACTAGAAACGTGGCGAAAAACCCATTGCCTGCTGGTTGTCAAGGTAATGGTGGAGCGGGAGATGATGTGTATGTTTACCCATCTGCCGATCAAATTAACAAGGAAATCCCGGTTTGGTCGAAACCCGATCAGACGGGAACCCTTTATTGGCAATAGACTTTATTAGTGGCTTGCCTACATTACGGATAGATTAGTCGGGGATTTTTTTACAAAAAATTTTTTCCGGTCTTTCAATGTCTGGACTGTTTATAATCTACGGTACTGAATAGTACCGTAGATTTTTTTTAGGTTAAGCCGAATAATGTATTTATGTAAGGTTCAATCATGCCATGCCTTCCACTATCGGTGGCAGACAAGCAGATGCCTTGCCATGCTAATTCATTTTTGCAATTTTTCCCTTTAACGTAAGATTGCTAATGGATATATAAAATAATAGCTAGGCTAGTTGATCGGCATGATGTTATAATCACCGAACAAAGCATTGAATAGCGTTAATGGATGGCCAGTTGGTTTGCATCAGGCAACTGACTGGCGTTGCTACTGTATTGAGGCAGTGCCTAAGTTACTCATGGGCGAAAGTGGTTGCAACAATCCAAACCGGGTAATTCTGTGTGTGGTTGATGGCAGGTTTATTTGGTTTTAAATTCCTCTGTTCAAGAGGTTTGAGGTTTAGTTATGATAAGCGCACTGTTTAAAAAATCCTTTATTTCAGCATCAATTTTGATAGTGGCAAGCTATTCCAGTCAACTCATGGCTCATAGCGCTGGCGCAACCATTGACGGTGGCGGAGGCAATGCCAGTGCAACCGATCTTGCTCAAGTTTTTTGTTACGATGACGGCAATGGTCAGCCTGATCATCTGGTTGTTCAGATAAAAGATTTATCACCCCCTGTCTCTGGTTTATTGCTTAGCGCACAGATTTATGGCGGCAATAAAATGACGAATGTCACCGATACTGTTTCTGGGGATGTGGCAGCTAGTAATGAGGCGGTATTGGTGGGTGGGGAAAGATTATCTGATGGTGTTCAGTTATATTATATATCGGTTAGCAAAACCAAGGCTGGGGTAAGAAATTTTGAAATAATATACCATTGCATGGGCTCTTTTTCAACTCATGTAGGTACTGATATTACTGTTTTGCAGGTTCAGTAATCTTTAACAAGAAAAGTGCCATTAAAAGAATCAACGAAGAATTTTGTGGCTTTTTTTTGGTTATTAGCTTTTGAATAGAATTTATAATCGCTAGTTTATTAGCGTAACGAGGTTAAGTTTATGAATCGCTCAGTATTTAAAGTTTCTTTAATCGCAATATTGGTTTTAGTTGTTTCGGGTTATACCCATTCGGCAATGGCTTATGGCATTGCCGGAACAACATTGGACCAGGCTGGTAACAATGCCAGTGCAACCGATCTTGCTGTTGCATCTTGCCCTGAAGGGACCCACCATTTTTCCGCTGCGGTTCAGGATAATTCATCGCCAGTGAATGGATTGCTGGTGAGTGTGCATATTTTTAAAGAAAACAAAATGACTACGGCTACCGACTCAGCTTCTGGAGATGGCGGATGGAGTGACATCATTAGTGTTAATGGGGGTGCCGGTAATTATTATGTTTCAATCCGTAAAACGAATGTCGGGGCGAGGAATTTCACCATTGGATGGGATTGCCAAGACGCTAATAATAATAGCACAGGCACTAATATTCAAGTGTTGCAACTACAATAATTGATCACCCATGACTCAGTGCTTATCGATGATTTTGGGTGTTATTGCATTGGCCTGCTCTTTGCCAACCGCACTGGCGGCAGAAGTTGGGGGTGTCGCCCCCGATTGTGCATTGTCTGCCATTGGTGGGACACAAAACTACAACCTTAAGCAATTTCGGGGCAAAGTTCTTTATGTGGACTTCTGGTCTTCATGGTGCGGACCTTGTGCGCAATCCTTTCCATTTTTAAATGAGTTGCATCGAGACCTCAAGAGTCAAGGTTTGCAAATCATCGGCATTAACTTGGACGAAGCCGACGAAGATGCCAAGGCGTTCTTGGAACAACACCCTGCAAGCTTTCATATAGTGTCCGATGCAGCCCAGCAATGTGCCAAGGATTTCGGCGTTAAGGCCATGCCTTCCTCCTACCTAGTTGATCGCAAGGGCATCATTCGCTATGTGCATTTAGGTTTCCGTCCCGACGAGGCAAAAGAGTTTCGAGGTTTGGCTGAACAGTTGCTGGCCGAGAAACCTTAGCCCCAATGAGTGGGCTTATACGGTACGGTATAGAACATGAAATTTGTAAAGTTTGCCATCCTTGCGATATTGCTCGCCGCTACCTTTGGCATGACAGCCTGTGCGAACGTTGCCCCTTGGGAGCGTGGTAATCTTGCCAAGCCGCACATGGCTTTAAACCCTTCACCTCTGCAAAATTCTCTACGCTCCCACCAGTACGGCAGTCGCGAAGCGTCCTCTGGCGGAGGTGCCGCTGGCGGAGGTGGTTGTGGCTGTTATTAGACCTAAACAGCCCATGTCTCGTCCAGGCAATACAAAGCCGCCAAGTGAGCCTTTTCAAGCAGTAGCCCCTGTCGAAACTTGCGAATTCGCCAAGCTTGAACCTTTGGCTTCGGCCAGCATGGCATTGAATGCGCTGACAGCAGCAGCCCTTGCCTTGCCGGGTTTGATGTCACAAGCACAGGCTGTGGAGCAGGAGCAGGCCAGTTTTCAGTATGGTCATTACGAAGAAAGTAAACGCCATACCTACGGTGTGCAAAGCAATTTAAAGCCGATACAGGTCGACACTTTGCAAGGCGGTGGTCAAGTCAGTGTGACTGACCGGCTAAAATTTGCTTTCAATTATACCCAAGATACTTGGGGCGGTGCCACGCCAGTGGCCACCGCCCCCTTAGTTTTTGGGGGAAACCATGTCAATACTGAATCCGGCGCATCGCCTTATTTATCGATAGGCACGGTGCGTTTGGATGCTCAATTAAACCCGCTTAAGCAAGATCCGAACACGGGCAAATACAGCCCAAATACGCAATTAGTTCACACCTTGGCGATGGCCTCGCCGGAGACGCGCAAGCAAGGTGATTTTAAATTTGCTTACGAATGGGACGAGGCGGCGTTGGATGTGGGTGGGGGCGTTTCCTCGGAGCATGACTATGAATCGCGATTCGGCAACGTGCTGGGACGCTTCGACTTTAACCAAAAGCTTACTAGTTTAATGGTAGGGTTGAGTTACACCAATAGTGATATCAACTCCATACTCGATCATGATGCCACGCCCTACATATATGATACGTCCACTGGATTAAAAACCTATAATGACACTCACAGAACAAGTCAAATTGAAGTTGTTGGTGGGTCGCAAGTCAACAATAAACTCCTCACGGGTAATCGTGAAGATTGGGCTACCAATTTAAGCGTGACTCAGGTGTTGAATAAAAATGCACTGTTGGTGGGGAGTTTTGGCTTTACCCGGAATACGGGGTATTTGGCAAACCCTTACAAAGCGGTGACTACGGTTTTCATCGACCCCAAGCAAACGCAAAAAATAACCCCTACGACGATACTCACGGGAACATCGCTGTCGATGTTGGAAGTCCGGCCTGACGAACGCAATCAATGGATAGGCAACCTGAGTTATGTCCAGCATATTGATGCATTGAATGGCGCGGCTTTGCATGGCGACTACCGATTCTACACCGACGATTGGGGCATAACATCCCATACCTTTGAAGTCGATTGGGCGCAGCCAGTGGTGGACGGTTGGACTGTGACCCCCATGCTACGCTATTACACGCAGAACGAAGCCGACTTTTACCAGCCCTATATGGTGTCCTTTCAAGATTATCCCGGACGCCGCACGTTTGACCCTGTGACCAAAAAATTCACCGTTGCGGTGCTTAATCCTAGCCTTTTGCCGACTAATTTCTCCAGTGACCAACGGTTGTCGGGTTACGGGGCAATTAGTACGGGGATAACCGTTTCCAAGCGCTTTGCCAAGGGCATCACCCTTGAGGCCGGTGCTGAATATTATACCCATGCAGGCTCGTTGAAAATGGGTGGCGATGGCGAGGGTTCTTATGCGGATTTTAATTATTACCGTTTTAATGCCGGTGTGAACGTTGATTTATCGGCGGTCACCATGGCAAGTTTTGGCAATGCCAAATCTGGCGAACACGCCGGTCACGGAGACCATGCAGGCCATGAAACCCATCACCATCACCACGGAGTTCATGGCCCGGCAGGTGTCATGTTTGACCATATGCTGGCCAACGCGGGTGATTTCATGCTTGGCTACCGGTATATGTGGGCTTCGCAAAATGGCGACATCCTGCATGGGAAAGACTGGGTGATCGACAAGGACATTGTGAACAATGGATGTTATGGAGATCCTTGTTATGTGACGCCTACGAGCATGTATATGAACATGCATATGCTCGATCTGATGTATGCGCCACTGGATTGGTTAACCTTGATGCTGATGCCGCAATTTGTCGATATGAACATGGATATGCGGCCTTTGGACGGTGCGCCGAGTATTGCAGATGCCAGCCCTGGGACTTCCGCTGCCGTGATGCATGCCTTCCACACACACCAGACGGGCGGCCTAGGCGATGTTGGCATGTATGCGCTGTTCAGATTGTTTGAAAAGTCCGGGCATCATATCCATGCGACCTTTGGCATCAGTGCGCCAACGGGCGATGTGGGCATCACTCTCAGAAATACACACGGGATAGCCCTCGGTTTCATTCATTACGGTATGCAATTGGGGAGTGGCACTTGGGATTTCAAACCGAGCCTCACCTATACCGGGCAGATCAACAAATGGTCTTGGGGTGCGCAGCTTAGCGGCACGCATCGGCTCGAAGATCAAAATTCATCAGGGTTTGCGTTCGGCGATATTTTACAAGCTACGGCGTGGGGTGGGTTTGACCTATTGGATTGGCTGACCGCATCGGTTCGAGGGGCCTTCATTACGCAAGGTGCGCTGAAAGGGGCGTACAACTCGACTTATTATCCCATTGGCCCAATGGATTATGCCAACAGCTATGGTGGGCGTTATTGGGACGTTGGGTTTGGCATCAACGCGATGGTGCCAACCGGTAATTTGCAAGGTACCCGCTTTAGTTTCGAATGGATTCAGCCGGTCTATGATGACGTGAATGGCTATCAACTCCAACGCACGGGTTCGCTTGCCGCAACGTGGAGTTACGGGTTTTGACCGACGGCGGGTTAGGCGCGGTCGCGTGTGCTTGCTTTGCGCTTGGTGGTCAATCGAATAGGAACTAGGCATGAAGTTTTTGCAACATGCGTTCAAGGCAATGGGCACACACTGCGAAATTCAGCTTTTTGCCAATACGCATCGGTTGGCTAGGCGGGCCGCAGAAGCGGCCATTGCCGATGTCAATCGGCTTGAGTCACTTTATTCGCGCTACCGCAGCGACAGCTTTTTGTCCGCCATCAACCGGGTTGCGGCTGACGGGGGTGGGATCAGGGTCGATGAGGAAACGACTGGGTTGTTGAATTATGCCGCTGCCTGCCATGCGCAGAGCGACGGCTTGTTTGACATTACCTCGGGCATTCTGCGTCGCGCATGGCGATTCGATTCGGGTCAATTGCCTGACCAAACACACATCCAAGAATTGCTCGCCAAAGTCGGTTGGCACAAACTGAATTGGGCTCCGCCTTTGCTTGAGTTCCAAATTCCGGGAATGGAAATTGATTTTGGCGGTGTGGTCAAGGAATATGCCGTTGACCATGCGGCAGCCTTGTGCTGGCAGGCTGGAGTTCGCCACGGCATGATCAATCTAGGCGGTGACATCAAGGTCATCGGCCCACGGGCGGACGGTAGCCCATGGCGGATTGGCCTACGCGACCCCCGGGGCAAAGAAGCCTTTATGCAGACGATATTGTTGCGTGGCGGTGCACTGGCCAGCAGCGGGGACTATGAACGCTGCATTACGGTGGACGGCACCCGCTATGGTCATGTGCTAAACCCGAAAACTGGCTGGCCCGTGAGGTTTTTGGCGGCGGTCAGTGTGGTGGGTGATTTCTGCGTAGTGGCGGGCAGTGCCTCCACCATTGGCATGCTCAAGGAGGAGGATGGGCCTGCTTGGCTAAGGCAATTTGGTTTACCCCATTTATGGGTGGATGTGCAGGGCGACACTGGCGGCTCCTTGGTGCAAGGGCCAAACTCCTGATATTACACTCGACAGACTTAGGTTGACATGACTGATAAAACGATAGGCAGCATTGGGCGGATTGGACTTTATTGCTGTGTCTTCCTGACCGGCGCCGCGGTCATGGTGATTGAGTTATTGGGAACACGGATGATTGCGCCTTTCTATGGAACTAGCTTGTATGTTTGGTCGTCACTCATTTCGGTGACGATGATTGCCCTTGCCACGGGTTATTTTGTCGGAGGCAGGTGGGCGGACACGGCTCAACGCACTGGCCTTTCGATCATCGTTGCACTGGCAGCCGTGTTGACGATTGCCATACCGTGGGCAACCCGTTTTGTATTATTGGCGACGGATTCTTTGGGCCTGCGGGCGGGGGCTTTCGTCAGTGCGCTGGTGCTGTTCCTGCCCAGTTTGACATTCTTAGGGATGGTGGGTCCGTTTGCCATCAAGCTGTCAACAGTGCGCTTGGAAGGCGTGGGCACTAGCTCTGGTTCCATCTATGCGGTGAGTACCTTGGGGAGTGTGGTGGGAACCTTGGTGTTGGGGTTTTATTTGTTCCCTTTGGTGGGGGCGAGGGAAATCTTGGTCGGCATGGGGGTGTGCCTGCTTGGACTGGCGTTGGCCTTGGCTGTCTATGAGAAAACCCGCTTGGGATTGGACCGTTCCGTTTTGCCCACGCTACTGCTGTCCCTCGTCGGCCTTTGCCTGTTGCCCCAAGCCGTGGGTGCCGGGCATTCGTACACTGGCGGCAACCAGTTCAAAATCCTTTCCGAGCGCGAAAGCTTGTATGGGTGGGTCAGGGTGATTGAGGAACCGGGCCGCGACTTGCGCTTCTTGACTTCCGACGCATCCATGATTGGCGCGGCCAATATTTCCAATGGCAAAAGTCGGCTTGCCTACCAGAATATTGTCGGTTTGCTGCCGGCCTTGTCGCCAAACATGGTTCGTGCTTTGATTGTCGGTCAGGGTGCGGGACATATGGCCAAGGTCTTGCATGACCGTTATGGGATCGTAACCGACACCTTGGAAATTGATCCGGCGGTCGCAGACGCCGCTGTGGATTATTTTGGCTTCACACCGACCGGGCAGAGCATTGTGGGGGATGCCCGCCATGAAATTCGGCACTTGCAAGGCCCTTACGATCTCATTATCCATGATTGTTTCACTGGCGGTTCCGAGCCGGCGCATTTGCTGACGGTCGAAACTTTGTCGCAATTGCGAGGGTTGTTGTCTGAGCGTGGTATCCTTGCCCTTAATTTCGTGTCTTTTTTCCAATCGGGCCGCAACCCTGCCTTGGCCTCCGTCGCCAAGACCGTAGGCCAAGTCTTTCCCGATTGGTTGGCGTTCGTGTCCGAGCCTGGCGAGGAGTTCAATGATTTTATTTTCGTGGCGGCAAACCGTCCTTTGGACTTGGCCCCCAAGACACTATCAAATGAGCAAGTGGCTTGGTTGCAAGAACGGAAGATTGCAGTCGACCCCAGTCAAGGCATGATTCTGACTGACAACCTCAATCCATTGGAACACCTACAGACTGCCAAAGCCGAAAAGTATAGACAAATTCTTGTTGACTGGTTTGGCGCTGAATTGTTGGTGCGCTGAAAGTTTGGTTTGAAATCTACCGCGACCAAACGGACAAACTAACCTGATTACAAAGATGTCTATCACGGTTTCTAACGGGGTTATCCTCTCGCTTTCCGCAGATTTGCCGATTTTCATTTAACGTAACGCATTAACCTCACCGTCCAGTAAAGCTGCTGAAATAAAGGGTGGGCTGCTGAGTATCTATGTGGTTCGTTAGAAGCTAGGGTGATAATCCAGTAGTTTTTCCAGTAGGGCGAAAAACACAATATCATTGAGGATCTTTCTTGTTAGGTATGATGATTACACAAAACATATAAGATTATCAGAAATTTGAATTGCTTTCAATTAATATTAGGTATAAAACATTTTTTGAGTCTAACCATAAGGTGGGAATCAAGGCATAGTTACTATTTTTATTTGAAAATTATATAATAACATGTTAATATTGAATGCTTAAGTGTCTAAGCATTCAATGATTTGCACGATATAAGCTAATGAAATGGCAATCGTTTTTACCCAGGATTGCCTGTGTTGAACTGCTTGAGACTAGTATCAAATATTGAATTTCTGTATCAGAGTTTGCTTTAGGTTTGTTTTTCTGAAGCGTTTTACTTTACCATATGCAATTTCCGTGAATTTATCTGCTGGAATGACAGTCACAAAGAACTCAAATCTATGCTAAATGAGCAATCGTATTTGCCGTTTATCGCTGGAAAACTGCCGCAAGGCCCTTGGTTAATCATTTCCCCGCACCCTGACGACGAATCGTTTGGGTTGGGGGGTGCTCTACTGTTAGCCGCCGAACAGGGCATTGCCGTAGACGTGTTGTTTTTGACGAGTGGTGACAAGGGCGGTGCCAAAGGGAGAGCCCCTATTCGTGAAATCGAGGCTAGGGAGGCTGCGCGACAGTTGGGAATCAGGGACGTGTTTTTCTGGCGTTTGCCAGACCGTGAGTTGTTGGCTTATGCATCGGTCATCGATCAGTTGGCAAGTACCATCACATTATCCAAGCCTGCTTGCGTCTTCTTCCCTTCGCCTCTTGAGCCGCACCCGGATCACCGCGTCAGCAGCGTCATCGCTTGGGAGGCATTGAGAAAGACTGGGTTTGCTGCCGATCCGTGGAGTTATGAAATATCGGTACAAGGCCCGGTCAATCGGTTGATCGACATTACATCAGTTGCCAAGCGCAAACGCGAAATAATGGCTATATACGCCAGCCAGTTGACGCAAAATGATTATGTGGGCCGCATCATGAGCTTGAACCAATCTCGTGCATGGTCACTGCCGTTGGATGTAAGCCATGCGGAGGCGCTATTTGAGTGGCCGAAAGAAGACAGGCCATTGAATGCAATGTTATTGGCTTTGCAGGCGCAATACAGGGGCACGGATGCCATGCCAAGCAAAGTAGCCACAGTGTCGGTCATCATCCGCACGAAAAACAGGCCGAATTCCTTGCAAGAAGCCATTGCGTCGGTGGCTGCCCAAACCCATCGCGACATTGAATTGGTTGTGGTGAATGATGGCGGAAACGATGTGGGCGACATTGTCCGTCAATATGCGACGGGCAGTGTCCGCAAAGCGGTTTACGAATCGCTACAACCGGGAAGGGGGCGTGTTGGTGCGGCCAATGCCGGGCTTGATAACGCCACGGGTGAATTCCTTTTATTTCTCGACGACGACGATAACATTTCCCCTGAACACCTTGCCAAACTCATCCAAGCGCTTGAGTCAAACCACTCGGCTGTCTTGGCATACACAGATTGCAGAATGGTCGATGTGGATGGGAATGAAATAGGGGGGTTCGAAGGAAAATTCGAGCCTTATCAACTGATGATTGGGAATCGGTTTCCGATACATGCGGCCATGTTCCGCCGGAATGTGGCGTTAGCGGGCGAGTGTCGATTTGATCCAAGCTTCGACGTATTTGAGGACTGGGACTTCTGGCTTCAACTCCAATTACAAGGCCGTTTCCATCATGTAGGCGGTGTTTCTGCCACTTACCGGATTGAGCCTCAGGGATCGGGTGTTCATGGCATTTTGGGCCCACGAAGCAAGGAATATATCAAAATAAGGGACAAGTGGCGAAAGCAATGGCCTGACAATTGGCTGGTCGATGTTTTCGAAGCTGAGCGAAAGGCACTAATGCTGGAAAACAAAGCTTTGGAAGAATTGCAAACGGTTTCGGCGTTGAAAAATGAATTGGAAACCTTCAAAAAAAAATCGATCCTGTTGAAACGGGAGACAGAATATCTTCGGGGAGAACTTGCCAGCAATCAAAATGAATTGTTGGCCATCAAAAGCGAGCTTGCGACCGTGTTCAATTCACGCGCTTGGCGTTTGACTGCGTTTCCTCGGGCGTTGTTGACTTGGCTAAGGCATCCGAAAAAAAAACAGGTTGACGAAGAGCCCGCTGTTCACGAAGACGAATCTGCCAAGTCAATTTCATATGATAATTATACTCTTTGGGTTAGTGACTTTGACACATTGTCCCCCACGCAGCGCCAGAGCATCATGGTCAAAGTTCGCGCCATGCGGCAAAAGCCCTTTATTTCTATATTATTGCCGGTTTACAATCCCCCTATCGAATTTCTAAAGAAAGCCATAGAATCGGTGCGTTCGCAACTCTACACCCATTGGGAATTGTGCATAGCAGACGATGCATCAACGAATGAGGAAGTGAAAACTTGGCTAGACTATTTCGCGAAGTTGGACTCTCGTATTCGGGTTCATTACCGAACTGAAAACGGTCATATTTCACAGGCCAGCAATACTGCGCTGGCGATGGCAATAGGGGAGTTTGTCGGCTTGATGGACCATGATGATATTTTACCGGAGTATGCGCTTTACTATGTTGCCAAAGCCATTCAGGAAAATCCCGACGCCGGCATCATTTATTCCGATGAAGACAAGCTTGACGAGCAAGAAAACCGCTTCGGGCCTTATTTCAAGCCAGACTGGAATTACGAATTATTCTTGGGGCAAAACCTGATCAGCCACTTGGGTGTTTACCGTCGAAGCTTGCTCAACGAGGTCGAAGGTTTTAGAGTCGGGTTTGAAGGTTCACAAGACCATGACTTGGCGTTGCGGTGTGTTGAGCGGCTGCAACCGAACCAAATCATCCATATTCCCAGAATCCTTTACCACTGGCGGATGCATGCTGAAAGCACGGCGTCCAGCATTGACGCAAAACCCTACGCGTTGACAGCGGGGGTTCAAGCCATCAACGAACACTTGGCCCGGACATGCCCTGGCGCTAAGGCAGAAGTAGATAGGCAATTCAACAATTACAGGGTACGTTTCCCAGTGCCGGACCCAGAGCCTAGGGTGTCTATCATTATTCCGACCCGCAATCGTTTGGATTTGATCAGCCCATGCATAGATAGCATCCTCAGCACCACGGAGTATGGCAATTATGAAATCCTAGTGGTCGATAATAATTCGGATCAGGCGGATGTGCTCAGGTATTTGCGAGAATTGGAACAACAGAAAAAAATCCGTGTTTTGAGGGATGATCGGCCATTTAACTATTCTGCTTTGAATAATAGGGCGGTCGCCAAGACTGAAGCCGAATTTGTGCTTCTTATGAATAATGACGTGATGGTCATTTCACCGGATTGGCTGGGCGAAATGATGGCAGTGGCTTCCCGTCCCGGCATTGGAGCCGTGGGGGCTAGGCTTTGGTTCCCCAACGAAACCCTGCAACATGGTGGGGTTTTGTTAGGTGTACACGATGTAGCCGCGCACGCCCACCATGGTTTGAAAAGGGGTCAACCCGGATATTGTGGGCGGGCCAGCTTGATGCAAACCATGTCGGCGGTCACTGCGGCTTGCCTACTGGTTAGGCGCAGCATTTACAACGAGGTGGGCGGGTTCGACGAAGAAAACTTGGCGGTGGATTTCAATGATGTCGACTTTTGCCTAAAAGTGCGGGAGGCTGGCTACCGCAACATTTGGACCCCCTATGCCGAGCTTTACCACTATGAATCTGCCAGTAGGGTGGTTGATATGTCACCCATACAGATTGAACGCTTTCATACCGAAGTTGCTTTTATGATGAGAAAATGGGGGCAGTTGTTACAGGCTGACCCTGCCTACAACCCTAACCTTACGCTGAAAGAAACTGATTTTTCCATTGCGAAGAACCCAAGGATACCCCTGCACGGTTGACCGGCAATCATGCCGGAACCATGGAATGGCTTAAGCAGCACAAAGGCTTTTTGTCGCAAACACCCCGTCAAACCTCGATTGTCTGACTTGTTACATCGTCAGACATCGCCGACAAATCAATAATATCACAATAAATCAATATCTTATAGTTATAATTCTTCTTGGCACACCTGTTGCAATAAATAAATTGCGTCAAGCATCACCAACCCAGCAAAGGAGAATTCCATGGCTAAAAGATTACGTCAATGCGCCATTTATGGCAAAGGTGGCATCGGTAAATCCACCACCACCCAAAACCTTGTTGCCGCTTTGGCGGAACAGGGGCAGAAAGTAATGATCGTCGGCTGCGACCCAAAAGCCGACTCGACCCGCCTAATCCTACATGCGAAGGCACAGAACTCCATCATGCAAATGGCATCCGATGCCGGCAGCGTGGAGGACTTGGAGCTAGAAGATGTATTGAAAGTCGGTTACAGGGACATCAAGTGCGTCGAATCCGGTGGCCCTGAGCCGGGCGTAGGTTGCGCGGGTCGTGGCGTCATCACCGCCATCAACTTCTTGGAAGAAGAAGGCGCGTATGACGAAGACCTCGACTTCGTATTCTACGATGTATTGGGCGACGTGGTGTGCGGCGGTTTCGCCATGCCCATCCGCGAAAACAAAGCGCAGGAAATTTACATCGTTTGCTCCGGCGAAATGATGGCCATGTATGCCGCTAACAACATCGCCAAGGGCATCGTGAAATATGCCAACTCCGGCGGCGTCCGTTTGGCCGGCTTGATCTGCAACAGCCGCCAGACCGCTCGTGAAGACGAGTTGATCATGGAGCTGGCCCGTCAGATGGGCACCCAGATGATCCATTTCGTACCTCGTGACAATGTTGTGCAACGTGCTGAAATTCGTCGCATGACCGTGATCGAGTACGAGCCGGAGGCTAAGCAAGCTCAGGAATATCGTGACTTGGCGGTGAAGATCATCAACAACAAGAATCTGGTGATCCCCACGCCCATCACTATGGATCAATTGGAAGATCTGCTGATGGAGTTTGGCGTGATGGAAGAAGTCGATGAGAGCATCGTCGGCAAGACCGCTCAGGACGAAAAGGTCGCTGCTTAACAGCAGTGGGTAGTGGTTAGTGATGAGTGCTTAGGTTTAGGCCATAGCCACTCATCGCTCGCCACCCACCATTGCACAGGTCAGTGGTCAGTCATTTTTCACCGTCCCACCATTCACTGACCACTAATCACTGACCACTAATCACTAACCACTGAATCCAGGAGGTGTCTATGACAGCCATGACTCGCGAAGAAACCGAAGCCCTCATCCAAGAGGTGCTTGAGGTTTATCCAGACAAAGCCAAGAAAGATCGTGCCAAACATTTGACGGTCAATGACCAGTCGATTGAAAAATCGAGCAAATGCATCACGTCAAACCGTAAATCCCTACCCGGCGTAATGACCATTCGTGGTTGCGCCTATGCCGGCTCCAAAGGCGTGGTATGGGGACCGATCAAGGATATGATCCATATCTCCCACGGACCCGTCGGCTGTGGACAGTACTCCCGCGCTGGTCGCCGTAATTACTATATCGGCACCACGGGCGTTAACACCTTCGTTACGATGAACTTCACCTCGGATTTCCAAGAGAAGGACATCGTGTTCGGCGGCGACAAGAAGCTTGCCAAGTTGATCGGCGAAGTCGAAACACTGTTCCCTCTACACAAAGGCATTTCTGTCCAATCGGAATGCCCCATCGGCTTGATCGGCGACGACATCGAAGCGGTCTCCAAAAAGACGGCGAAGGAAATCGGCAAGCCAGTCATCCCGGTGCGTTGTGAAGGCTTCCGTGGCGTTTCCCAGTCTTTGGGCCATCACTTGGCCAACGACGCGATACGCGACTATGTGATCGGCAATCGCGATGGCGACAACAGCTTCGAGTCCACGCCTTATGACGTGGCGGTGATCGGCGACTATAACATCGGCGGTGATGCTTGGTCTTCCCGCACCTTGTTGGAAGAAATGGGTTTGCGCGTCGTGGCACAATGGTCCGGCGACGGCACCTTGTCAGAGATCGAATTGACCCCCAAGGTCAAGCTTAATCTGATCCACTGCTACCGCTCGATGAACTACATTGCCCGTCACATGGAAGAGAAGTACTCGGTTCCGTGGATGGAGTACAACTTTTTCGGACCCACCAAAATTGCCGAATCCTTGCGCAAGATCGCCGAGCAATTCGACGATACGATCAAAGAAGGCGCAGAGCGCGTGATTGCCCGCTACCAAGCTGAATACGAGGCGGTCATCGCCAAGTACAAGCCACGCTTGGAAGGCAAGAAAGTCATGCTGTTCATTGGTGGCCTGCGTCCCCGCCATGTCATTGGCGCTTACGAGGATCTAGGCATGGAAGTGGTCGGCACTGGCTATGAATTTGGCCACAACGACGACTATGACCGCACCATCAAGGAAATGGGCAATGCCACCCTGCTTTACGATGACGTGACCGGCTACGAGTTTGAAGAGTTCGTCAAAAAGATCAAGCCAGACCTGATTGGTTCCGGCATCAAGGAAAAGTACATCTTCCAGAAAATGGGTGTGCCGTTCCGTCAGATGCACTCTTGGGATTATTCCGGCCCTTATCACGGCTACGACGGCTTTGCCATCTTTGCCCGTGACATGGATATGACCATCAACAATCCTTGCTGGAGCAAGCTCCAGCCACCTTGGAAGAAAGCAGCGGCCAATGAAGAACAGGCCCGAGTAGCGGCAGGAGGCTAGGCCATCCGACATGGTTCCCGCGCACCGCGTGGGAACCTAGGTGACGAACTTGGCTCGTTCACCTGACACATCGCGTCACAGCAAACATTCCCCGCCTAGCGTGGGAACGATGAAACAGATTACCAACCATAGCCTAGTCCACAGATTAGTGGCGGGTTAGGAGGACACCATGACCCAAGCAGTTGAAAACATAAAACCCAGCTATCCCTTGTTCCGCGATCAAGAGTACAAGGATAACTTGGCCCTTAAACGTGACCTATACGAAGAGCGTCACCCACAGGAAAAGATCGACGAAGTATTCCAATGGAGCACCAGTCAGGAATACAAGGAGTTGAATTTCAATCGTGAAGCATTGACGATCAACCCGGCGAAAGCCTGCCAACCACTCGGCGCGGTGCTGTGTGCGTTGGGATTCGAGAAAACCCTGCCTTATGTGCATGGATCGCAAGGCTGTGTCGCCTACTTCCGCACTTATTTCAACCGCCATTTTAAAGAACCGATTGCCTGTGTGTCGGATTCCATGACCGAGGACGCGGCGGTGTTCGGCGGTCAAAAGAACATGTTCGACGGCCTGGAAAACGCGAAAGCGCTGTACAAGCCCGACATGATTGCGGTTTCCACCACGTGTATGGCGGAAGTCATCGGCGACGACCTCAATGCCTTTATCAACAACGCCAAAAAGGAAGGCCATATCGAGCAGGAATTCCCGACCCCCTTCGCCCACACCCCAAGCTTTGTCGGTAGCCACACCACCGGATGGGATAATATGTTCGAAGGCATCGCCCGCTACTTCACCCTCAACACCATGGAAGGCAAAGAGCCGGGCAAAAACGGCAAGCTCAATCTCGTGCCGGGCTTTGAAACCTACTTGGGCAACTTCCGCGTGATCCATCGCATGTTGAATGAAATGGGTGTGCCGCATACCTTGCTCAGCGACCCCACCGAAGTGCTGGATACCCCCGCCGACGGTCAGTTCCGCATGTACTCTGGCGGCACGACTCAGGACGAGATGAAAGACGCGCCGAATGCCTATGACACCATCTTGTTGCAGCCTTGGCAGTTGGAAAAGACCAAGAAATTCGTCGAGAACACTTGGAAGCACGAAGTGCCCAAGCTGCACATCCCGATGGGTTTGGAGTGGACCGATGAATTCCTGATGAAAGTGTCTGAAATCACCGGCAAGCCGATTCCTGCTTCCTTGGAACTTGAGCGCGGCCGTTTGGTGGACATGATTACCGACTCGCATTCTTGGTTGCATGGCAAGAAGTTTGCCCTGTGGGGCGATGCCGATTTTGTCATGGGGATGGTTAAGTTCCTGCTGGAACTCGGCGCAGAACCGACCCACATCCTTTGCCATCATGCCAACAAGCGTTGGAAGAAGGCGGTGGAAGAAATCCTCAAGGCTTCACCTTTTGGCACGAACTGCGAGGTTCACATCGGGCGCGACCTGTGGCACATGCGTTCGCTGGTGTTCACCAACAAGCCGGACTTCATGATTGGCAATTCCTACGGCAAGTTCATCCAGCGCGACACCTTACATAAAGGCCAAGAGTTTGAAGTGCCGTTAATCCGCATCGGCTTCCCAATCTTCGACCGTCATCATCTGCATAGGATGACAACCTTAGGCTACGAAGGCGCGATGTACATGCTGACCACCATCGTCAACGCCATCCTAGAAAGGCTGGACGACGAGACCCGAGGCATGGGGACGACGGACTACAACTACGACCTAGTCCGGTAAACCAAGCTGCCATTAAGACAAAGGCCGGCTCGGATTATAAATCCGCGTCGGCCTTGTCATATCCAGCTTATTGGATTATTCCCACATTCCGAGTCATTAGCCATTCATGCCCGCACCGGCTTGATTCGAGCCTAATATTCTTCAATCCAAATTTTATTTTAGGCTGACTATCGATATAATAGCTTCACGAATGCTCGTTCGATAATCTTTCCCATCAGCGCAAAAGCAAGGTGCGAAGCTTTCCTTTCAGTTCCATTGGTCAGAGCCAAGAGACACCGTTCTCAACCAATCTTCAGAGGCTAATTTTAGCCCTGTTCCTTTGCATGTGTTTTTTCCAAGCGAGCACCGACCTATTCGCCGAGGAAATTGTCGTCGCGGTGCAAAAAAATTCTGTCCCGACCACGCCCATCAAGCGCTATGTCATGTCCACCATTTTTGCCATGGGGATGACCACATGGCCGGATGGGTCATCCATCAGGGTGTTTGTGTTGGCGGACAACAACCCTACCCATTCCAATTTCTGTAAACAGGTTTTAAATGTTTTTCCCCATCAGTTGCGTGCGGCTTGGGATAGGTTAGTCTTTTCTGGAACCGGGCAATCCCCTATAGTGGTGAGTTCAGAGAATGAAATGCGCGAGCGCTTGGCCGCGACGCCCGGAGCCATTGGATATTTGCCTAAGGAGACGGTCAATGATTCAGTTGCCATCCTACCTGTGGAATAAAACATGAAAGTGGATTTTTCAATTAGAAACTTACCACAGATAAAAACACTCTTGCCACTGTTAGGTATGTGTTTTGCCCTTCTAAGTTTCCAAGTAACGGCATTTGAACTTTTCAATAGCGTCCAAATCCATGGTTTTGCCACTCAAGGTTTATTTTCCACAACACGTAATAATATATTTGGTGATAGTTCTGATGGGATAAGCCCTGATTTCACCGAACTCGGAATCAATGGCTCTTGGGTTCCTCTGCCTAAATTGAGATTATCCATGCAAATCATCTCCAGACGGGCAGGCGATGCCAATGATGGCACCCCCATGATTGATTTTGGATTGCTGGACTATAGCTTTTTCGATAAAGAAGACTATCGCATTGGGGTTCGTTTAGGCCGAGTCAGGTTACCCTATGGCTTATACAATGACACAAGGGATGTGGCCTTCACCCGCCCCAGCATACTCCTGCCCCAGTCCATATACTTTGAACGCACCCGCGATTTAACCTTGTCAGGCGATGGTGGCATGATCTATGGTCAATATCGCCATCCCTGGGGCACTCTGACTTTGGAGATGATCACTGGCTTTCCTCGCACCGATAATTCAGAAACGAGGTCTGCCGTTCTAAGTACTTCCGATGCAAACGGCAATTTGCAAGCAGATTTATCTTTCATTGGACGTTTGAATTACGAGCTGGACAATGGTCGGATTAGGTTTGCGATAACAGGCGCACGAGTGCAAACCCACTATACGCCACTCAATAGTTTTGACCCATTGCCTAGGGGAACTGATGTTTTCTCGCCGGTTATTTTTTCGGCTCAATACAAGGGTGAAAAACTAAGCTTGACCAGCGAATACTCGTTAAGACCCATCAACAAGAGTGGCTTTGGGCCATTCTTGGATTATAATGTTGTTGGCGAAAGCTATTATTTCCAAGCGGCTTATCGAATTTTCGAAAAATGGGAAATCATGGCTAGGTATGATGCGTTATATAATGACCGTGACGATCCCCAAGGGTTGGAGCTTCAACAGAAAACAGGCATTCCTGCTTATACCCAATACGCCAAGGATTGGACGACAGGCATAAGGTATGATGTCACCCCTTGGCTAATGATTCGAGGTGAATATCACTATATTAATGGAACCGCTTGGTTGCCGACGCAGGACAATCCTGTCCCGCCTTTGCCCTCGAAATATTGGGAGATGTTTGCGCTGTTAGTGTCTTTCCGCTTTTAACAAAACCCCTAGCTTCTGACCAACCAGAATAGTTTAGCTAATATTTGATGATTCCAGTAAAATTCAAGCCTTAAGCCCAATCTTGTGATAAACGACTAACACCAAGCCATGGCTTGGCACGAGGCTCTAATATGTATGAACGAAAAAATCAACAACTGGCTACGCGATTAGTCTTTTTAAGAAGACTATTTCAGTCTTGTAGTTTAGCGGGCACCCTGATAGCCATTTCATTATCCATTGGTATCATGGGTTATCATTGGATAGCTGGCTTTGATTATGTCAATTCCCTGCTAGAGGCATCCATGATTCTTGGGGGAATGGGTCCTGTCAATCCGCTTCATGACGACGAAGCAAAAATATTTGCCTCAATCTATGCTTTATTCAGCGGACTGATATTCATCGCCATCATGGGTATCATTTTGACTCCAATAACGCATCGTATGCTGCACAAATTTCATATGGATGACGGAGATGTGAAGCCATGACGGCTGCAAGTGCCAATGGAAAATTCTCAAATGCTCACGTTAACCATGGCATTCCCCTCCCGCAGTTTGCCGATTGCCATGGCTTGGGCAAAGCCTTGTTGGTGGAACAAAGCCAAAACTTCGTCGGCGCAGCTTGGGTCGCAGGCGACTAGCAGGCCGCCGCTAGTCTGCGGGTCGCAGAGCAAATCACGCTGCCAGTCGTGCATGTCTGCACCAAGTTCGACCGATTGCCCGTAGCTGTCCCAGTTGCGGGCGGACGCACCCGTGACATAGCCTAGGCTTGCCAACTGGTCCACTGTGTCGATGAGCGGTAAGTCGGCAAAGGCGATGTTGGCCGCCAAACCCGATCCCCGGCAGATTTCCAATAAATGCCCCAACAGGCCAAAGCCGGTGACATCGGTCATGGCATGAATGCCATCCATCTCTCCCAATAACGGGCCGACACTGTTCAGGCGGGTAGTATGCCCGATCATTAACGCATAGCCCGCTTCGTCCAGTCGGCCTTTTTTCAAAGCGGCGCTCAAAATCCCGATCCCTAAGGGTTTGCCTAGAATTAAATAATCGCCGGGTTTTGCCTGATCGTTGCGTTTGACTTTGTCGGGATGCACCAGTCCAAGTGCGACCAGCCCATAAATGGGTTCGGGCGCATCGATGGAGTGTCCACCGGCTAGGGGAATCCCCGCCGCCGCACACACCGACGCCCCTCCAGCCAAGATTTGGCGGATGGTCTCCACCGGAAGCTTGTTAATTGGCATTCCAACCACAGCCAAGGCTAGAATCGGTTTTCCGCCCATGGCGTAAACATCCGACAAGGCATTGGTTGCTGCGATTCTGCCAAAGTCAAACGCATCATCAACAATGGGCATGAAGAAGTCGGTCGTGGCGACGATGGCTTGGTGCTCGTTCAGCCAATACACAGCCGCGTCGTCGCTGCTGTCGCTACCCACCAACAGGTCGGGAAATAGGCCCGCTTGGGGCAATTCGGCTAACATTTGCGCCAACAGGGCAGGGGCGATCTTGCAGCCGCAGCCACCGCCATGGGAAAGTGTGGTCAATCGGATTTTACTCATGATAATCAGCTTGATGAAGCAGAAGGAAATCGGTCAAGTGTAGTGGTTGCATGATGTTTCGCATGAAGCATCATGCAACTCATTGAAACAAGTCATGCAAGCAAAAGATAAACCTTAGTAATCTAGGATTGGAGCGTCAAAGCTTGCTTTGACATGAGTTTGAATTATAACCGAATTTAAGCCGGCTCGACCATGGAGGCCGAGCCGGTTTTTCGCAGACTGCAAGGGTGGGCCATCTTGTGCGCCTAGCCTACGGACTTGCGGGGTAAGCAGGGTATCTTATGCGCCCACAACCAGTATTACGTTGTTGCTGACAACCCAGCTATAAAAAGTCACAGACAAGGCAAGGGTTGTCGTGATCCAGCGACTTTTCATTTTGCGCCGGTCACAGAACAGGAAAATAATAAAGGCAAGCCCTGCCAGTTTAAGCAGGGTGATGGAAAATCCCAATCCTATGAAGTCGGCAAAGTAATTGAGCACAGGGTTCACTTCGTCCACTTCTGCGAACTTCAGCCCAAAAAAAGTCACGATACCGTCCGCGATCTGCAACAACCCGAACAATACGATAAAAAATGTGTTCATAACATGTCTCCAAAGCATTAGCCCATGCACCATAAGCCACTAACAATGAGGCCGAAGCGCTTATGGTGCGCAGGGTACAAACTCCCTCTAGTCATCAAATCGGCTGCCCCCTCCGGCGGGAGGGATTGGTTAAACAATGGAAAAGGGTTTCATTATTAATGAAGCACTTGTTATGCCAAGTATGATCGGCATGAATTAGTTGAAGGGCTTACGATTAAGAGTAATGTAGGAGTGCAAGGCTTGCCTTGCGAGGGCATGTTCCAGCAAGGCAAGCCTTGCACTCCCAACGCAATTTTAAAAAGTTCCGGGTTACTGTTCGCAGATGCGCAGGAAAGTGCCTACCCGGAACAGCGATAACTTAACAGTTGCAAGAACCATGGGACATGGAATCGTTTTCGCTCTTCAGCGGTGAATGTCCGTTTCACACGGCCAATGGCTTGGGCGCATAGATCTGAAATGCTGCCACTGCATTCCGGGCAACTTTTCTTGTCTTCGATCTCTTTCAAATTCCAAACTCGAAGGGTGCCATCCTCGCTGGCAGTCATTACTTGGGTTCCGTCCATGCTGAACCGCGCCCGCCTGACACCATCGGAATGTCCGCGCAATTCCAATTTCATCGAACCGTCGGCCATGTTCCACACGATGGCCGTACTGTCCATGCTGGCCGTCAACAGTAATGAACCATCGGGGCTAAATTCGACGCTGTTAACCCAATCGTAATGATATTTCAGGTTATATACCAATTCCCCCGTAGCCGTTTCCCACACTTTGACCGTGGCGTCGCGGCTCGCCGTGGCGACAAATCGTCCGTCAGGGCTGAATTCACCCGAGGTCACGTCATCAATGTGGCCTTTCAGAGTACGCATCAGCGTGAAAGACACCCCATCTTGTCGCCAGAGCCTTGCCGTGTCGTCCCGGCTGAACGTCAGTACAAGCTTGCCATTCGGACTGAACTTGGCTCCCACCACACCTTTATCGTGATTCAACACACTGAGCGGCCTCCCGGAAGCGGTATCCCACACCCTAGCGGTCCCGTCCCGGCTTGCAGTAACCGCCAGAGTGCCGTCAGGGCTGAATTCTGCTGACAGAACCCGCTTGGTATGCCCACCCAAGGAAGAACAGTCGCTGCATATACTGCCGATTAACGAACCCGTGGCAAGATTCCATGCACTAAACTCACCGTGGATCGTCGTGCCAATGAGGGTTTTGCCGTCATCGCTGAATTCTGCCTTGGACAGCGGGGCCGAATGGATGAACGGCTTGGCGGCTGGCTCGGCGGTCGATGTGTTCCATAATCTTAGGGTATGATCCTCCCCCGCCGTAGCCATGAACTGGCTATCATTGCTAAAGGCGATGCTATTGACTGCCCCTTGGTGGGCCTTTATATTGGCAACCCTTTGCCAAGTTTTCGTGTCCCATAACTGTATTCTCCCTTGTCTGTCTGCGGTTGCTATGCGTTCACTATTCGGGCTGAAATCCAATGCGCTGAACAGTGCGTCTGCTATCGTCAATTCTGCTAGGATTTTTCGCGTTTCCACATCACGTATCAACACAGAATGACCGTTTTCAAGCGTAGCGACTAGCGCGCCGTTGGCGGAAAAAGCCGTGTCTTGTGCCTGAGGCACATAGGGCTTTCCTGATTGGTTAGAGAGGCCGTCTAAAACAATCAGCGTTTTCCCACTGTTGATGTCCCATATCCTTGCCGTGGTGTCATCGCTGGCAGTGATTGCCTTGTCATTGGCATTGTTAAAGTTCGACCTATTGACCGTGTCGGTGTGACCGTTGAGCGTTTGCAGCAGTCCCCCGGTGGCTATATCCCAAATTTTGGCGGTGTGATCGTCACTGCTGGTGATGAGTTTGCCATTCCGGTTGAAATTCACGCTATTCAAAGAGTCCTTGTGGCCGTTTAGGATCACAGGTGGAAGCAGATTTTGCGTGTCCCAAAGCCTGGCGGTGTTGTCGCTACTGGCAGACACTGCCCAGCGTCCATCAGGACTAAATACGGCATCATTGACGGCCCCGGTATGCCCGTAATAGGCGAGCCGGCCATGTTCGGTCAGTGAATTCCATATTCGAATGCTTCTATCCCGGCTCGCCGTGACGATGTATTTGCCGTCAGGGCTGAATGCAGCCGAAGTCAAGATGTCCGTATGTCCGTGCAATTCGTTGATGGAATGCCAGTCCGTGTGGTTGCCATCCGTGCTTTTTCTCCACACCTTGCCAGTGCGGTCCCGGCTGACGGTTAAAATCAAGTTAGGGTCGGCGGGGCTGTAAGTGGCGAAGGTGATTGAATCGACATGACCTTCCAACCAAGTCGACAGCTTGCCGGTGTTGGCATCCCAAATCCGCGCCGCGTTATCCCCGCTGGAGGTGACGATATGCTTCCCGTCCGGGCTATAACGGGCATTGTTCACTTTCGCTTGGTGTCCGGTTAATTCAAGCAGTTTAGCGCCCGTCTGCACATCCCAGATGATGGCGGTCTGATCTTGGCTGGCGGTGACAATGCGGGTTCCGTCGGGACTGAATTCCGCCGAGGTCAGGTCATCCTTGTGCCCTTTAAATACCTTGATGGTGCGCAAACTATGCACATCCCAGAGCCTGGCCGTGTCGTCCTCGCTGGTAGTCACCACTTGAGTACCGTCAGGACTGAATGTCGCAGTGACCAATTGCCCCTGATGGCCTTCGAGTTTACCGAGCATCTTCCCCGAAGGCGTGGCTATCAACCGGGCATTGAAGTCTTTTTCTGCTGCCACAACCATGGACCAGTCATCTTTCAAGCCAATGATCGTGATTGGATCAGGTAGATTCATCGGCTTCTTCGCTTCGCCCAAACTCATACCATCCCAATGCACGATGAAGGGTTGCCTATCCTTTCCCGTCGCTGCAATGCGATTTCCATCCGGGCTGAAGCGCACATTCAATAGGAAATCGCGCTTATATTCCAAAGTGGCCAGCAAAGGGCTTTGCAATGCAAGTTTTAAGATGTCGGCGGATTCATTCGAAGGGTTCGCCTTCACGGCTTGAATGCCTAAAAACAAGCTTAGTTCCGGGTCGCTCTTAAGATGGAGGAATGATTTCGCCACCAACTCTTGAGAGAGCGCGGACAAGGATTCCATGATTGCCAAACAGGCCAACAGCATGAAAATCGCAGCCAGACTGCTGGCAATCACCAAAGCCCTTCGCCTTTTTCGGTGCTGGATCCAGTGTTTGCGCTGTTCGACCGACAGACAGGCTTGTATATAAGTGGAGTCGTCCCCATCCAAGGCATCTTCGCGTAGAGTGAGCCAACGCTCCGCCTCCAGCAAGGGTGTCCCACGCAATAGTGTGGTGTTGTCATCCCGATTCTGTTGCCAGATTTCCCGGCTGACTTTCAGCCTTCTGCGCCATAGCAAGAACTCGCGGTCTTCGTCCAACCAAGTACGCAGCCTCGACCATTTACGAATCAGGGCTTCATGGGCCACCTCGACAGTGAATTCCCCCCCGACTCCATGATGACCAATCACCAATAGCCGCGCATCCGCCAATATTTGGATGACTTTTTGCGAGTCCGGGCTGAACTCCCCATAGGCAATGCGCTGCCCGGCTTCTTGTGCGTTGTTTGCCGCCGTACTGATCCAAACCAAGCGCATCAGGGTTTGTTTTGCCGCCGACTTCTGCCCCGCATTCAAGCTTTCGTAAATGGTTTCTGCCCTGCGCACAATGGCCCCTCCCACGCCTCCGATCTCACCGTAGGCGGCATGGGTCAACACCTTCCCCTCGCGCCTCGTCCACAGTTCGGTCAGGGCAAACTCCAACAGGGGCAAGTTGCCGGGTTCCTCACCCACCTCATCCAGCATTTGCTTCGCCAAGCCGGGTTCAAAGCTTAACCCCAAACGCTTGGCCGGGCCGACGATGCCCTTGTTTAATTCTTCCCTAGTCATAGGCCCAAGATTGATGACCGAATTTTCCATCCTGTCGCTCAGCGACCGGCTCGAACCAATCAGATACCCGTAAAACGATCCCCTCATGGTAATGACTACGCCCAAACGGGATTCCCCATCGGTCTGGAACAACCTATCCAAGAAATCTTGGCGCTCGGCTTGCTCGCATAGGGTGAACAATTCCTCGAATTGATCGGCTATGATTAACAGGCGGTTGGTTCCCTTGGAACGGGTCAAGATTCGATCCACCACAGTCAACAACGTGGTTTTGCCTTCTCTAAGCAATTCCGCCAATTGGTTGGCTTCGGCGAATACATTCGTAGTCGCCAGATCGGGTTCCAACAAAGGCATCAAGGCCATCGCCAATTGCTGGAATGGATGGTCGCCGGGGATGAAGGTGGCGACATCCCAAGTGAGGGCAGGTGGCCTTTCCCGGCGCAGCAAGGGCAACAACCCGGCTTGGACCACGGACGACTTGCCGCTACCCGAAGGGCCGATGACCACCACGAGGCCGCGTTGCAGCAAGGTCTCTTTGATGCGCTGGGCAAACACTTCGCGTCCGCAGAAAAACGCAGCACTTTCTTCTTTGAACGGTCGCAAACCTTGGTAAGGGCATAAGCTGCCGGTTTCCGCCGTATAGCCGACATCAACCCCTTCCCGCATGACTTTGCATAGGGCATCCAAACCCTCCGGGTCGGTCGGGTCGGAACGCAAATCAATCCAGGTGTTAAGGAACAAGAAACCCGGTGTCACATCCGCGCCGGGCAGCAGCACTGGAACCACCGGGAAATTGCCTTCATTCTTTTCCTCTGCCACTTGCCGATCCAAGGCGAAGGCCATCTCCCGCTTTTGCCACAAGCCCAGACCGCTAGGGCCGATGAACACCGCCACGCCTTTGGCTTTGCGCAAACCTTGTTCCTAGGCTTGTGGCCAAGACAGGCCGGCCAACAATTGCTCCCGGTCGAAAAACGTACTGATGCCACGGGCTTGGAGAATGGACCGAATGGCGATGACCTCTTTGGTGTCAGCACGGCTATAGCTTAGGAACAAGTCCCACTCGGTGGAGGCTATGGGTTTTTCCTGCGCCATATCAGGTGATTGATTGGGTAAGGCGGTAGGGTCTGGCGGCATTGCCTGATGCAAACCTCAAGAAGCAATGATTGGATAAGGGGATGTTCTGAATGTAGCGCCATGCCAATGCAGGGGCTTCCCCTATCATGCAGGAGAAAGCAGTGGGCGTATATCGGAAAAAATCTGATTTTTTGACTTTTTTTGGTTTGAATACACCCGGCTTTAAAGTAGCCCGGATGTAGCCGCCTTGCGGCGTAATCCGGGATGTTTGTTGCTCGTAAACCCTACATTTATTAACTCAATGGCTGTGAGGGTTAAGGTGGGGCAAGTTAAACCAATGGCTTTGGTGC
Source organism: uncultured Methylococcaceae bacterium (assembly GCA_903859815.1). Lineage (GTDB taxonomy): Bacteria > Pseudomonadota > Gammaproteobacteria > Methylococcales > Methylococcaceae > Methylumidiphilus. The sequence goes on along the minus strand of CAIOOA010000190.1, from coordinate 5,962 downwards.
CTTGTCAATGAGTTCCCTCGCAAGTCAAGCCTTGCACTCCCATATCATTTATAATCACCCCAAATCATTAAAACCTGTCGCGCATAGGCACACCATGGAAAACCTGACTGCTTGGATAAAACTGCTATTCGATAATCCTTGGGTTGAAAGCATACGCCACCCCTTGGTGTTGTCAGGTTTTGTGTTGTTGCTGTTGGTCGGTTTGGCAAAACGGCTGCCAACCGACAAACTCAGCGGCAAAGACAGCGGCAAACTGTATGGGAGAATCATCAACGCCGCCTTTGTTTTGGCGGTGTTGATCGTCCTGCTCGGCTTGGGGCAAAGCTTCATCCCCAAACCGCCCGAACAAGCCATCCACAACAATGCAGGCACGGCAGTCAATGCATTAGGCAACGTCAACCAAGGCAAAGCACGCACACCCAACAACCCTGCAACAACACCGCCGCCACCCATCAACCAAACCATCGACGGCAATCAAGGCATGGCCATCAATGCCGGCGGCAATGTGCAATTAAACCCGCCAACCCCTGCCAAACCGGAGACGAAACGCCATGCGCGTTAGCCTTTTGCTATGGCTATTGTTATCGCTCAGCGCTTGCGATGACCAACCTAAACAAAGCATCCAAGAAACTGGCGACAAAAGCACCAACATCAATGCCGGCGGCGATGTCAGCACCTGCAACCCGACTTTCAGTGGCAACTTGCAATACACCACGGTCAAGATCGAATGCGGACCCGGCATCCCCGCCGCCGCACTGGCAAAGCTGGAAGCCTATTTGAATGAGCAATTGCGCACCAGCAAAAACCAGAATGACTATATAGACCGGCTCAGGAAGGAAACCGCCGAATGGGAAAAGCGCTTCCGCGAGCAAGAAACCAACTTGCGCGAAGCCTTGGTTCTGATGCCCAACGACGAATTGCTGAAAGCCGCCCAACAAGCTTTGCAACAAGGCGACTTGGAAAAAGCCGCACAACTGCGCGAACAACGCTTCCAGCAATGGGAGGAGAAAGCCACCGCCAAACTAGCGGCGGAAGCCTACCAAGTCGGCAAAGCTTTCCAACTCGCTTTCAAGCCCTTGCAAGCCTTGCCCTATCTGGAAAAAGCCCATCGCTACCAACCCGACGATTATGACTATGGTTTTGCCTATGCCGTGGCTTTGCAAAATCAAAACCAACGCCAACCAGCCGAAGCGGTTTATCAAGACTTGCTAAAAGCCGCCCATGCCGAATCTAGCAAACCCGGTCGGGTGGCAAACATACTGAACAATCTGGCGCTTCTGGTCGCAGCGGATACCCACCGACGCGGCGAGGCCGAGAAGCAATACCAAGACGCGCTGGACATCTCCCGCAAAATGGCGAGAGACAACCCGTCAGTGTATCTGCCTAATGTGGCTACCACGCTGAACAATCTGGCGCTTCTGGTTGCAGCCGACACCCGGCGGCGCGTCGAAGCCGAGAAGCAGTACCAAGAGGCTCTGGACATCTTCCGTACACTGGCGAAAATCAATCCAAAGGAGTATCTCTCTCATGTCGCAGTCGCGCTGAATAATCTGGCGACCTTGATCCAATCCGACTCCCAGCGGCGCGGCGAGGCCGAGAAGCAGTACCAAGAGGCGCTGGATATCTACCGGACACTGGCAAAAGACAATCCGGCGGTGTATATGCATTATGTCGCAGCCGTACTGAACAATCTGGCGATTCTGGTCGATGACGACACCCGACGGCGTGGTGAGGCTGAAAAGCAGTACCAAGAGGCACTGGAGATACGCCGCGCACTGGCAAAAGACAATCCGGCGGTGTATCAGCCTGATGTCGCAATGTCGCTGAACAATCTGGCGAATTTCGCCCAAGCCGATACCCAGCGGCGCGCTGATGCCGAAATGCAGTATCAGGAAGCATTGGATATCTTCCGGACATTGGCAAAAGACAATCCGGCGGTGTTTCTGCCTAATGTGGCAATGACGCTGAACAATCTGGCGGTTTTGGTCAAAGCTGATACCCGGCGGCGCGGCGAGGCCGAAAAGCAATACCTAGAGGCGCTGGACATACTCCGGTCACTGGCGAAAGACAACCCGGCGGTGTATCTGCCTGATGTGGCAATGACGTTGAACAATCTGGCGATCTTGGTCGCAGACGACACCCGGCGACGCGGTGAGGCGGAAAAGCTATATACTGAGGCGCTGGACATATACCGCGCACTGGCAAAAGACAACCCAGCGGTGTATCTGCCTTATGTCGCAATCACGCTGAACAATCTGGCGAATTTGGTTCAAGCCGACACACTGCGGCGCGGCGAGGCCGAAAAGCAGTACCAAGAAGCGCTGGGCATATACCGCGCACTGGCTAAAGAGAATCCAGCAGTCTATCAGTCTGGTGTGGCAATGACGCTGAACAATCTGGCCGATCTAATCAGATATGACACCCAACGGCGTGGCGAGGCAGAAATGCAGTTTAATGAGGCGCTGGTTATCTACCGAAAACAGGCGAAAGACAATCCGACGGTGTACTTGCCCTATGTCGCAACCACGCTGAACAATCTGGCGAATTTGGTTAAAGCCGATAACCGGCGGCGAGGCGAGGCGGAAAAGCTTTACCTTGAGGCGCTGGACATACGTCGGTCACTTGCAAAAGACAACCCGGCGGTGTATTTACCTGATGTTGCAACCACGCTAAACAATTTGGCGAATCTAGTCAGCGACGACACCCGGCGGAGCGGCGAGGCCGAAAAGTTGTACCAAGAGGCGCTGAACATACGCCGGTCACTGGCGAAGTACAACCCGGCGGTGTATTTGCCTGATGTGGCAAAGACTCTAAAAAATTTGGCGAATTTGGTCGGCGACGACACCCTACGACGCGCCGAGGCCGAAAAGCAGTACCAAGAGACACTGGACATCTACCGCGCACTGGCAAAAGACAACCCGAAGGGGTATCAACTTGAATTGGCTCAGACGCTTAACAATCTGGCGAATTTGGTCGGCGACGACACCCATCGACGCGGCGAGGCGGAAAAGCTTTATCTTGAGGCGCTGGATATACGCCGGTCATTGGCGAAAATCAATCCTCCCGTGTTTCAACCGGATGTAGCCAACACCTTGTATGCGCTGGGAAAGGCCCAATTGCACTGGCAAGACAAACCCCAGGCACGGGTTACTTTGCAAAAAGCCGCTAATATACTAAGACCCTATGCCCAACAAGCCCCGGGTGTGTTTGGTAATAGACAGGTTTACATCTTATTTCTGTTAGCGCAAGCCAGCGAAAATGTCAATCAAGCTTGCCTAGCCATGGAGGAAGGCTTGGGATTTGCACAAGGCGAGGAGATTAAAGCCATCTTGACCCCAGCCCATGCGCTTTGCGACAAGCTTCCAGCTTCAACCCCGCCGCCAGCTTCCAAGCGGCAGCGGTGATTGCGCGGGTTCCCAAGTTCCAACTCACTGCCATTAAGTTAAGAAAAACCTCGTCATTTCGGCAGGGATGCCGAAATCCAGGCCATGGATGGTAACTTGATGGTTACGCCTATGCCTGATTAGACGCTGCCAAAGCTCACAGATTGCCATCCCTGGACTCTGGATTTCGGCATCCCTGCCGAAATGACGGTCCTTCTGCATTTGTGTATTACGATGAGAGATGGAGCTTGGGAACTAGAAAAGCAACCTAAAAAGCCCAATCCATCATTCAATCACTTCATAGCGGGTGGGCAGTTGAGGTGTGTAATCGGGTAGAGTCTGCGTCCGGGTTAATACGCTCTTGTGGATTTTCGCACCTTCTGGGATTTTCCGTATGACAGAAGGCCACAGACGCCACAATCCCGTGCGCGATTCATGCATTGGGCCGAGTGGATTGGACTGTAGCTTGTCTTTCCATCCTTCCTTTAGCCGCAAGCCATGCTTCTCAGCATTCTCCAGCATCCAAATCAGCGTAATATTGGATAAGTCGCGTTCCGTGTAGGAACCGCCCACATCCGAATGCACACCGGCAAACCAGACTTGATGCACATTTTGCTCTGGGGCAAGCTCCGTTTCATCCCAAAGGCTGACCGGGAATTTTTTCCGCTTTTCGTCGATGGCAATGGCATGGTAGGCATTGACGACATCGTGATTCAGACGGTCATCAAAAAACTCCCTGCCTAACCATAAACCAAGCGAGCCTACGGTGTCCCAAACCCCGATGTAATAAGGTTTGCATTCATGACAATAGGTATTTTTAAACCCTTCGGCAATAGGCCCATTGCCTCGGGTATTGTAAATACCACTGGCATAGGGGATTAGATTGTTGCTGCCTTTTTGTAACAAACCCACTTTGTGCAACATGCCCGCGAGCGCCCTGACCGTGAAAGCACCACGACTAAACCCAAACAAAAATAATTGATCACCCGGTTCATAATGATCCATCAGATAGGAATAGGCATCTTCTATATTCTCGGTTAAGCCATAACCAAAACCTTGACCCAAAATAATGCCGAGTTTTTTTCCAAACTCACGTCCGAAGATGCTGAAAGTCCCCACGCCGGGGTCATAATAGGCAATTTGATCTTTGTCGCGGACAACGGGTTCGTACATGTCAACCACATTGGTATTATTGTTGCCGTATTCATTGCCGGTGCCATCACAACAGACGACGATGTTCTTACTCATAGCTATTTCCTCGCTTGGATAGGTAAGTGACCCAACCTAATTATTTTGGTAGGTAATTGACTCAATTCATTCCCGCCTTAGCCAGATACTCTTGCTGAAAACTTAAGATACGTGATCGTGGTGAAATTGACGGATGCATCTTATCTTCATAAGATTTTTTGCTTAGGCTAAAAATACCCTTTGCTCGACAAAAATGTCGGCAAAAAAACTTTTCCATACTAGCCCAATCATTTTTTTTGTCAAGCTGGTTCCATCGTTCCCACGCTCCAACGTGGAAATGCAGACAGCGACGCTCCTGCGCCGCCGGACCCGTGAAACGGCCCAGATTGGTTCCCACGCAGGAGCGTCACTTCCATTAAGTTAAGGATTTCCCGTTTGCCAGCGTTGGAGTGCAAGATTTATCTTGCATGTATTTTCAAGAGTTTGCGCCCTATGCAAGATAAATCTTGCACTCCAATTTTGGCTTAACTTAATGGCAGTGACGCAGGAGCGTGGGAACCAGCAGAATTAACTCCTTGACTACCTACGGCACTTCCACCTCAACCAACTCGCTGGCGGGGCTTTCCCCCGCCGCATTGCGCGCAGTCACGGTCAACGCCACCGTGGCCCCGGTCGGCAAGCCGGTCAGCTTCGCCTCGCTGTCCTGCGGCATCACTTCGGCCAATACTTTGCCGTCGGCATCCATGGCGCGGAGCCGGTAACTGTCGGCGCGGCGGGCATCGTCCCAATCGACAAACAATAGGCCGCTGCCCGCCGCACCGGGTGTGACCACGACATTGTCCGGTGTCTCCGGACTGCCGACATGCGACGGGCGGTCAAAGCCGAAGGCATACCAGCGGTGGTCGTCGTCGGCAATCAAACGCGCAAGCTCCTCGCGCAAGCCGGACAAGCGCATCCTTGCAGCTTTGACACCCTGTTCGAGCCGGTTCCGCGCTTCGCCTGTGTCGAAATTGCTCCGATTGCTGGCGACTTGCGCATCGGCGATGGTTTTCACCGCCCCGGCACAAACTAAAGCCGTGCAGGAGATGTCCGGGGTCAGCTCTTTGACCTCGTAATCGGCGTGGGCCAGATAAAACGAATGCAAATGTTGCAGCACGAACACCGGATTGGCCGGCACTTGCAAGGAACTGGAGGCGAAGCCCGCTTCCTACCAAGCCGCGCTCCACTTGTTGCCCAGCCTGGGCTTCAACGTGCCGATGCAAGCCATCGCCAAGGCCCGCCCGTTGCTCTGCGCGGAACGCAAGGCTGCCGTCATCGCCGCCTTGTTCGCTTTCGCGGTGTTGTATTGGGCCTTGAGTCCGGGTTGTGCCTGCGCGGGGTTGTCCGCGCCG
>CAIOOA010000189.1 GCA_903859815.1 uncultured Methylococcaceae bacterium | reverse complement strand
CCAAGCGTGGAACTCAAACCGCTTGAACAATTCGGCCATCTTGGCATGGTCCGGCGGATTGGGTAATAAATCATTGGGGGTGACATCCAATTCCACATCGCATTTTATCGTTGCAAGCTGGCGGGACAAAGGGATGTTTGGCAAGCTGTTGCGCAGATTTTCGCCGATCTTGCCACCCACTTCCCCCGCCCTTTCCATTAATGCATCCAAGGAACCAAATTCGGTCAACCATTTTGCCGCCGTTTTCTGCCCGCATTTAGGCACACCGGGGATGTTGTCAGACGAGTCGCCCATCAAAGCGAGAAAGTCGATGATGCGATCCGGCGGCACGCCAAATTTTTCCACCACACCGGCGGCATCCATGCGTGTGTTGGTCATGGTGTTTTCCAAGGTGATTTTGTCATTGACCAATTGCGCCATGTCCTTGTCGCCCGTCGAAATCACGACATCAAAACCCTGTTCCTGCCCTTTTAGGGCCAATGTCCCAATGACATCATCCGCTTCCACGCCTTGCACCATCAACACTGGGAAACCCATCGCCTTGACCAGTTCATGCAATGGCTCGATTTGAGCCCTCAAATCATCCGGCATGGGAGGACGGTTGGCTTTGTAATGTTCATACATTTCATCGCGAAAGGTCTTGCCCGGCGCATCGAACACCAAGCCAATATGGGCATTGGCATAATCCGCCAGCAGTTTGCGCAACATATTGGCGACACCGAAGATGGCCCCGGTGGGCTCGCCTTTAGAATTGCTCAATGGTGGGAGACCGTGAAAGGCACGATACAGAAAAGAAGAACCGTCAATGAGGACTAGGGTTTTGGAAGTATTATGCATGGCGGAATCTAGTGATAATTGTTATAGAAATCAATTAGGCTTCCAGATAATTTTGGAAAGCAAGATTGTCGTATTATTTCATCCATATATCTTTGATGACTGGTGACAGGAATGCTATAGCCGCAATAATACTGGAAGTCATTATATTCCAAAAGTTTATCGGCTGAAAATCAGTCATTAGCTTTAAGTAACTTTCAACTGAAGATTGAATGACTCCTTGATGATCTCTATCAATGTTGTCGTTGGAAGAGAGCCCTTTTCTTATATATGTGCTTAATGTGGATATAGCATGACTCCTTCGTAAACGCCATTTATAGGCTGAAAATCCTAACGGCAAGCTAATGATTAGCCAAGAAAATGCCCAAAGTGAATGTATTATAATTACGTCTAAAAAATAACGTTGATCATCTAATTTAAACAAACCATAATAATACATAGTGAAAGGGATAAACGCCATCGCGAGCATGATCGATGCTACTTGCCATTCTAGAAATAGCTTAGATAAACAATCCATATTAACATGATCTAGCGCATATTCTAATATTTTAGTGTTATTATTCTGGTTTTTTATTAAATAATTGATATGTGATTTTAAATAAGCACTCCACTGATACCAAATCATAACTAAAATAAATAAATAAATTATCCAATTTATTTCCAACATAACAAAACAAGGTAAGCAAAAATCTGAATTGGTAAATGCAAATAAAACTCTTCTATCATCTAGTCCATAAGTATGTAAATAATAGCTTGCGTTTCTATAAAGATTGATCAATCGACAAAAAAACCAAAGCACTAAGCAATATTTTAAGTAATTTAGTGGATTATAATCTTTAATATTTTTAATTTTGGGAATATTTCCCTTTTGAATACTTCCTTCATGTTTTATTTTAAACTTATATGGAGACCACCGTGGGAGTAACCAGAGAAGCGACGATAAGCTAAAATAACCCATAAGCCAAACATACCATAAATAAGGGGAGGAAACTGCGGGGCGGAAATGGATTTTTTTGGATTCCGTTGCATCATCTTTTATGCAAGAGCTATTGCCATTGATACTATATAATGGCAAACAGTTCTCTGTTTTCCATTTTGACTGTTCCTGTGTTAAGTGAATTTTTCCTTCCTCTGCCAACAAACAAAAAGTACATTTTAAATCTTCATTTAGGAATACTTTGTTATGAAATGTAAAATTGAATATTGGAATTTTATAAGTATATGCAATATAAATTGGAATTATTGAGCCAAATAGAATAGAAAATATTAAAATTATAAGTGCCGGTTTAAGTGTATCAATAAGTGTTGTATCTTTTGTATCTTGTCGATTAGTCATTATTCTTCTTCCTCCACCTCTGCCCATAAATCGCCTAAGCTCAACTCCAATTCTTCAAAGGGCGCTATGTTTACTTTTGCATCATCTTGAAACAAGCCAATCACTGTCCAGCAGCCCTCACGCAACTCGAAAGCTTCCAAAGTTCTTTCCAAAGGGTCAAGTAGCCAAAGATAAGCCACGCCATATTGCGCATAAACCGGCATTTTGATAACCCGATCCTTCTTGGCAGTGGAGGGCGATAACACCTCACAGATCCAATCGGGGACGATTTTAAAACGATGACCCCTAGGAATTTTAGGCATCCGTTCCTTGCGCCAACCGGCAATATCCGGCACACACACTTCTTCATCGTGGGAAAAGTGGATTTCAGGCTCGTCAATAATCCACCAACCTCCTGGTCCTCCCGATCCGCGCTGATAAGGTCCGTAAAGCTCACCGCCTAATGTTGATGAGGAGATGGAGTGTGGCCCAGCAGGGCGTGGCTGGGTATATAACCGACCCCCAATAATTTCACCCGTCACATGTTCAGGCAAAGCGCAAAGCTCGGCATATAAATCGGGAATGGATTTAGGCAAGGCAGACATGGAAGACCTCTTAAAACAGGGCAAAACAGCAAATCTATGAACATCTTGGCAAGAAAATCCTTTGCAGACAAGTCAAAACTTGCCCCCCCTTAAGCCAAGTGTGAAAATATGCGGTTAGAGGGTTGGACAAAGTGCGGCTTTGATCAACAAAACGCCGTCCCCCCATCATCAAGACATGCGCGACATTCAACGTATGCCGAATTTTTTCCATCTTAACAATAAAGAGTCCCTAAAATGAACGAGAATTGGATTGCCCCTTCGATTTTATCCGCTGATTTTGCCCGCCTAGGCGAAGAAGTCCAAAATGTGCTGAAAGCCGGTGCGGACATCGTACACTTCGACGTGATGGACAACCATTACGTCCCCAACCTGACCATCGGCCCGTTGGTTTGCGAAGCCCTGCGCAAACATGGCGTCACCGCGCCCATCGACGTGCATTTGATGGTCAAGCCGGTGGACCGCATCATCCCTGATTTCGCCAAGGCCGGTGCGTCCATCATCACCTTCCACCCGGAGGCTTCAGAACACATTGACCGTAGCTTGCAACTGGTTAAAGACAATGGCTGCCAATGTGGTTTGGTGTTTAACCCTGCGACCCCGTTGAGCTATCTGGATTATGTCATGGACAAGGTTGACATGATCCTGTTGATGTCGGTCAACCCCGGCTTCGGCGGCCAGTCCTTCATTCCTTAGGTGTTGGACACGGCGCGTGAAGTTGCCGCCCGTATTACAGATTCAGGCCGCAACATTCGCCTCGAAATTGACGGTGGCGTAGGCCCGAAAAACATTCGCGAAGTGCGTGAAGCCGGCGTGGACACTTTCGTCGCCGGTTCCGCCGTGTTTGGTCAAGCCAAAGCCACTGATCCGAACCACTATGACACCATCATCAAAGCCTTGAGGGACGAATTGGCGGCGGCGAAGGTTTAAAGTATCTGCTTTATCTGGTTCCCACGCTCCGGCGTTCATTGTTATGCACAAATGCAGGAAGCCCGTCATTTCGGCAGGGATGCCGAAATCCAGCGTCCATGGATGGCAAACTGGAACTTGTCGCAATGCTTAACGCAAACGACAAGTTACCTTCCATGGCCTGGATACCGGCATCCATGCCGGTATGACGGCTTACTTAATGGTATTTGCTCCTGCGTGGGAACCCGATTCATGATAAGAAGGCTCATTGGGAATTCGCATGGTAAACGGCTCTTGGAAAGTGGCTACGCATTTAAAAACAATGGCATGTGTGCAGCCTGCTGCTGGTCACCATGCGAATTCCCAAAGAACCGATAAGAATGATAAATATCGCTTTCAAAAGCGAAAAAACATAACTTGCGAACTATCCGAGAGGCTATTATGCAAAGCGTATTATTTGAAGATGTCCAAAAACAGTTTGACAGTTTATGTGAAAAAATCTGCCAAGATCATGAACCTTATATTATCAATCGGGCCGATCATAACCATGTGGTGGTGATGTCACTGGAAGACTTCAATGCTTGGCAAGAAACCCAATATCTGCTATCGACTCCCGCCAATGCGGAGAGATTGCTGCGGTCTTTGGCATCCGCCCGTAGCGGGAATTTAACGCATCGGGAATTGATCGAAGAATGAATCTGCTCTTTACGGATGAAGCGTGGGAAGAATATGTCTATTGGCAAGAAACCAACAAATCAATTCTAAGGAAGATAAATCAACTTATCAGAGACGTGAAACGCTCACCGTTCGCTGGATTAGGCAAGCCAGAACCCTTGAAACATTCTCTGCAAGGTTGTTGGTCAAGACGCATTGATGGTGAACATCGTTTGGTTTATGAGATTGATAATGACATGATTAAGATTATTTCTTGTCGATTTCATTATTAAATTGGCTATAATAGGTCAATACCTAGATTCTACTAATTTCTTCTAGAATAGTTGCTATGAAATTTACGAGGTCGATGACCAAAAGACCGTCCGCGAAGTGCGCGAAGCAGATATGGACTCTTTCGTCGCCAGTTCCGCCGTGTTCGGTCAAGCCATGAACAGCGACCCGAACCGTTATGACACTATCAACAAGCCCTGAAGGATGGAGTGGCGGCGGCGAAGGTTTAATACTGGTAGAGTGGGTAGAGGCAGAGATGCCGAAACTCTTCATTTAGATTAAGCTTGTACTCCCTTCTCACATTTCAAAAGACCAAATACAAATAGTTTAACCTATATGATTTATAAAAGCATTGTTCGTTTTTTTCGGCTAGCATCTTTTAAATTTAAAAAGGAGCTAATTAAGGGAAATATTAAAGAAAATATAAACTACTTGATATTATTAATTATTTTTACAATTTTATCGAGTATTTATTTGTATATGCAACAATCGCAGAAGGGTAATCAACTTGATGAGAAAATTCTAGCGGATCACATAGAGCAAGATTATATTAGAAATAATAATATTCAAAACAATCGATTATTATTTAAGAAGTGCCTGAGCAATCGCGAATATGGAGTGTGTAACGAGGCAATAAATAAGTTATCTAAATCTATACTTAATGAAGAGACGATTCCTGATGAAGAAATGATTCTTGGCCTAATTGAACTATTAGTGGATGAAAATTTCTTTATACGTGATGATGCTTTACATTTGCTCACCTATTTTGAGCTAACAAAATCGGCTATTCCTGCGATTATAAATCGATTAGACAACAAAAGTTTAGCACAAGAGCAGAGCATAGAATTACTCGGAAGCTTAGATGCTAAAGAGGCAATCCCGAAAATAATTTTATATTTAACCGCAAATGATGTTACTACGAGGGGAAGAGCAATAAAAGCACTAAGAGAATTGGAAGCAAGAGAGGCAATACCTAGAATCATTGAAAATTTAAGAGACACAGACGACTATGTACGAGAAGAAGCAATAGAAACCTTAATGAAATTTCAAGCGACCGAGGCAATCCTCGAAATCACAAACCGATTAAATGATAAAAATAGCTGTGTCCGTGAAACCGCGATAAAAGCACTTGGACACCTAAATGCATCAAAAGCAATTCCTCAAATTATTAATCGTCTTGAAGATGAGCAACACGATGTACGCTATGAAGCAATAGAAGCCTTAGTCAAATTTCAAGCAAAGCAAGCCATACCAAAAATTATTGAACGCCTAGATGACACTGACAATGATGTCCATAGTAGAGAGTGCATTAGGCTTAGACATGTTCGAGATAGCAAAAAAAAGATTTTTTATGTCCGTCTTGCGGCGATCCGTGCGCTAGGTCAATTAAAAGCTAAAGAAGCGATACCGTCGATTAAGGAAAAACTAAAAGATAATCATGAGTATGTGGCAGAAACGGCACTACAAGCATTAAAAGAAATAAATGATTCTGAAAGCCCTAAGTCATCGCAGTAAGAGGCAATAACGTCTCCGTTGTGTGTTGGGCAGGATAGAAAAATACTAGGTAGCCAAGTTATGGGTGGAGGCTATTGATAGTCAAGCGAAACCCTGCAATGTAACTAGCCCGGCAAGGTACGAGATACCGAGAAAGTATTCTGCACTAAAGGTTATTCGCTTTGGCTTTTCTCTTAACCTTGCGTCGTTGCGCCTTTGCGTGAGGCTAAACAGCTTCATTCAAGAAGCTAAGTCAAATGGAAAGCCAAGCCAAAAGAAGTCTCACGCAACGACGCAAAGGCGCATCGTTTCATAATGGAATAATGTCGTATAAACTTATGGGAGACTAAATGACTTTATGGCTGTCCAAAGTATCAAAGAAACCAGCAAGGTGGTAAGTAAAGATGAACGAACAACTCATTGCCTCCAAAATTCAGCAATTGAATTCAGAGCCACTTAAACAAGAACTCTTGTTTTATTTGGAATATCTGTTGACTAAGCAGAACGCTAAACCTACCGAAGCCTTAAAAAAAATCCCAAAATTTGGCTGCGCCAAAGGCACTTTTAAAATGGCAGATGATTTTGATGCTCCATTGGAAGATTTTGAGGAATATATGTCGTGAACCTGTTGCTGGACACCCATGCTTTAATTTGGTTTCTGGAAGGCGATGATCGCTTAAGCCAGGCAGCAAGATCGGTCATTGAAAATCCTAGCAACACCAATTATGCCAGCATCGCAACATTTTGGGACATTGCGATTAAAACCAGTTTAGGTAAACTTCAAACGAAAACGTCTCTAACAAATTTAAAATTTCTGCTATTTGAAAATGGCATTGAGATTTTTCCAATAATGATAGAGCACACGGTATTAGTAGGCAAACTCCCGTTTTATCATAGAGACCCTTTTGATAGATTATTGATCGCACAAGCGATGCATGAAAACATGTTTCTAGTAAGTAGAGACGAGTATTTCTCGCAATATGATATTCGTGTTATTTGGTAATCGCTTGCTTTTGAAACCTTAATTAACGCAGACCAATGAGTGAAAACATTGTCCATCACTATCAGGAAATTTGCCATTCAATTCCATTGTATTCTATACATAATGAAGCTGAATACGATCACGCCATTCAGGTATTGAATGATCTCCTTGATGCCGGTGGAGCCGATGAAAACCATCCATTGGCAAGCCTAGTCACGCTTCTTGGGCACTTCATTGCCGACTATGAAAGTATTCATTATCCGATAGATGAGGGATTGCCACATTAGCAAACTTGGAAGAATCAAAGCGCAATCTGGAAAAGCGGTGGCGCGAATCCCCGCATTCCACTTTGTTCCGTCCGAGCTACTCGCAAAAAACATCCACTGGTAATGAACTTGTGAAAGCCCAAAACATCATCAATAGTAAAGAACTAGGAGACGATGGGGTTATAGTCCAGATGGTGGTTTGGCATGTTCAGCAACCACTTAAGGGAAGCGCCCATACCTTTAAATATCGGTTATATTGCGGACGTAAGGGAAAATGCCTTGTGCGCTACGATAACGAAGATGGCAAGGGGGACCATCGGCATTATGGAGACAGAGAGGAAGCCTATCCCTATGTGTCGCTGGAGCAATTAATTTTAGATTTTTTGAATGACGTAAAGAGGATGAAGCGATGAAAGCCATCATTGAAATCGTGCGAAGGGGAGAATACGCTCAGTCTGCCCTAGAGATAGCGAGGCAAGCGGATGCCGGGTTGGCGGTTGCCGATGCGGATTATCATATCGGATTCCATTCAGTTGAACGGATGTTCAGTGAATTGACCCCGCAGCGTTTACAACTATTGGAAGTATTACAGCAATCCGGGGCGTTATCCGCACAGGTTTTGGCAAAAACCTTGGGACGCGATGACAGCAATGTTAACAAAGATATTGAAGCCTTGATGTCGCATGAGTTGATTTCCAAAAACGATGACGGCAAGGTGTTTGTGCCTTGGGATGAGGTGGATATTCGCCTATCCTTTAGGCCGGTACAGTCTGCCGCGTGACGCTTTCAGTTTTGAAATCGCAAAAACAAGCCTCAAATCCGAAATTTAAGCTTGAATTGCAAAAAGCAAGCTTGAAATCGCCGAAAAAAGCCTGAAATTAAAAAAATCAAGCCTCAGATTAGAAAAACAAGCTTAAAAATCAGAAATCAAGCTTGAAATTTCCAAATTAAGCTTGAAATCGAAAAAAACAAGCTTCAAACTCAGAAATCAAGCCTTAAAATTTCAAATCAAGCTTGAACAATAGATTTTAAGCTTGATTTCCCAAAATCAAACTCGTAGTGCGATTTTGTGATGCCAAATCTTTAGGCATTCCTGAAAATCTTTAAGTCGATTCAATTTTGTGAAGCTAAGGGTTGAATTTAGAAATGGGGCGCATCTATCGAAATTATCGATCGATGCGCCTTATGCGAGCTTAAATTTTTAGGAACTAAGCGTTCAATTTTGCTTTCAACAAATCATTCAACTGTTGCGGGTTGGCTTTACCTTGCGTGGCTTTCATGGCTTGACCGACGAAAAAGCCAAACAATTTATCCTTGCCGGAGCGGTATTGCTCTAATTGAGTGGGATTGTCGGCGATGATCTGGTCAATGATGGCTTCAATGGCGGAGGTGTCCGTAATTTGTTTCAGCCCTTGCTTTTCGATGATTTCATCAGCCGTGTCTTGGCTTTCCCATAATGCCTCAAAAACCTGTTTGGCAATTTTGCCAGAGATGGTGTCATCGGCAATGCGGCGGATTAAACCGGCTAGGCGAGTGGCTTCGACGGGGCTTTGATCGATTTCCAATCCAGCCTTGTTGAGGGCCGCTGAAAAATCCCCCATGACCCAGTTGGCACTTAATTTGGCATCCCCGCCTGCTTCTGCCGTGACGGCTTCAAAAAAATCGGCCAATTCGCGAGTGGCGGTCAACACGGCTGCATCATAATCACCCAAACCATATTGAGTTTTGAAGCGGTCGCGCTTGGCATCGGGCAGTTCAGGCAAGGTTTTGCGAACTTCATTGGCGAATGCATCCGTGATTTCCAGCGGCAATAAATCAGGGTCTGGGAAATAACGGTAATCGTTGGCTTCTTCTTTGCTGCGCATTGAGCGGGTTTCATCCTTGACCGAATCATAAAGCCGGGTTTCCTGTACGATTTTGCCGCCGTTTTCGATCAATTCAATCTGCCGTTCCACTTCAAAGTTGATGGCTTTTTCGACAAAGCGGAAGGAGTTTAAATTTTTGATTTCGGCACGGGTGCCGAATTCTTTTTGGCCCTTGGGACGCACGGAGACATTGGCATCACAGCGGAACGAGCCTTCTTGCATATTGCCGTCGCAGATTTCCAAATAGCGCACTAGGGAATGGAGTTTCTTCAGATAGGCCACGGCTTCTTTGGCCGAGCGCATGTCAGGTTCGGAAACGATTTCCAGCAATGGGGTTCCAGCCCGGTTCAGGTCTATGCCGGATAGTCCGTGAAAGTCTTCGTGCAGCGATTTGCCGGCATCTTCTTCCAAATGGGCGCGAGTAATGCCAATGGTCATCACATTGCCGTCTACCAAGATGTCCAGTTTGCCATTGCCAACGACGGGCAAGTCGTATTGGCTTATTTGATAGCCTTTGGGCAAGTCGGGATAAAAATAATTTTTCCGCGCAAATACCGATTTAGGCGCGATATGCGCATTGATGGCCAAGCCAAATTTGACTGCCATGCGCACGGCCTCGGCATTTAGCACGGGCAAGACTCCGGGCATCCCTAAGTCTATCGTACAGGCTTGGGTATTCGGCTCAGCCCCATAGGCAGTGGCCGCTGCAGAAAAGATTTTAGATTGGGTGGCGAGTTGGGCGTGGACTTCAAGCCCGATGACGGTTTCCCATTGCATAGTATTCATACCTAATTATTAAAAAGTTTATTCAGGCCAGTCATTGTCGTTTAATGTTTGTTCCTTCTCAAGTCAAAGCAAGCTTTGACGCTCCTACTAACATGGGTTTGTAGGCTTTTCAGGCTATGCGGTTATTTTATCCTAAGCACGCACTTGTTGTAGGAGTGAGTCCGTGAAATTGTTAAAACTCAGGCCGATAAGTTGTAGGTTTGCGTTACATTCAATCGGTATGGCATCTATTGCGACAAAAAATGCCCATTAATCATTTACAATTAAGAATTTCGATGTTGGCAGAAGGTTCATCTGGATTAAAATGGTTAGGACTATAGGAGACTTCAATAGAACTTTACCCTATTGAAAATGCATTAACAATCGAATTTGCTTGATGAAAAATCAATTTACCGTTGAATCCAAATGTCAATAAAACCCTCTGTGGTCAACAAAGAACAAAGTGCTTTTGCCCCCCTTGCCCATCCTGTATTTCGAGCCATTTGGATTGTGGAATTGGTCTCAAATATAGGAACTTGGATGCAGGATGTTGGGGCTGGCTGGTTGATGACCAGCTTGTCGACTTCTCCAATGCTGGTCGCCTTGGTGCAGGCTGCCACGATGTTTCCGATGATGTTATTGGCCTTGCCAGCGGGTGCGCTCGCTGACATCGTGGACCGTCGGTATTTGTTGCTAGTGGCCCAAGCGTGGATGCTGCTGACCGCAACTGTGCTAAGTGTGCTGACTTTGTTAGGTTTGATTAGTGCTTCAGGATTGCTGGTTCTGACCCTCTGTTTGGGCATTGGTGCGGCGTTCTCGATGCCCGCTTGGTCCGCGATGTTGCCGGATTTGGTCGGCAAAAATGAATTACATGCCGCAGTCACCCTAAATGGTTTGGCGATGAATGTTTCCAAGGCCGTAGGACCCGCTTTGGCTGGCTATATCATGGCAGTCACGTCACCCGGCATGGTGTTTTTATTCAACGCCTTGTCATTTATTGGCGTTCTTGTGGTGTTGTTTCGCTGGAAAAACCCGACCAAAACCAGCGAGTTGCCTGCCGAACGGATGCTGGGAGCCATTCGCAACGGTTATCGCTATGTGCGGCATTCCCAACCGATGCTTGCCATCATGATTAGGGCTGGCACTTTCTTTATTTTCGGCAGTGCCAGTTGGGCTTTATTGCCTATCTTGGTCAGGCTTGAGTTTCATGGCGGACCCGGCGATTATGGAATGGCGCTGGCTTCAGTTGGATTGGGCGCGATCATCAGCGTATTC
Organism: uncultured Methylococcaceae bacterium; assembly: GCA_903859815.1. GTDB lineage: Bacteria > Pseudomonadota > Gammaproteobacteria > Methylococcales > Methylococcaceae > Methylumidiphilus. The sequence goes on along the minus strand of CAIOOA010000189.1, from coordinate 971 downwards.
ATTCTCCCTAGCTTGCGTCAGCGGATGAGCACCGATCTTTTAAAAAAAGTCTGCATGACACTCTATGCGGCAACCCTTGCATTGATGGCTTTAGCGCCTACGTTGCTTTGGTTTTATGCTACGACATTTGTGGCTGGAATGGCTTGGCTTGGGGTGATGTCCACCTTACAAGGCGCAGCGCAAACGGCATTACCTACTTGGGTGCGCGCCCGTGGATTGTCCATGGTCATGGTCATGTTCATGGGCGGAATGGCCTGCGGCGCATTGATTTGGGGTCAAATTGCGACACATTACTCGTTGGCTGTCGCTTTGCAAGTGTCGGCAGTCGGCTTGGCGTTTAGTGTGCTATTCACTTGGCGGATCAAGCTGATACAGATGGAAGGGGTTGACCTCACCCCCTCTTTGCATTGGCCGTCGCCAGTGGTGGACCAAGAGCCAGAACTGGATCGGGGTCCGGCTTTGGTGACGCTGACCTACCTTGTGGACCCTCGCCATTTATCCGAGTTTCTGCGCCTGATGTCCCGGTTGAGAGTGACACGTCGCAGAGATGGCGCATTCTATTGGCAGTTGTTTCAAGATGCCGCTGATAGCCATTGTTACGTGGAAACCTTTTTATTTGATTCCTGGGTGGAACACCTTCGCCACCATCAGCGGGTCACCAAGGCTGATCGCCTGTTGCAGGATGAAATTGTCCAATGCCTAATTGATGAGTCAAGTCCCATCGTCAGTCATTGCCTTGCCGTCACGGATTTTGGGGATAAGCGAGAGGTTCGTTTGGAGCGTCAAAGCTTGCTTTGACAGGCCAAGCTGGATTGTTCAGCAATTCTCATTATGAGGTAAAGAGTTGACACGTAACCCGTCATTCCTGCCGGGAAGCAGGACAAATCGGCAGGACAGCCGATTTGCACGGCTCCGCCGCCCGTAGGGTTCGGGACAGGGATGTTCCGAATGCATCCAGTCACAGGGACGTG
>CAIOOA010000188.1 GCA_903859815.1 uncultured Methylococcaceae bacterium | reverse complement strand
GAACGCACTGCCCAAAATGAGTGTCCGACTGGTTTCCAACGCCTGCTCTTTTTATCCATTGTTGACTCAAAATCGTATAATCATCGCAAATCTGGCGGTTTTTTGCTTAACTTAATGGCAGTGACGCTGGAGCGTGGGAACCAGAGGAACCCCATTCTACTTTGATGCGTCAGAATGACGTACAATAAAACAAACAACCCTTTGGAGCCTTGCCATGCCCACAACCGACTCTGCCCGCATCAACTTACGCACCAGCCCGGAAGCAAAGCTGATGATTGAACGTGCCGCCGCATTGATGGGAACTACGGTTTCATCCTTCATGTTGCAACACGCTTATGAGGCGGCTCGCCGCGTGGTTTCCGATAATGACACTCTGCTAATGTCGCAACAGGCTTTTGAGGCTTTTGTATCTGCTTGCGAAACCCCGCAGGAACCTAACGATGCATTGCGTGAACTTATGGCTCGGCGTTGATGCGCATCGAATTGCTGGCTTCCCACCATTCCCGCAAACCGTTTGACTGTGGCGAACCCGCATTAAATGATTTCCTGCAAAACTTGGCAGGGCAACAGCAACGCAAGGGCTTTGGCAAAACTTATGTGGCCTTGGCGGATGATGGAATTCATGTGCTGGGTTTTGTAACGATAAGCGCGGGTCAAGTTGCAACGGAACAATTGCCAGCATCGCTCAAACTGCCCCGCTACCCCGCACCTATTCTGCGTATTGCTCGCTTGGCAGTAGATTTGCGTAGCCAAGGGCAAGGCATCGGGCGGGATTTGCTCGCTTTTGCCTTGCATTTGGCTGTGGAGTTTTCTGAGCGCGTAGGGCTGTATGCGGTGGTTGTGGATGCCAAGCATGACCAAGCCAAGGCGTTTTATCAGCGATTGGGCTTTATGTCATCGCTGGATAACCCTTTATGCCTGTTTTTGCCGATTGCTACCCTGAAAAAATCCAAAAACCAATGACCAAAAAACCCCTTGCCATTGCTTTCACTCAATCCCTCTCGGTAATCGTCAAATCTATAAGAGAAGTTTCTTGACTAGCAAAATCATCGCAGAACGCCACCATGCCACGTTTGAGGGCATCCGCCAGCAAGACGGAGAGGGTAACGAGTTTTGGAACGCCAGACAGCTTGCTGTAGTATTGGAATATTCTCAGTACCGCCATTTCTTGCCTGTGTTGGAGCGAGCCAAGGAAGCATGTCAAAACAGCGGTCAGTCAGTGGAAAACCATTTTGAGGATGTCCTCACAATGGTCGAAATTGGTTCTGGTGCGAAAAGGGAAATATCAGATGTTCGCCTGTCCCGGTACGCTTGCTATTTGATCGTACAAAATGGCGACCCTTCCAAACCAGTCATCGCCAATGGACAGACCTATTTTGCCATGCAGACGCGGCGGCAAGAACTGGCGGATGATGAAAAATTTGCCCGACTTTCCGAAGACGAGAAACGCCTAGCCATCCGCAATGAATTGGCGGAACACAATAAGCACCTAGCCGCCGCCGCGCAACAAGCGGGAGTGGAAACACCGCTGGATTACGCCATTTTTCAAGATCATGGCTATCGTGGCTTATATGGTGGTCTTACGGCTAAGGACATCCATGCTCGCAAGGGCTTGAAGAAAAGCCATAAAATACTCGACCACATGGGCAGCACGGAACTAGCCGCCAACCTATTCCGTGCCACGCAGACCGAGGAAAAACTGAAACGCGACCATGTACACGGCAAGCAGCAAGCCAACCAAACGCACAATGAAGTAGGCAAGAAAGTGCGCCAAACCATCCAAGAGCTTGGCGGCGAGATGCCGGAAGACCTACCAACCCCCGAAGTCAGCATCAAGCAGATCGAAAACACTAAGAAAAAGCTCGAAAGGAAAAATACCTAAAGATGCTCAAACCCGAAAAAGTCAAACGACCCGCCAAGGGCAAAACCCCTAGAGCAATCGCCTCCACTCAATCCCTTAAAGCTTTCGTCAAATCCATTTGCGACATCATGCGCCGCTCCAATTGTGCGAGTGCCTTGCAATATGTGCCTGAACTTACATGGATTTTGTTTCTCCGCATCTTGGATGCGCAAGAGGAGCGCGACGGGGAAACGGCGAAAGTGTTGGGTAAGCCTTATCTTCCCGCTTTGCGTGAACCTTACCGCTGGCAGGATTGGGCCGCGCCTTATGATGAAAAGGCCGAAGCCTTCACACCCGAAGGCAAGCGGATCGGTTGGAAACGGGAGGAACTGAAAACCAAGATCGGTAATTATTTTACGTTTATCAACCAAGAGTTATTGCCTTATTTGCATAAGCTGGACATGACCGCATCGGGCTTACCCAATATGGCAGCCTCACCGAAACAGCGTGTCATTGCCCGCATCATGACCGCTGTGGAGCGGGTGCGGGTGGATTCAGAAACTGATTTCGGCAACATCCTTGATTTAATTCACCAAATCAGCATCGGCCATATCGACGACACCCATTTTTTCACCCTGTCCCAAGTCTATGAGGATTTGTTGCTGAAAATGGGTGAGAAAAACTCGGATGGCGGGCAGTTTTTCACGCCCCGCGAGGTCATTAGGGCGATGGTGCGGACAATCAACCCGGAACCGGGGGAAACGGTTTATGACCCATGTTGTGGCACGGGCGGGTTTTTGGCGCAAGCCTATGAACTGATGGAAAAGAAGCTGGATGCCACCAATGCCGCAGCAACGGACTATGAAGCACTGAAACACCAGACCTTTTTTGGCAAGGAAAAGGAAAACCTTGTTTTCCCCATTGCCCTTGCCAACCTGATCTTGCATGGCATCGACCAGCCGAACCTATGGCACGGCAACACGCTGACCGATACGCCGACTTACGCCGGTTTGTTCGAGGATGCGCCAAGCACCTTTGACGTAATCCTGACCAATCCGCCCTTTGGCGGTAAAGAAGGCAAGGCCGCGCAGAAAAATTACGCTTTCGAGACGGGTTCAACCCAAGTGCTGTTCTTACAGCATATCGTGGCTGACTTGAAACCGGCCTTTGACGGCAAACCGGGCGGACGCTGTGCGGTGGTATTGGACGAAGGCTTGCTGTTTCGCACTAACGAGAGTGCTTTCGTCGAAACCAAGCGTAAACTACTGGATGAATGCGAGTTGTGGTGCATTGTCAGTCTACCGGGCGGGGTGTTTTCCACCGCTGGCGCGGGTGTGAAAACCAATTTGCTGTTTTTCACCAAAGGTAAAAAGACCGAGCGGATTTGGTACTACGACCTTTCCCAAGTCAAAATGGGCAAAAAATCGCCAATGACCTTGGCCCATTTCGGTTGGGGCCCGAATGGCGAGATTCTGGACGATACAGCTTTGCCGGCTTCGCTGGTGATGGATTGGCGCGAACTTGAGGGCAACACGGACACGCCTTTCCCTAGTTTTGCCAAACTGCTGGCGCAACGCGGCACACCCCAAGGGGAAAGCGATTTTTCTTGGACAGTCGATTTTTCCGCCCGACGCGCCAAAGCCCACGAGGACATGGACCCGTATCTGGAAGACGTTGAGAAGCGAAAAATCGAGGCAGTGTCGCTAAAAGAGGAACTTGCGAAGCTGAAAAAGGCCAAGGCAACCGAGGGGGCAATCGCCAAATGCCGCCTAAGCCTTGATGCCGTCGAAAGGGCAGGACGCGAAGCCCAGTCCAAGGCCGATGCCATCGACGCGGCAAGTTACGACTTGAAGGCGGTAAACCCACGCGCCCGCGTCGAGCGGGACAATCGGACGACCGAGGAAGTTCTTGAGTCCATTGCCACGCACGGGCGGACGGTTGAGGTGGCGCTTGCCAAACTCAAGCAACTGATGGCTGAAGCGCAAGAGGAAAGCTAAATTTTGTGGAAGCCGATGCGGTAGGTCAGATGCCAAAGAAACGGCGTAACAACCCATTCAATGGAGAAAATCTTGATGGTTCCCACCCTCCGCGCTCTTCGTTATACATAAGTCCTGCCGAGCCAGAAATGCCGTCATACCGGCTGGGAT
>CAIOOA010000187.1 GCA_903859815.1 uncultured Methylococcaceae bacterium | reverse complement strand
GAACGCACTGCCCAAAATGAGTGTCCGACTGGTTTCCAACGCCTGCTCTTTTTATCCATTGTTGACTCAAAATCGTATAATCATCGCAAATCTGGCGGTTTTTTGCTTAACTTAATGGCAGTGACGCTGGAGCGTGGGAACGATCAAATTAAGCCCTTCTCCGCCCTAGCACGGTTTCAATCCTTCAACCCCAGCACATCTTGCATATCAAACAATCCATTGCGTTTGTCAGCCAACCACAACGCGGCGCGGACAGCGCCTTTGGCAAAGGTCATCCGGCTGGAAGCTTTGTGAGTGATTTCCACCCGCTCGCCTTCGTCGGCAAACATGACGGTATGCTCGCCGACGATGTCGCCGGCACGGATGGTGGAGAAGCCTATCGTCTTGCGGTCACGCGGCTCGGTGATGCCTTCCCGTCCATAGACTGCGCAATCCTTCAACTCACGGCCCAAGGTCTTAGCCACCACTTCACCCATGCGTAGAGCCGTACCGGAGGGGGCATCCACCTTATGGCGATGATGGGCTTCGATGATTTCAATGTCGGTGTATTCGCCCATGACCCGTGCTGCCATTTCCAAAATCTTCAAGGTCAGGTTCACGCCCACGCTGAAATTTGGGGCTATCACCACGGCACTCTCTTTGGCGGCTTGTTCGATCACGCTGCACTGTTCAGCGGTGAAGCCTGTCGTGCCGATAATCAGATGCTTGCCATGCTGTCGGCATAAATCAAGGTTTGCCAAAGTGGCTTCGGGGCGGGTAAAGTCAATTAAGGCATCGACCGATCCAATGATTTGTGACAGGTCAGCCGTCACCGTCAAACCGCAACGAGGAAGTCCGGCGACTTCGCCAGCGTCCTTGCCCACAGCAGGGCTGTTCGGGTGTTCGATGGCGGCGGCGAGTTCCACGCCCTCGGTTTCAAGGCAAGCCTTGATGAGTGTTTGTCCCATGCGCCCGGCAGCGCCTACGATGCCTATTTTCATGCTTGATTCTCTTGTGTTGGCTGAATTGATGAGGATTTTATCCGAATTACGGATAGTTCGCACTGAAACGAATCGTTTTGTCGCGATCTTGGCACCTATAAGAGCTTCCAACACTATAGCGATTAATCAGTACATATCGATCAAAAATCCGGCATAATCGTTCATAATGTCAATCTTTCAACGTTTTTAATAGGTCCCATGGAAATCGCCAGCCTTATCATCATTGGAACCATCGCTTGGTTTTGGTACGACAGCCTACGCGCCAAGGAAGCCGGGGTGAAAGCCGTGCGGGAGGCATGTGAAGAGGAAGGCTTGCAACTGCTGGACGAAACGATTGCTTTGTTCAGCTTGAGGCCAGCCCGGAATGACTACGGGCGGGTGGTGTTGCGGCGAGTTTATAACTTTGAATTTAGCGAGAGCGGGGAGAATCGCCGCCGGGGCAGTGTCCACCTGTTGGGGCAAAAAGTGGTGATGATTAACACAGGCTTACGCTTGGTCGTGAATAATCGGACTATCAATTGAAAATCCCAAAGCCCCCGGAGCGTTAAAGCTTGCTTTGACTCAATGCCGGTTCAGGCTGTCAAAGCAAGCTTTGACGCTCCATTTCGTCATTAAATACACAGTCACTTCTTTATCTTAACCCATTCATCACTGAAGTTGTTTACAATGACTTTCTTTATGCACACGAGGCAACGCAATGAGTAATATCCCAGATGATTTGAAATATGCAGACTCCCATGAATGGGTCAAAGTAGAGGAAGGTAATGTGGTTTCGGTCGGCATCAGCGATTTTGCGCAAGAGCAATTAGGCGATATCGTCTTCATCGAGCTTCCCAACCTAGGCCGAGTGGTCAATGCGGGTGAGTCCTGCGCGGTGGTGGAGTCGGTCAAGGCAGCTTCCGACATTTATAGCCCAGTGTCCGGGGAAATCGTCGAGGTTAATGCTGCCTTGTCAGATTCCCCAGAGTGGGTGAACGAAGATAGCTATGCCAATTGGCTGTTTCGGGTAAGACTCAGCGACCCTCAAGAATTGGAAAAGCTACTCACTGCTGAACAATACAGCGCATTAAACAATCTTTAATATATAGTAACCTAAAGGAATTTCCGAATGAGCGTTTTAATTTGTGGTTCCATGGCTTATGACACCATCATGGTCTTCCATGACCGTTTCAAACATCATATCCTGCCTGAGCAGGTGCATATACTGAATGTTTCGTTTTTGGTGCCGGATTTGCGCCGGGAATACGGCGGCTGCGCCGGCAACATTGCCTACAATCTCAAATTGCTGGGTGGCGAGCCCTTAATCATGGCGACTGTTGGCAAAGATTTCCAACCTTATTCCCAATGGCTGGCCTATTGTGGACTGTCGCACGAGTATATCCGTGTGCTGGAAGACAGTTTCACTGGCCAAGCCTACATCACCACCGACATGGACGACAATCAGATTACGGCATTTCATCCGGGGGCAATGTCTTTTTCCCATTTGAATCAAGTTCCGGGTGATCGCGGCATTAAACTTGGCATCGTTTCGCCGGATGGCAAGGACGGCATGGTTCAACATGCTAGGCAATTCCACGCCCAAGGCATACCGTTTATTTTCGATCCGGGCCAAGGAATGCCGATGTTCGGCGGCGAGGAATTGTTAGAATTCGTCGAATTGGCCGATTGGATCACGCTGAACGACTATGAGGCAAAATTGATGGAGGAGCGCACTGGCCTGTCGCCGGAACAACTCGCCGCCAAAGTAAAGGCATTGATTGTGACCAAGGGCGGTGACGGTTCATTGGTTTATACCGATGGCGGAATTCTGGAAATACCGTCGGCCAAGCCTAAGTCAGTGTCCGACCCCACGGGGTGCGGGGATGCCTACCGGGCCGGTCTGCTCTATGGTTTGGCCGAAGGCTTTGATTGGGCAACCACCGGTCGCATAGCTTCCCTGCTTGGGGCAATCAAAGTCGAAACTGCCGGCACTCAAAATCATGGATTTACGTTGAATGAATTCAAAGAGAGGTATCGGGAAAACTTCGGTCACGGATTCTGAGCCATGGAGAACACCCGCCGCCTGATCGAAATCATGGCTAGACTCCGCGACCCCGAAAACGGTTGCCCATGGGATCAAAAGCAAGATTTTGCCAGTCTGATTCCATACACTTTGGAAGAGGCTTATGAGGTGGCTGACGCGGTGGACAGGGAGGATTTTCATGATCTTCGGGAAGAACTAGGCGACCTGCTGTTGCAGGTCGCCTTCCATGCCCGGTTGGCGGAAGAGCGGACGCTGTTTGACTTTGAAGATGTGGCCGCTGCCATCTGTGACAAGCTGGTTCGCCGGCATCCCCATGTCTTTGCCGGCATGGATTTCGACAGTGATATGGCTAGGCTACATTTCTGGGAAAACTCCAAATTGGAGGAAAAAAAGGCAAAAGGAAGCCAAGAGCCGGAAGGGGCTTTGGCTGGCATCCCTGCCAACTTGCCGGCGCTGATGCAAGCGCAGAAGCTGCAAAAACGCGCCTCCCGTTTTGGTTTCGACTGGACTGAGGTCAGCCCAGTGTATGCCAAGGTGGAAGAAGAAATGGCAGAACTTCGAATCGCCCAAGAATCAGGCAACAAAGAGCATGTGCAAGAAGAAGTGGGTGATTTGCTGTTTGCCGCCGTGAATCTTTCCCGTCATCTTGGCGTGGATGCCGAGGCCGCTTTACGGGCCAGCAACCGCAAATTCACCCAGCGTTTTGGCTTTGTCGAGCAACGCTTGAAAACTCAGCATCGCCCAATGGCCGAGGCAACGGCAACGGAGCTTGATGAACTTTGGGAACAAGCTAAGTTGGCTGGCAAATAGCCTGTCGGTTAGATATAAGGCTGGCTTCAATTTCTAGGGCTATTAATGATTCACCTAGCCATCAACGCTAAGGCGCTTGTTATCATTTTGGCCCTTGACAAGGCTAAATCAAGTAATCACACTGTCTATATAACAGGATTTTGGGGGCTGTTGAAATTTTAATTTATTCTATTGAATTCAGATAAATTTCTAACGGAAAACCAAAGATATAGCCATTTTCGGCACTTAACTTTAATTGTGGTCACTCGTGACAGCATTGAATCCTTTAGCCTCGGCACACACTGATTTGCCTTCCCTCTCTTTGAAATGGCAAGAGGTGTCCGATTTTATGTTTAAAAGCCCTGCCTTTTTTCAGGTAATTAAAGGGGTATTGGCAGGCATCACTCTTGCTCCGGGGCTTATCGTGTTAACCGGGAAGTCTGGCACTGGCAAATCCCTACTCCTCAGTCAAGTCATCAGCAGCCTTCCTTCCACCGTTTTGCCGCTTCTATTGGACAGCCATATACTGAGCTACGAGGATTTCATCGAGTTTTTATTCACTCGCTTGACCTCTGAATTGGAAGCGCCCAAGTCCGAAGCATCCATTGAAGTCAAAGTTTCAGCATTGTTGGATCATCTAGCCGAACAACAACGGCAAGGCCATTCCGTCGCGCTATTCATTGATGATGCCCATACCATAGCTGAAGATCTGTTGGTTAATTTGTTACAGCTATCCAACACTCAGAACAAGGGCGATAAGCTCATTCAAATCGTGCTTTTCGGACAGCCCATACTAGAGCAGAAGTTAGCCACGCCGAAATTAAGGGAGCTTTCACATGACAGGATCGCACTGACGCTACCCCCCCTTCAAAGCGAAGAAGTGGGAGAGTTCATTCGCCAAAGCTTGGAAGGGATGGAAGTGGAGGATAAGGGGATATTCTCGGATGAGGCTATTGAAAGCATAGCCTCTTATTCCCGTGGCATCCCCCAATTGATCAACACCTTATGCAGTCTTGCGTTGCTAACGGATCAATTCAAACAAAACAACAAAGTCACCCACGAAATCGTAGATGAAGTTGCAAAATCCCTAATGCTTGAGCCTAATGCCCCAGAAGAAAAAGGCATGGGCAACCAAGCAGTTGACCGATCATTAGGCACTGAAACCACACCTACTGCCGAACCCATTCGTCGGTATGCTGACCAGCCTGTAATCCCGGAAACCAAAACCCGGACAGTCCAACAAGTTGACCTAGGCAAAAGGCAGGAACCCACCATGTCCAGATTAGACAACCTCAACAAGATACTTAAGCGCCTTCAAACTGAATCCCCCGGCGTCGAAGCCAGCGCACTTATCTCCGAAGACGGCCTGATGATTGCCAGTTCGTTGCCCCAAGAACTTGAAGAAACCCGGGTAGCCGGGATGACGGCGACCTTGCTGAATTTGGGAACCCGCTCCGCCAGCGAGTTACGCAGGGGTGAAGTCCAAGAAGTCATCGTGCGCGGTGAACATGGCTATGTCGTGATGATTAGCGCCGGACGCGGAGCCTTATTGCTGGTGCTGGCCAATGAGACTTCGAAATTGGGGCTGATTTTTTTTGATATGCGTGAAGCCATCAAAGCCATCAAGAGTATTCTCTAAAATTCTCTTGACCCTGGCCAACACTAACCGACCAACCCTTTGGATTGGAGAAAATTAATGCCTAATACGGTGCTTTTTGACAATGGCACTCACAAGAACGTGTTGATCGAAGATTTCGGTTTGGGAGGCTTGGCAATCCAAGCCAACCAACATGTCATTGTTCATGGGCGCTCGGGCATGATACTCGATCCGGGCGGTCACAAAGTCTATAGCAAGGTGCTTTCCGAAACCTTCTCAATTTTGTGCGAAGCCTCTTTGGAAATCATTTTTCTCTCTCATCAAGACCCCGACATTGTCGCTGCGCTTAATGGTTGGCTAATGACCACCGACGCAGAGGCTTATGTGTCCAAGCTCTGGATGCGATTTGTCCCCCATTTCGGCTTCGACCATTTGGTTAAGGACAGGCTAAACCCCATACCTGACGAGGGGATGTTTTTCAACCTTGACGGCGCACTACTCGCGGCCATTCCAGCTCATTTTCTGCACAGTGAAGGCAACTTCCAACTTTACGACCCGGTGAGCAAAATCCTCTATAGTGGCGATTTGGGGGCATCAATAGGCATGGAATATACCGAAGTGACCGATTTCGATGCGCACATCGTCCACATGAAAGGCTTTCACCAACGTTACATGGCCTCAAATTCAGTCATGAAAGCATGGGCCAATATGGTCAGGGGACTGGACATAGACATCATTGCCCCTCAACATGGTGCTTATTTCAAAGGAAAGGGCATGGTCAATCGTTTTATTGATTGGTGCGCCGACTTGGAATGTGGCGTTGATTTGATTTGCCCTTTATTCAAATTACCCGTAGCTTAAGCTTCACTTGGTATCCAACACCTATCTCACTCAAACCGCAATGGCAATGATTAAACGGCTATGACTAGCCAAAACCATCATCACGCGCTTGAACAATACCGTTTGGCAGGCGAAGATGCGCCAGCTTGGTTGGTGGCGGCATTCGCTTTTATCGGCATAGGCTTGTGCTTGGCAACCGCAGGATTATTGCTTGATCAAGCACCTTGGGCGCAGCAAGCTTCAACTACTGGAGAAGCCCGCCCTGCCATGCCAACCGACTCAGCCCCAAGGGTTATGCAACAAGAAGCTCAGCAACCGCCAGAGCAATCCACCCCCGAAGCCTCTGTCAATCAACGGCAGGAAAGCATGGCTTCCCCTACCAATGCCGCCCCGTCACCGGCAATTCCTGAGCCAGCCACCCAACAAGAACAACCGTCAGTCACGCAGGAAAAACTCGTTTTGCCCACCGATTGCCCCCCTGACATCACGCTTACGTTCAAGTCAGGCAATGCCCGCATCATGGAGGTAGAAAAAGAAAAACTAAAGCCGATTAAGCAATGGTTGATTGATAATCCCAAGGGGCGATTGTTGATCGAGGGTTATGCTGACACCGTAGGTGAGGAGCAATCAAACTTCATTCTAAGTTATCGGCGGGCCAAGGCAGTAGCCTCCTTGTTAAAGGATTTGGGCATTCCTCAAGAACAATTGGCCGTCCGTGCGGCGGGTGAGCATCAGCCGATACCCGGATTGCCAGTCAACGCCGCTGATTACCGGCGGACTTATTTGCAGATTGAACCCGGTGAAATCTGCACGAAACCTTCAAAAACTAATGGGCAATGATGAACTATCTAGCAGCAATCATTGGAATCGGGGCAGCGTTATTATTGCTGATCGCAGGTTATCTTGTTGGCATCAAGCGGGGATATAACGCAAGGGAGCAACTTCGCAAGCAGAACCTAGAACAAATTGAAGTAATGGCTGCCCTTCAACAATACCAGCCGTCATCTGATAAACAAGGCGACGAAAATTTGCGGACAACCATTCGGCAAATACTCAATCCGCTAATACAGCGCGAGCAGCTTTCATTTGAACTCTCTAACTTGAAAGCCACATCGGGACACCGAAGTGATTTGGCGGCTTTGCTCGATCAGATTGCCGAAAAGGGCAATTTTTCCGAAGTGTTGCTCAGCAATGAAGACGGTTGGCCGCTTGCCACTAACTGTAATGTGAGAGACCCCGAGAAACTAGGCGCCATTAGTTCACTGCTGCTCGTGCTTGCTGACCGTATCGCCCGGGACAATGCCCCCGCACCGTTATCCTTGATGGTGCATGACGAATCAAACAAAGTGACATTATGCCGAATTTTCCATGTGGGCAACCAGCGCCTATCGTTGACGGCTGTGTCCACTGGAACCCAACTGACTCCAACCGCACTCGACCCGGCCTTGGTGAAGGTTGATGCCGTGCTAGGTCAAAAGGTCGGTGTCAATTAGAGACTTCGCCGGGAACAGCAATTCTCATTATGGCTAAAAAGCCGTCATTCCGGCACGGACTGCCGGAATCCAGCGCCATGGATGGTAACTTGTAGGTGCATAAGTGTCTGATTAAACATGACTGGCAAATCCTAGTTTCACGTCCCTGTGACTGGATGCATTCGGAACATCCCTGTCCCGAACCCTACGGGCGGCGGAGCCGTGCAAATCGGCTGTCCTGCCGATTTGTCCTGCT
>CAIOOA010000186.1 GCA_903859815.1 uncultured Methylococcaceae bacterium | reverse complement strand
CCAGAATCCTCGTCGCCGATGGCGGCAAAGAACGGGCCGACTCCGTGCTGTCTGCGCTGAATCGATTGGAAGGCATTGCCAAGGCGGACGATTGGGTGTTGGTGCATGATGCGGCGAGACTCTGCATCACCCGTGCCGATGTGCTGAAATTAATCAACATTTTGGAACATGATCCAGTCGGTGGAATCCTCGCGCTGCCTTCCTCCGACACGCTGAAAGGAGTTTCCAACGGCATCATCGTTGACACTGTGGACCGCAACCATGTCTGGCGGGCTTTGACTCCGCAAATGTTTCGTTATTTAGCACTCAAAGAGGCGCTGACGACTGCTGCTGAATTGGGGCTGACCGTCACCGACGAAGCCAGCGCTTTGGAACTGAAGGGCCAAACCCCGCGCATCGTCGAGGGACGCCCAGACAATATCAAAATCACTCGGCCCGAGGATTTGCCTTTGGCCGCATTTTACTTGGAGCAACAATGCTGCGAATAGGCCAAGGCTATGACGCCCATAAATTCATGGAAGGCGATCACATCGTCATTGGTGGCGTGACCATTCCTTTTAGCAAAGGCATGGCTGCCCATTCAGACGGCGATGTGGCGCTACATGCACTGTGCGATGCGCTACTGGGCGCGGCGGCGCTAGGCGACATAGGCAAACACTTTCCCGACACCGACAAAACCTTCAAAGGCATCGACAGTCGCATATTGCTGCGCGATGTCGTCGCCAAACTGAAAAGCCTAGGGTTTAGTTTCATCAATGTCGATGTCACCATCATTGCCCAAGAACCCAAAATGGCTCCGCACATTCCAAAAATGAGGGAATATATCTCTGCCGATTTGAGGATAGCCTTGGATTGCGTCAATGTCAAAGCCACGACGACCGAGAAAATGGGATTCGAGGGGCGTGGCGAGGGAATTTCCAGCATGGCGGTGGCGTTGGTCGAAAAAGACTAGCAATTTTAGGCGATCATGCAGTCTGAAGATGAGTTTATTGCATTGCAGGAAATTTTAGCCGATGCTCAAGATTTGATCGACCTACGCGAAGCCAAAAAGACTGAGTGCGAAGCAGAAACCATGAGTTTGGATGGGGTAAAGGCGCTGTTGGGCTTGTGAGTTAAATTGCAAACTTAGCCTAATAGCCACAATTCATCTTAGTTGAGCGTGTTTTTAGATTTATATTGGGGCATGACTGGCTGATACAATAAGAACAAACCGATATAACAGCGAGGAGTTTAACCATGTCTTCCAGCCAACCTACCTTTGACGACATTTTGCGGCTTTTCAAGGAAACTGACGAAAAATTCAAGGAAACCAGCGAACAATTTAAAGAGAATAACGAAAGAAGAGATAAAGAGTTAGAGGAAACCAAACGCTTAATCAGGGAAATGTCGATGGCGACTGACCGCAAAATCAAACAAGTGTCAGCCAGCATCGGCAAACTCGGCAACCGCCTAGGCGATTTCATTGAAGACGCGGTAAGACCCGCTGCCGTGCGCCTGTTCCAAAGTCGGGGAATCATCGTCCATGAGGTTCAACAAAACGTCTCCGTGCAACGTGGGGACGAAGGCTTGGAAATCGACCTGATGGTGGTCAATGACACCGAGGCCGTTGCCGTTGAATGCAAGAGCAATCTGAAAATTGACGATGTGAACGAACATCTGGAACGACTAGACAAGCTGAAAAGGCTACTACCCCGCTATGCCAACTTTAAAGTCATGGGCGCGGTCGCGGCGATGGTCATCCCCGACAATGTGGCGCGTTACGCCGCCAGCAAGGGCTTATTTGTCATTGGTCAAAGCGGAGAAGATATGACCATCCGCAATGATGAGGATTTTAAGCCGGCGGTTTGGTAAGGCATCACACCCGAGCTTAAGGACATTATTTTTTTACGGGAGAAATCAATCATGGGTCAAACACAAGCTACGATTTTCCTGCATTGTATTGCCAAGCAACACAACGGTTACTGGTCAGCCCGTTGCCTAGACTTTACCTTATACGCAGTGGGAAACTCGTTTGAAGAGGCGAAGGAAAAGCTTGATGCCCAAATCATAGAATACCTATACGATGCCACGGAAGGAGAGGATAGGGCGTTCGCTCCGCAATTGCTGATGCGCCGCGCCCCTTGGCGAGACTGGCTGGAATATTATGCCATTGCTACTGTTTTACGTTTTACATGGTTGAAGCGAGTGACATGGGCTACGCTCATTGATTTAGCCCTGCCTCCCCCTCCCTATCGTCACGCATGAGCGGTCATCATCCGCCACTAACATGCGCCCAAGTCAAAGCCATTTTAAAAGCACTAGGATTTGAGCCAAGACCGCAAAAAGGCACTTCGCATGAACATTGGGTGAAAAGGACAGGCGGGCAATTCTTTAAAGTCACAGTCGATTGTCCAAAACAACCATTCGGACATGATTTAATTCGTTACATGGCTCGCCAAGCGGGGGTAACTGTGAGAGAGTTTTATGATGCCCTAAAATAACATCTAAATGCCAAAATAATCCAGATAACTTGTGCAAATAATTGAATAACTTTTTATTGTTGTTATGGTTAATCCAGCAGATATAGGGTTCAATGAAGATGATAAAAACCTATTCCAAGTCGATGATCGTAGGTTGAGGGCAGATGCTCTGCGCCATTCTGTTCTACCCCGGCTTCATGTCGTGATGAACGAAAGCATTGCGACCATTCAAAGAATCTATGATATTGATGTTTTAGAGGATTCCATAATCGGCTTCCATCCGCAATTTAGAACGAAGCGAAATTTTGAATTAAAACTTTTGTACGATTCTGCGGGTGTTTCCTTGGCTGGCAAGCGCACTTTAGGTAAATGGCACGGAGTGCAAAGGCGAGATAATAAAAAAGTTCAAATTGTACCTTACCGATACGGTATAGAATTGACCAATGAGGGACTAACTCTCTACTTGACTAACCAATGGATGAAAGGTTTGACAGAGGAATCACAACAAAAACTGTTTGACTTTCATGTTAAATTTCAAAACACAGTATATTTATTATCTCATATCAGCGGATTTACGCAGATTCTCTTTTGGCAGAGCCTAGCACTTAATCAAAATATTTCTGATTTAAAGCAATATTATGACTATATGTATGAGATAAATTCATACGAAAATGACTTTGTCTCAGGTGCAATACCTTATCCAATTACTGTTGAATCACTTTTTGGAAAAACCTATGCGCTGTCAAATAAAATAACTAGCCTTGTATTACGCTTCGCCTGTTTTTACCCAGTATATGAATCCTATATTCAAATCGCAAAAGATGAACCTGTCCGCATAGACACCTTGTTTGGCAAGCTGAAACAAGAACTTGCAAGAATCCTTGAAGATGAACAAGAATATCCTGATGATTCTCAACAATCTGCCTCACAACAACCGGAACTGGCTCAGGATAACGCGAAACAAGCAGCCGAAGCTGTGATAAGGGTTATGCCCGCCTTGCGCTGGCAAGTGTTTCAACGGGATAACTGGAAATGTGTTGCCTGTGGAAGAGGCTCGGAAGATGGGATTATCTTGCATGTGGATCATATCATTCCTCGTTCCAAAGGCGGACTTGATAGCCTGAATAACTATCAAACCTTATGCCATATTTGCAATATTGGCAAAAGCAACAAAGACTCAACCGATTTGAGGCTACTAGCCAAAATGAAATCTAAGCCAACAAAGCAGAGCCTATGATGAATACCAACAGCAACGCCGTTTACTTCCTCTCATTGTCTTTGGAAAATGTCCGCTGTTTTGGCGATAAACAAACCTTGGACTTGTCAGATGGCAATGGCAAACCGGCACGTTGGACTGTAATATTAGGTGATAATGGAACGGGGAAAACAACGTTGCTGCAATTGTTGTCGGGGACACAAATATGTGTAAGAAATTTGATACCTTCTAATCAAGGCGAAGTTTTATCATTATATGAGATACAACCCAACTTATTGCGCATTTTAAATAATAACAAAACCCAAATCGAGGCTATTTTTTATTACGGCCACACGTTAACAAAAAATGTAGCATGCAGTAATCCAATCACAATTGGCTTTGATATTGGAGTAAATTATTCATTTACATCTACAACAAAACTAATAACAGTTGCCAATAAGCTAAACAAATTGAATTTATATGCTTATGGGGCCAATCGGAATATAAACAGGGGGACTTTGACTAAAGAACTTTCTAAAAATACTCTATCAAGCCTTTTGTTTGACCATACAGAATTAATCAACGCAGAGGAGTGGATTTTACAAACGGACTATACTGCAAGTAAAGAATCTGCTATTCAAACTCAGACAAAAAAATTACTAGAACAAATAATCGATGTTTTAATTAATTTACTTCCTGAAGTGACTGCCATAACCATATTGACACCCACTGCAAGCTATCCGAAGCCAGCCGTAGGTTTCAAAACTCCTGATTGTTCATCTGATAAGTGGCTAAGGTTAGATGCATTAAGCCTAGGATACCAGACAATGATTTCTTGGATGGTGGATTTAGCCGCACATATGTTCCAGCGTTACCCCGACAGCCCTAATCCCATTGCCGAACCCGCTGTGGTTTTGATTGACGAGATAGATTTGCATCTGCACCCCAAATGGCAACGCACCATCATGTCGTATTTGAGCGAACGCTTTGTCAATACCCAATTCATCGTTACCGCGCACAGCCCTTTGATCGTACAGGCAGCGGAAAATGCCAATATAGCGGTATTGAAGCGGGAAGGGGATCAAGTGGTCATTCATCAGCAACCCCAAGATGTGAAAGGCTGGCGCATAGACCAATTGCTGACCAGTGATTTATTCGATTTGCCTAGCGCCCGTTCACCGCATTATGAAGCTCTATTGGAGCGACGTAGGCAGATTCTCTCCAAAGCTGAATTGACCAAAGACGATCAAGCCGAATTGAAGCAATTGGAAGAGGAAATTGGTGATTTGCCTACGGCTGAAACGGCAGAAGATATTGAGGCTATGGACATTATTCGCCGAGCAGCCAAGCTTCTTAAGCCAGAAACATGATATTTATCCAAAGAAGTGCAGCGCCAGAAATATTAAATCTGGTTGGTCAAGTTAAAATTCGCGCCATCTGTGAAGAATACGACCAAGGTAAGCGGACTTTTGAGTCTGATAGTTTTGATAAAAAAGTATATGGGCATCAAACTGTCAAGCAAGCCTTAATCCTCATGCAACATGGCAAATGTTGCTATTGTGAATCCAAAATTAAGCATATATGTCCTGGCGATGTTGAACATTACCGACCGAAAGCGGAATATAGGCAACAGCATAATGATGCGATACAGAAACCCGGTTATTATTGGCTGGCTTATACTTGGGATAATTTGTTGTTAAGCTGTGAACGCTGCAATCGCCAGTACAAGAAAAACCTGTTTCCTTTGTTGCATCCGGAAAAAAGGGCACAATGCCATAAAGATGATGTATGCATAGAAACCCCTTTATTGATAAATCCAACCATAACCGACCCCAAAAACCATATCGGATTCCGCGATGAAATTCCCTATCCTATTGATGATAGCATTTATGGTAAGACTACGATTAAAATATTAGGTTTGGATCGTGAAGCTCTCAATGAGAGCAGACGCGACAAATTAGCTGTATTAAAGTTATTTGTGGATATAATCAAAAAAGCGGAAGCAAGTCCGAATGAAACAGCTTTGCAGCAGTTGGCAGCAGATGCAAGGCATTTTTTGCTTGAAGCAATAAAGCCAAACGCTGAATATACAGCAATGACAGAAGCAACTTTGCGTAAACATTTAATTCAACTTTTTCATGATTTGGAGAAATAACTTGGAATCAATCATCAACCTTCATATCGAACATCTGCCAGAAGGTGTATATCTAGCCACCAGCGACGATATTCAAGGCTTAATTGCACAAGGCCGCACCTTGTAGAAAACCTTGGAAATTGCTTACGATGTCGCTAGAAATCTATTAAAAGCAAATACTGAACGGCAACATCACCACTCAATTCTCTAAATCAATATACCTTAGCATTCTCAGCGGAAACCCTATGCATCCCTCCCAACTCGCCGAAATCTTTGAAAATATCGAACGCCCCGGAAAATTCTACGCTGCCGGGGCGGCGGAAATTTATATGCCTAGCTTGGAAGTGGAAGGCGTTGGTCAAATCGCCTTGCCGTTATTGCCTATCCAAGCCGAGCAATTAGTTAAGGTGGCGGAACGTGCGCCTTATGGCAAAGGTGAAGAAACCTTAATTGATACGGAGGTGCGGCGGACTTGGCAGATTGGTGCGGACAAAGTTCGCATTAATGGAAAATATTGGCAACAAAATCTGGGGGAAATTGTCGCTTGGGTTGCCAATAAACTAGGCGTTAACGGGGAAGTCAATGCCGAGTTATACAAGCTGCTGGTTTATGACACCGGTAGTTTCTTTGTCAGCCACCGTGACACCGAAAAATCACCCGGCATGTTCGCTACTTTGGTTATTGTGTTGCCGTCTAATTATTCGGGCGGTGAATTGCTTGTGCGCCATCGTGGTGAGGAAGCCCGGCTCAACTTGAATGTCACCGACCCTTCGGAAATCGCCTATGCCGCTTTTTATGCCGATTGCCGACATGAGGTATTGCCAGTCACTTCCGGTTGCCGCCTGACCTTGATTTATAATCTGCTGCGCACCGACCAAAACCAGCCTTTAGAGCCACCCGATTATGGCAGCGAACTAAGCCGGTTGGCAGATTGGTTAAAGGCTTGGGGAGAATCCCTGAAAGATGAAGAAAACGATGTTCCACAAAAACTGATCTATCCGCTGGAACACGCCTACACCCAAGCCGAGCTTTCCTTCGCCGCGCTGAAAGGGGCTGATGCCGCTCGCGGAACGGCGGCAGTGGCAGCGGCGGATCAGGCTGACTGCGATTTGCATTTGGCCTTAATTACGATAGAAGAAAGCGGTTATGCTGAATATAACTACGACCATTATCGCCGGGGTCGTTATTATGATAATGACGAGGAGGGTGAATTTGAAATAGGCGAAGTGACGGATAGCTCTCAAATGCTGACAAACTGGCGAAAACCCGACGACAGCCAACCTGCTTTTGCAGAACTCCCATTTGAAGATGAAGAAGTTTGCTTAAGCATAGACGTTGAAAAACTAGAACCAGACGAGTTGGAATTTGAAGAGGCGACTGGTAACGCAGGCGCTTCTTTCGAGCGTACCTATCGACGGGCGGCTTTGATTTTTTGGCCACGTTTCCGCCGTTTGGCGGTATTAAACCAAGCTGGCATATCTGTCAATCTGCCCTATTTGACCGATTTGGCTACCCGCTGGACGCAATTGGGCGAAGACATCGAATCATCATTGTGGCTAGAGGCGCATGAGCTTTCTGGTCACATGCTGCGAACTTGGTCGAAACCGGATATGTATTTCCAATCTTCTGACCAACCGGGCAATAATGCCGCGATGCTCGATGCCTTATTTTGTTTGCAAGATAAAGATAGGATTGATGCGTTCTTAGTGAACATTACGGTAGAGGGCAATTATGGTAAGGGTGACAATGAAAATATTGTCCAAGCCATGAACCTATTGCCCCCTCAACGTGCCGCTGAATTGACCGAACAGATTATTGCCCATAATATGGCTTTATACCCCGGTGCATGTTCCGATTTGCTGGCTCGTTGTGCTTTGGCTGACTGGTCAGGTGAAACACCCACCAGCCTCATCCCCGCTGCAAATGCCTTATACAATGGATTGCCCGGTGACCCAAACATTCCGATCCCAACTGAATACTGGAAAAGGCCAAGCGATCTACATTCAAGTTTTGTAGTCAATCTTATGACTGCGTTGGAGAAGATAGCCCCAGACTTAGCTTGTCAATCAGCCGAATGTATACTCTCTCGTCCTGGAAAGTATGGATTTGATAATCTGCTTGTACCAGCCTTGCTGACTTTATCAGACCAAACCGGCGTGGCTACCCATCAGCTTCGAAATGCCTGCCTTGAACATCTCGGCGAGCGTATCGCCAAAACCTTGGAACCGCCGAAAGATTGGGCACGAGACAGCACAGTCATTTGCAAGTGTCGCCATTGTTCTGAACTGAGCGAATTCCTAGCCGATCCTTCGGAAAAGGAATGGCTCTTTAAAGCCATTCAGCAGGAACGTACCCATATGGAGGATTCAATCAAGAAATCTGGTTGCGATCTCACGCTGACTACGATAAAAAAAGGCAGTCCACATACCTTGGCCTGTGTCAAAAACCAAGCCAGTTATCAAAGGCGTGTGCAGCAACGTAAAATGGATTTGGAGCATCAGTTGGCTTTACAACTGGCTAATACTGACTCAAGAAAATAAATATGGCTCTCATGTTATCTAGCCTACCCTAAGCTTTCGGCGAACCCCCATCCACCGGCAAAATCAAACTAAAACCCGAAAATGGGATTGTTTTCGACGCTACTGCCGCGAAGCCACCATCATATTTCTAGTTCGGGCTGGTTTTGCCAATTTGGGCCTAGCCGTCCGGGCATAAGCCTGAATGCCGTGATAAATGGAACGGGCAATTTTTTGCTGATGGGTGGGATTGGCGAGTTTTTTTTCATCCAATGGATTGGTGATAAAACCCGTTTCAATCAACATGGAAGGAACACCGGGGGTTCTCAGCACTGCATACCTCGCCCTTTTCACATGAGGGCAGTGTAGCGGTTGTTGGCTGCGCAACTCGCCTAGGATTTTTGCGGCGGCGCGATTGCTGGCTTTGCGAGTGCTTGCATTGGGACCGCTACGACCCTTGCGGTTCAGCAAGGTATAGACCGACGAACCTTGCACGTCGTCGTCATGAAAAGCATCGGCGTGCAAGGATACGAACAAATCAGCCCCCGCTTGACGGGCGATGGCAGAGCGCTGCCCCAAGCCAATAAACCTATCGCCTTTGCGCACCATGACAGGCAGCATCGTCGAATCTTTATCGATCATTCGCTCCAATTGCCGCGAGATGGAATAAACCACTTGCTTTTCATAAGTGCCGCGTGGGCCAATCGCGCCGACATCTTTGCCGCCATGACCGGCATCGATGGCAACGACGAAGGGAGGCCGACTAGCGTCCTTAGTTTTGGATTGAATCACGACATGACGAGCGGGTGACTGCTTTCGCTCATGCTTTGTACTGGCCCTATGGGTAGAATGATGCGAATGATGGTTATGCGATTGAGCCATCCCTTCCACACTACACAGGGATAAGACCGCAGCCAAGCAAGCAAGGATAGTGTTCTTAAGCATCTTTGTTGAACCTAGTAAGTGTTGATGCTCCAAGCTATTGAATGGCTTCCATGACTTTTTGCCCAATACTGGAAATTGGCAGGATAGTCAGATTTCGGGTGGAACCTTCAATGTCCAAGATTATTTCCACATCGGCGTTTGGCAGGATGCCTTCCCCGCGTTCTGGCCATTCGATGAAGCATAAAGCATCCGGTCGCAGATAATCGCGCATCCCCATCCATTCCAATTCCTCCGGGTCAGTCAGGCGATACAGGTCGAAATGATACACCGCATGGCCTTCCAGGGAATATTCTTCGACTAAAGTGAACGTCGGGCTTTTGACCTTGCCCGGATAACCTGCCGCCCTTAAATAACCCCGCACAAAAGTAGTTTTGCCAGCGCCTAGGTTACCCCGTAAAAACACCAAGCAACCCGGCGGCAAGGCACGGAAAAAACGACCGGCAAATTCCAGTGTGGCACTTTCGTCGGGTAGATGCGTCTTCACAAGTTCACCAATTTACGTAGCCATGGCATCAAATCCCCCGCCAACAAGCCGCGCTCGCCCTCTTCCGCCGCCTTGTCTCCCGCCGTGCCGTGCAGTCGCACCCCAATTTCAGCGGCTTCGGCATAATCCAAACCTTGAGCCAACAATCCGGTGATAACGCCAGTCAGAACATCGCCCATGCCACCTGAAGCCATGCCAGGATTGCCTTGAGTGCATATTGACGGCCCTGATTTGGAACCGCTAAGAACCAACGTGCCTGAACCCTTTAAGACAATGGTTCCGCCGAATTTTTCATGAAGGGCGGATATCGCGGCAAAGCGGTCAGCTTGAATGGCGGCAGAGGTGGTTTTCAATAGCCGCGCTGCTTCGCCGGGATGAGGTGTCAGCACCCAGTCTTCCCGTTTGAGCGGTGCGATAGCGAGTAAGTTCAAGGCGTCCGCATCGACCACCAAGGGCAAGCCAGAATCCAGTACGGCTTCAAACAACACCCGGCCCCAACCAGCCTGCCCCAAACCCAAACCCGGCCCAACCGCCACCACGCTGGCACGTGCCAATAACGGATGTAATTCGTCAGCCGTAGCTACGCCGTGGCTCATCAGTTCGGGACGATTGATGTTCATCAAAGCCGCATGGTCTGGATGGGTGGCTAGGCTGATTAAACCCGCACCGACCCGTGCAGCAGATTCTGCCGCCATCCGGGCAGCCCCGCAAAACCCCGGCGCCCCTCCAACGACCAAGACATGACCGAAATTGCCTTTGTGCGCTCCACGCGACCGGCGAGGCAAGCCCGATAACCACGACGGCAACAACCATGCCGAGGGTGTTTGGCTGGCTTGCACCGAATGAGGGGTGTCTAGGTCGTCAAACACGATTTTTCCACAATGTTCCAGCCCTTCGCCTGTGAACATGCCTTGTTTACGGCCTATGAACGTCACTGTCAAATCCGCTTTGACTGCTTCACCCAGTCGCCTTCCGGTGTCAGCATGAAGGCCGGAGGGTATGTCCAAAGCCAGCACACCTCCACTGAATTGATTAATGGCCTTGATGGCATCGGCATAAAGCCCGGTCACTTCGCGGTCCAGCCCTGTACCCAGCAAGCCGTCCACCAGCACATGCGACCCTTCAAGCTTGGCTGGGATATAATCTAGCACTGAACCACCCGCTTCATGATATTCCCTGTAAGCAGTCAAGGCATCGCCCTTTAACTGTTCGGGCGGTGCTAGCGGGTAAACCCGCACATCCAGCCCTGCTTGCAAGGCTAGACGGGCCAACACATATCCATCGCCGCCGTTATTACCTGAGCCGCAAACCACTGAAACCACACGTGCATCCGGCCAAAATTGGCGCAGGGCAGCCAATGCGGCAGCCCCGGCCTTGTTCATCAATTCAATGCCGGGAATGCCCAAATTATTGATGGCAAAATGATCCATGGCACGAACTTGTTCGGCGCGAAACAGGCAGGAATCGGTCAGGGGTTTGTTTGTTGCGTCCACAGCAGGTAATCTCAACAATAATTTTTTTATTTTAACGCAAATACGTGATGACCATTCCAAAAAATGTGAGCCCGGAACAAGCTTTTGAATTGGCCGAAACCATTAAACATTGGGGTAATGAATTGGGTTTCCAGCAAATTGGCATTACCGATATCGACTTATCCGATGCAGAAGGACATTTGACGAAATGGCTGGCAGCCGGTTTTCATGGAGAAATGGACTACATGGAACGACATGGCTGCAAACGTAGCCACCCGGAAGAATTGGTTCCCGGCACCATTCGTGTCATCAGCGCTCGGATGGACTATCTGCCAGAATCACGGGCTTTGATGCATGAGCATTTGGAAGACCCTCTGGATGCCTACATTTCCCGCTATGCCTTGGGGCGGGACTATCACAAACTGATGCGAGGGCGTCTGCAAAAGCTCGCCTCCCGAATTGAGGCTGTTGTTGGACCTTATGGCTACCGGGTCTTTAGCGATAGTGCGCCAGTGCTGGAAAAAGCCCTAGCCGCCAAAGCTGGTTTGGGCTGGATAGGCAAGCATTCCAACCTGATCCATCGACGGGCAGGATCGTGGTTTTTTTTGGGTGAAATTTATACCGACCTCGCTTTGCCCATCGACTCACCCGTCAAGGATAATTGCGGTACTTGCACCGCTTGCTTGGATATTTGTCCGACACAAGCCATTGTTGCGCCCTATCAAGTCGATGCCCGACGTTGCATATCTTATCTCACGATTGAGCTTCACGGACCCATACCCGTGGAATTTCGTAAGGCTTTGGGGAATCGCATCTATGGCTGCGACGATTGTCAACTGGTTTGCCCGTGGAACCGTTTCGCCCAGTTGACCGATGAAACCGACTTTATGCCTAGGCACGGTTTGGAAACTGCTCAATTGGTTGAATTGTTTATGTGGGATGAACAAACATTTCTGCAACGCACTGAAGGCTCGGCTATTCGCCGGATTGGCTATCAGCGTTGGTTACGGAATTTAGCGGTGGCTTTAGGGAATGCCCCTCACAGTGGAGAGGTTGTGGTAGCTCTGCTGGCAAAGGAAAACGATTCTTCCGACTTGGTTAGGGAGCATGTCCGCTGGGCTTTGGACTGTCATAACTCGCCTTGACGTGCAAAATCCTGATTCAATTTGGCTATTCCACCTCTCATTGCAGCAATTCTCATTATGAGGTAAAGAGTTGACACGTAACCCGTCATTCCTGCCGGGAAGCAGGACAAATCGGCAGGACAGCCGATTTGCACGGCTCCGCCGCCCGCAGGGTTCGGGACAGGGATGTTCCGAATGCATCCAGTCACATGGACGTGAAACTTGAGTTCACCCGCGATGCTTAATCAAACACTTACGAAACCGACCCGTTACCATCCATGGTACTGGATTCCGGCAGTCCATGCCGGAATGACGGCTTCCTCGCCAAAATGAGAATTGCTGCTCTCAATGCCGGTTGCCTGCCACTTTCAAGGACAAAAAAAGAGGGGCGGTTTCCCGCCCCTCGTAAGCTACTTTGAGATTGACAAATTTTTGTACTTGAGCAGCTTATGCTACTTCTGCTTTCTTCTTTTTGGTGGCAAACCAAGCGATACCGGCACTGCCGAACAACCACAGGATACCGGGTTCAGGCGTACCGATAGGTCCATCCTGACGTACATCACCAGTAAAGTTCAATGTAATGGTTTGATTCGGGCCAGTATAGTTATTGATGTTTGCATTAAAACCATTCCACGTGAGTGTGGCAGAACCCGCAATCGTGCCAACCGCTGTTGATGCAGCCGATACCCATTGCAGAATGCTCTGACCTTGGCCTACGATGTTACCAAAGTCAACCGCTGAGAAATTCGCAAAACTTAAGCCAATTGTTCCTGTGGTTGTCAGATTACTCCATGTGGCATGTTGAATGATGTCTGAAAAGCTCACGTTGCCTAAGTTAAGCAGATTGAACGCACCCTTCAAAGTACCTCCACCAGCACCAACTAATTGACTACCCAAATTCAAGGTATAGCTGGTGGCTGCCGTGCCATTCGGTGTCAAAGTCACCCCCGCTGTGCTGGTAGCTTCTTTTTGCAGAGCAGCACTGGCGTAATCATACACTGTGCCAGATACGGCTACAGTTGGCGTTTGGAGAGTGGTATCAGCCAGGGTTGAACCCGCAACATGAATTGATTCGAGTTTGTAATCAACCGTACCACTTTTATTACCCACCGAAGTGGTATCAATGCCCACTTGGACAGAACCAGCCGTGTTCGGGCCTATTAATGCCGAATCTGCACCCGTGACACTACCACTTGTACCTGTCACTGTACCTTTTAAAGACTCGGTGAAACCACCTGTGGCGGCTGCGTTGTTGATTAAGACATCCAAGGCTGTTCCTGCATCACCCTTATGCACCCCACCGATGTTGACTGTAGGATTTAATCCGGTTGTGGAGGCTACTGCATAAACATTACCATTGACAGTAACGTTATTACTGCCTGCATTAGTATCTGACAGACCCGTTCCACCCGCAAGTGATTTGAAGGTAACTGTGGCTGTTTCGCTTTTGGCACCTGCGCTAGCCGTATTGACCGAAGCTAGGATGCTTGTGTTGTTAGTCGCTTGAGCCGCCAAGCTGGCTATAGAACCCGACCCACTGCCACTAGCGACTGCATTCAAGTTTTCAGTGAAAGCTCCGGCAGGCCCATTATTTTTGACTGAAATGCCAGCCGTGTTAGTGCCGCCGACATGCTGGTCTGCAACTGTAACTGGGCTTCCTGCTGAACCAACTGCATAAGCGTAAACTGAGCCACCAGCAATATTGATGGTCTGCGTATCGCCCAAGTTGCTCTTGACTACGATGGATTGACCATTGACCGTGCCTGCGCTTGCTGTGGAACGGGTGACAGCTTGATCGCCTGAGTCAAGTGACCATGCCACATCAAGATTTTCTGCTGTTGCACCCGTACCCGTCAAACCAGTTGCATTGTATTGCTTGGCGACCACCAAGTCAGGGCCAGCAACCGTAGCGACCGTCGGTGTGTCAGACGAATAAATGTTTTCAATTTTATAGTTGAACGTTTGAGCGGTATCGCCAACATGCTTGTTGGCAAAGGTTAAAGTCCCTGAGGCTTGACCTGCTTCAATCGCCACACCACCTGAGATGCTCTGGCGTAAAGCACCGTCCTGAGTGTCTTGACCGTCAGTTGCTGCACGGATCACACCCGTACCTGTGACCCCTGCTGTCGCACTAAAATCGTTGCCCGTACCAAAACCGGCATTGGAATAAGTTGAGGAAACATAGACATTGCCCCCGGTCAGATTCAAGGTTCCACCGCCGGGCGTTACACCATTGACATCAACGTTCGTAACATTGAGAGCTGATGCCGAGCTATAGTGTAAAGTTCCACCCTGCACACTCAAATTGGTTATGTTTTGAACACCGCCACTGATCGTGCTGGTTCCGGCAGACTGAGTGAAGGTTCCGGCAGTCAGCGTGCCACCCGTTTGAGTAAGGCTTCCTGACGTATTAATATTGGAACTTAATGATCCTCCCGACAACGACAATGTGCCATTGTTGGTGGTTGTACCCGAACCACTCGATCCGACCGTCACGCTACCTGACCCAGATAAATTCAAGGTACCCGAACCACTGTTGGTAGTCACGCTTAATGCAGACCTAACTCCACTTGGATTAGCGACTGTGGTGTTGATAATCAGGTTATCGGCAGCGGTTGGTACAGCAGCCGGAGACCATGTTGTAGAAGTTCCCCAGTTCGCATTGGCAACGGAAGTTCTGTTTACAGCGAATGCATCGGGGGAAACCATCAGCAAACCGACCGGAATAATCAGGGCGGTTCTCAATGCGATAAAAATCTTGTTATGTCTTGTTTTCATAATTTGCTCGTCCTCAAAGGTAGCATTTTGAATTTGTCGGTGAATTTATAGCCTATCTAGGCCACTCTCGTCAACTGATTTTTTTATTTCCAAACATCAATTTTCTTATGTCGCTTCCCCGCTCAATTTTACGATTATTTTATCCTTAATTTTCATTAAGATGTAGCTTTTACTTGCTTTTTGAAAGCAAGCGGGGATGGCTCTGCCCAATCCAATTATTTCCCAACTTTGGCTCGGGATTGCTTGAACTCACACCAAGCCTACACCCATTGGCAAACACACAATAACCCGCCATCCATGCCTAGCCTGTCTTTCGCAATTGACTGCATTGAATATGCCATTCTAATAGAAGCTATAGTTATCATCGTATTAGCGGTTAGTTTCGGGACTTGATTGGTCGAATGTAAAGTCTACTTTACACCCAATTGGAAAAGCTGTAATCAGCATAGAGGCAGGGGCTTACATTTTATTTTCCAGTTTTTATTCATACTATTGTTTTCCATAGCTTTTAATCAAACATTAAGCATTGTCTGGCGATGTCAGTAATTTTTACACTCCGAACGGGAGCGGCAAAGCTTGCTTTGACCTAAAGGGAGCGTCAGAGCTTGCTTTGACCTTATGGGAGCGTCAAAGCTTGCTTTGACCTAATTGGAGCGTCAAAGCTTGCTTTGACCTAGCGGGAGCGTCAAAGCTTGCTTTGACCTAATAATGGGAGCGTCAAAGCTTGCTTTGACAAGTGAATTGGAGATGCGAAGCAAGCTT
Organism: uncultured Methylococcaceae bacterium; assembly: GCA_903859815.1. Taxonomy (GTDB): domain Bacteria; phylum Pseudomonadota; class Gammaproteobacteria; order Methylococcales; family Methylococcaceae; genus Methylumidiphilus. The sequence goes on along the minus strand of CAIOOA010000186.1, from coordinate 72,821 downwards.
CGCCTGTCAAAGCAAGCTTCGCCTGTCAAAGCAAGCTTCGCCTGTCAAAGCAAGCTTTGACGCTCCAATAAGACGCTCCAATATCAGTGTGTCAGAATTTTTTACACTGAAATGCGGCTTCTATTTCAAGCGATTTTGGCATAAGCTTCTTAACATCCCTATCAACCAGCATAAACCATGAACACGATCAACCTGCCCGGTGCGGATGTCATCTTGGATTCTTTGAATGAAGGACTATACGTGTGTGATTTGGATCGGCGGATCCTATATTGGAGTAAATCCGCCGAGCGAATCACCGGCTGGACGGCAGAGGAAGTGGTGGGGCATAAATGCAGGGATGACATCCTTAGCCACCAAGACAAGGATGGTCGCCGCTTGTGTGGCGAGGAATTCTGCCCACTCTATCGGTCCATGGTCACCAATTCGGCAAGCATCGACCCGGTGATCGTCTTCGGACTCACCAAACATCGCGGGCGCGTGCCGATGGTGGTTTCCGTCTCACCCATTCATGATGCGGAAGGCAGGGTGGTGGGGGGAGTGGAAAGCTTCCATGACTTTTCTGACACTTTTCTGGACTTGGAACGCGCCAGGCGGATACAGACACTCTCCTTAGAATGTGACATGCCACAGGATAAGCGGGTCAGCCTCAGCAGTTTTTACCTGCCCCATGACATGGTAGGCGGGGATTATTATGCCTTCAAACAATTGGACGAGGATTGTTATGGCTTCTTTTTGGCGGATGTGATGGGGCATGGGGTGGCTGCCGCCTTGCATACCATGCATTTAAGTTCGTTATGGGAGCGATACCACCCAAACTTGATGTCGCCACCTGAGTTTGCCTGGCTAGTCAACCGCGAGTTGTGCAAGATCGTCAAGGGGGAAAGCTTTGCCACGGCGGTCTGCGGCATCATCAATGCCGCCAGCAAGACAGTCAGGTTTGTTTCAGCGGGTGGGCCGCCCTTGGTATTGATGGAAAACGGAGGTAACGTCTGTCATTTCACCACCACTGGCTATCCGTTTGGCATGTTGGCCGATATCGAGTATGAGGAGCGGGAGTTTACCTGCTCGTCCGGCGATAGTCTGTTGATGTTCACTGACGGTGCCATTGAGATTCTTGATGCCAACGGTCACATGCTGAAAGCGGAAGGTCTGATCAGCCTATTCCAATCACTGGATTACCCAAACACCCCGATTTCGATGCCGCAGTTGCAAGAAGCCATGCTGCGCTTTTCCAATGGCATACGCTTGGAAGACGACCTGACCATTCTGGAGGTTCGGTTTTTGGGTTAGTGGGGTTGCAGCCATTCTTAACGATTGGAGCGTCAAAGCCTGTCCTGAGCGCAGCCGAAGGGCTTGCTTTGACGGGCAAATCAGGTTCGCATTTTCAATTTTCTTGTCAAAGCAAGCTTTGACGCTCCCTCTGCATTGTGGCTGGTCTTTCTTGACTTGGCAAACCAGTGTGATAATTTGCCTTGAGAATTGTTAATATGCCCATAGTGGCAAGTTCCCGTTTAGGCTTCTTGTAAATCCAGTCGCATGAAGAGACCTATCCTTAAGCTTGAATTACCTCCTATGCCCAGTCACTGTCATGAAGCACTATAAAAATATTTTGTTGTCCACCGATTTATTTTCCGAGATTAGCCATCTACTGGTTGCCAAGGCAATCGATTTGACTCAGCGCTATGAAGCCGAACTGAGCATTTTGCATGTCGCCGAATACGTCCCCATGCTTGACCCGGCCACGATAGCGCTCGATCCGTTCAATCTGGTAGGCCCGGACCAGATCGTGTTTGACGCGGCGTTGCAAAAATTGATGGAACTCGGGGAAAAACTGCAAATTCCCGATGAAAGGCTGTTATTCGAAAATGGATCGGCCAAGGAAGTCATTGTCCGCGTTGCCTCCGAAAATTCAATGGACCTTATTGTCATTGGCACTTCCGAGCGGCGTGGCTTCGGCTCTTTGCTTGGTTCAACTGCAAGCAATGTCATCGTGAATGCGCCCTGCGATGTGTTGGCGGTGCGCATGCATGAGGATGTTTAGAATATAGGGAAAGGCGAGTTCGCAGACTGTTCCCCGAGCGAAGCCGAGGGGGAAAGTCGAAGCGAACGAGCTGACTTCGACTCCGCTGGCTTCGGACTCCGCTCAGCCAGCGGAATGCATTTATTTCAAGTAATGCCTGACGCTGCGTAACCTCAGCTAAAATGATCCAATCACGCCTGTTTGGGTTCGCCAGATTGATCGGCAAACGCCTCCAATGCGGCATCGGTCGTGGGGAACACCGAAAACAACTCAATCACCTTGGTCAATTCCAGCAAGGCTCGCACATTGCGGGTCAACGCACAAAGGGCGATCTTGCCTTCACGCATCCGAATATACTTCAAGGCTGCAATCAACACGCCACAACCGCTAGAATCGATGAATGACAACTGGCCCAAGTCCAACACCAGTTTGCCATTGCCTTCCGTGACAATGGTTTTTAGGCTGGAACGCGCTTCATCCACGTCGGCCATCAGAAGACGGCCTGAAATCTCGACAACATCTATGCCCTGCTCACTGCGTTGAGTGATGATCATAAGCTAACCTCATAAAAGTAAATTTTAATGATTCGAAAGGGGTCGCCTGAGTTTGCGGCTTACCAATCTATCTCCATCATGGAAAAATCGTCATCCAGTTGCTCGCTGCCTTGCAAATCACGTATGTGAACCAGCAACTGGTCCATGACCGGGGCATCCAAGGGGGCGGCGCAAAGGTAGTTCACGAATTCGTCAAACTGCCACACTTCCCCATCGACCTGCCTGATTTCATAGACGCCATCACTAAACACGTACAGCTTGGCGGTTGGCTCCAAGACCACAGACTGACTGATATAAGGGACATCGGGCATGATGCCAATCATTGGCCCACAGGACTTTAATTGCGTCAACTTTGACTCCTCCCGCTGAGACCCATTAAACAGCAATGCCGGTGGATGTCCACCGCCGCTCCAGCGTAGTTCCCGCGTGGACCTGCAGAAGACTCCGTACCAGATGGTGAAATATTTGTTGTTATGCAATTCTTCCGAAAAGGCATTGTTCAAGCCACGCAGCACTTGTCCCGGATCTTTAAGGTCGGTGTTGGGCAGTGTTTGCGAGCGTAACACGTTTAAAGCCGACACGGACAAAAGGGAAGCTCCCACCCCATGACCGCTCACATCCAGCAGATAAATCGCAAAATGGTCTTCGTCCAACCAATAGTAGCCAAACGAGTCCCCGCCGAGTTGGGTCGACGGCAGGAATCGCCAATCAACGCGCATCGGCCCTAGCCTGATCGGATCAGGCAACAGGGAACGGACATATTTGGCCGCCTCCCCCACCTCTTCGGCCAGTTGCTTCTCGCTTTCGGCAAGTTTGCGGTAAGCCTCGTTGCGTTCGAGTTGAGCGATGTAGCCTTTGGAGTGGTAACGGACACGGGCTACCATTTCCAGCCGGTCGGGCAACTTAACCATGTAGTCGTTGGCCCCGATTGAGAAAGCCTCGGCCTTGACGGTCGGTTCTTCTTTCGTCGATAAGACAATTAACGGGATTTCATGGGTCGATGGGTTGGCCCGGAAGAATTTTATCAACGTCAACCCGTCCAGTTCGGGCATTTCCAAATCTTGCAGGATGACCGTCGGCGAGACTGCGTTGGCATACTCAATGGCTTCGGTGGGGTCGCGGCAGTAGTGAAACTGAATGTCGGACTCTTCGGATAGCATTCTCCTGACGGCTTCACTGACAATAAACTGGTCGTCGACCAGCAGAACTGTCACCTGGCGTGTCGAAGCAATGGTCTGTGTTCCGCTGGACGGAACCTCTGCGGTAGTCATCAATTTTCCTCGGACTGACTTTTTTCGAGGTGCTGCTGGTGTCGGCTTGACATTTTTCTGCAATGTTCACCCCAAGACTTGATCCCGCCTGCAAAATCACTAGGGCGAGTTCAACCAAGGCACTATAATAAACGACTTAGCGAAGATGTGCCGTATGAATTTCAAATCAAACAGGACACAATAAATGAAGTGGCTGGCATCCATAAAACTTTCTCAAAAACTTATCATTTCATTGGGTTCATTTTTTGTCCTCATGGTCGTCATGAGCTATTTTTCGATCACCCAACTGGAAAGGATCAATCAAAAGGTCTGGGAAATCCATTCCAACTGGATGCCGGCGACCCAAGCGGCCACCGATATGAGGAACTGGTTCAACAGTTACCGGGTGTCTTTGTTGCAGAGATTGGAGGCCGACACCCCTGAGGAGATCGCTTACACGGAAAAAGAAATAAAAAGCAGGTTGAAACTTTTCCATGACAGCGAATCGATTTATGAAGGGCTGATCTTCAATCAGACTGAGCGGGAATTGTTTGAAAAAAATCGTTCCTTGTTTGAGGATTATCAAAAACTCAGCGAGCAAATGCTCAGGCTGGCCCAAGACAACAAAAAGCCTGAGGCATTAGCCTTAATCAGGGGTCCGATGAGGAGCAAGAAGAACGAATTTGTAGCTTCTGTGGAAGAACTGGTCAACTTCAACATGGAAGGGGGGCAAAACACTGTCCGCGAAAGCGCAATGCTGTTGGAATCCAGCCGCAATAAGACATTTATCATCCTGGCCGCATTGGCGTTGTTTGAGTTGATGGGCATCTATGTCGTCAGGGTGTTCACCCATTCCGTCACCCTGCTACACCGGGTGGGCGTTCATACCTGCACCAGTTCGAACGAATTGGCCGCAGTCATCCACGAACAGGAAGCCACCATTGAAGAGCAAGCCGCCTCTAGCAATCAGATTGTCGCCTCGGCCAAGGAAATTTCCGCCACGGCAAGGGAATTAAGCGGGAGTATGAATGAAATTGCGCACATCGCCGACGAAACCAGCCGCAAAGCCGCGAAAAGCCAACAGGGGTTGGTCCAATTGGATGAAACCATGCGCCAAATGGTCGAAGCCTCTAACGCCATTTCGTCCAAGCTGGCTATCCTCAACGAAAAAGCCGGGAACATTAATTCCGTGGTGAACTTGATCATCAAAATCGCGGACCAAACCAACCTGCTCTCGCTAAACGCAGCCATTGAAGCAGAAAAGGCCGGCGAATACGGATTGGGGTTTTCCGTGGTGTCCACAGAAATCCGCCGCCTGTCCGATCAAACTTCGATAGCCACTTTTGATATTGAGCAAATTCTCAAGGAAATGCAATCGCAAGTCGCCGTCAGCGTGATGGGAATGGATAAGTTTGCCGAGGAAATCCGCCACAATGTGAACGAAGTTAGCAAAATTAGCCATCAATTGACTGAAGTCATTGAGCAAACCAAGACACTTAGCCCACGCTTCGAGCGCATTTTCGAGGGCATGCAAGCCCAAAATATTGGCACTGAGCAAATCACTGAATCGATGTCGCAATTCAGCGAAGGAATCCATCAAACCGCCGAATCCATCCGCAATTCACGTAAAACGGTGACGCTGTTGACGGAGGCTTCGCAAGATGTTCAAAGGGTCGTCAAAGCACTGGGATAAGTCCCTGTATGGGGTGTTTACCGCGACGGATTTTTTCATAAGGGGTTTATAAACCGCTACCCGTATTTTCCCCGACAAACGCCGAATGTCGCTCGTGTGAACGCTCTCACGGTGACGGGACATAATCAATGAACACACAGACATCGATAAAATTTTCTAGTTGGCTGATCCTGTCCTTTATCTCCTTCGTTTTGATTATGCTGATTTTGGGGTGGTATTCAATTTCCGAACTGGAAACCATCAACAAACAGGCTCAAGAACTGCAAACCAAATGGATGCCTGCCACCTTGGCCGCAACGGAAATGAAAGGCTCATTCCATAATTACCGGGTTGCACTCTTGTTGCGCATCAATGCCAATGACGCTGACGAGATTGCCTACACCGAAGAGCAATTGAAGCTTAGGTTGCAGACCTATCGGGACAGCGAAATTAATTTCTCCAAATTGATAAGCACCCAAGCTGAGAAGGCATTATTCTATAAGAGCAAGGGTATACTCGACGAGTATATGAGCGTTTCCAAGGAAATCTTGGCACTTGCCCGGGAAGGCAACAAAGACGAGGCCATGACGCTGTGGAGAAATCGCACCAGAGGAGCCAAGCTAGGCGTCATCAATGCATTGGATGCATTGATCCAATTCAATGTCCAAGGCAGCCGCAACGCCAGCGATGGCAACACCCAATTACTGGCAAACGCCAAAGAAGGCACACTATTCGTCATTAGTTTGGCGGTCTTGTTTCAATTGTTGGCAAACTTGCAGGTATACCGGCGATTCTCCACCTCGTTAAACTTACTACAACAGGTGGGGGTTCATACCTTCACCAGCGCCAATGAATTGGCTGCCCTGATTAATCAACTGGAAGCGACTATTGAGGAACAAGCCGCCTCCAGCAATCAAATTGTCGCCTCGGCAAAAGAAATTTCAGCCACAGCAAAGCATCTAGGCAACAATATGGACGAAATCGCCCGGGTTGCACTGGCAACCAGTCACAATGCCTCCGATAGCCAAGAGGGTTTGGAGCAACTGGATGACACCATGCGGCACATGGCTCGGCTTTCCAATGAGATTTCCTCCAAACTGGGGGTATTGGATGAAAAAGCTGCCAATATAAACTCTGTGGTAAAATTGATCGGGAAAATTGCCGAACAAACCAATCTGCTGTCATTGAATGCTGCCATTGAGGCCGAGAAAGCGGGCGAGTTTGGCATGGGGTTTACCGTGGTCGCCAGGGAAATCAGGCATTTGGCCGACCAAACTTCAATCGCTTTGTTCGACATAGGGCAGATTGTCAAAGAAATGCAGGCCCAAGTTTCAATTAGTGTGATGGGCATGGACAAGTTTGCCAAGGAAATTGGCCTGTTAGTCGAAGATGTGCGTAAAATTAGCTGGAAAATGAGCGGGGCCATTGAACAAACCAAGGCTCTCAGCCCGCGATTCGATCAAATTTATGAGGGCATGAAAGCGCAAAACTTAGGCACTATGCAAATCACCGACGCTATGACCCAATTTAACGAAGGCATTCACCAGACCGCGCAATCGGTCCGCACATCACAACAGACCGTCATGGTTCTGACAGATGCTTCAAAGGATGTACAAAAAGTGGTCAAGGCTTTGGGGTAATGTCTGCCTATGCTTAACGACCCCAACAAACCCTTGTATGCCGTGGTGTTCTCAGTCGCCAATGACCGCTATGCCTTGCCGGTCGCCGACCTCATTGAAGTGCTTCCGTTGCTAAAGCTGAAACAAATGCCACAAACACCGGCATGGGTGGCCGGTTTGATGAATTATCGAGGCAGCCCGGTCTTAGTGATAGACATCAATTCGATGATGATCGGCAAACCCTGCCAAGCGATTGTCAGCACCCGCATTCTATTGACCCCGGTGCGGCGCAAGGATGGCATCGAGAAAATTTTGGGGCTAATGGCGGAAAGCGTGACCGGAACGGTGAAAATTCTGCCGGAAACTTTACGGTCCTCCGAAATCTGGAACAGCGACGCACCCTATCTCGGATTGCTGGCCCTTCACGAAGGGGAAATCTTGCAAATCATCCATGCCGACAAGTTATTGACTGAGGATTGCCTAAAACTGTTGGAATTGGAAGGCTCGGAGTGATCCCCCATGCGAATAGTCAAGCAAACTCAGCAACTTGTTAAGGCGAGCATCGGCATCGACCTTGAAACGGTTGGAGGTTCCTCCTTGGCAAGAGGCTTGAAGGAACGCATGGCAAAATCAGGCATCCAAGATGAAGCAAGTTATCTTGAACTGTTGCGCAGCTCGTCCAAAGAGATGGAAGAATTGGTCGAACACCTAGTGGTGCCGGAAACCTGGTTTTTTCGCGATGATAAGCCATTCAACGCCCTGCAACACTATGTCCAGGAAGAGTGGCTACCTTCAAAGCCCGTTGGCCCACTCAAAATACTCAGCCTTCCATGCTCCACAGGCGAGGAACCTTACTCCATCGCCATGGCATTGCTTGACATCGGAATCGCCCCGGAGCGATTCAGAATCCATGCTTACGACATAAGCAAACTGGCTTTGGAAAAAGCCCGCAGGGCGGTTTATCGCCTCAATTCATTTCGCAGCAAGGACATGGGCTTTCGCGGCCGCTATTTCTTTACTTCCGATGAGGGCTATGTGCTTGACGAGAAGGTTCGCCGCACAGTCGAGTTTACCCATGGCAATATTTTATCGCCTGGATTTTCCAGCGGGAAAGGCACCTTCCACGTGGTATTTTTTCGCAATCTCATGATCTATTTGGCTCCCCAGCAACAAGATGAAGCCATGGCCGTCATCGACAAGATACTAGACCCGGCGGGGATTTTATTTGTCGGCCATTCGGAATCACTACAGCCTATCAGCAAAGGTTACTCCCCCGTCCGCTACCCATTCGGTTTCGCCTACCGCAAGCCCAGTCACGGGGCGCAGCGGTCCCCCTCCCCCCGACTGAACGCCGCCCATCAGCCGACAACCCGCAATCAGTCCACGCCAGCGGGCGTTTACGACAAATCGACAGACCGAAAGCCGAAAAAGTTAGAAACCCAAGCGCCGATACCCCCTGCCAAAGCCGACACCTTGGCTTTGGCTTTTGACTTGGCGGACAAAGGGCGAACAGACGAAGCTCGCAAACTCTGCGAGGAAGTGCTGGAATTGCAGCCACCGCGGGCCGATGCCTATTATTTGCTGGGTTTGTTGTTAGAGACGGAAGGGCTTGCCATAGAAGCCGAGCGCTGCCTGCAAAAGGCCGTTTACCTTGAACCAGAGCATATTGATGCGCTTGCCCATCTAGCCTTGGCCGCAGAATGGCGAGGCGATGCAAAGGCTGCTGATTTGTACCGCCAACGAGTTCGCCGAGCCGAAGAAAAGTTAGCCAGAGGCTACGATGCACAAACATAGGGACAGTCATAGCGCCGACATTGACGATTGTTGGAATCGGATCGGTGTTTGGAGCCACACTTCCAACCGTTGCCCCAAATTGCTTGAGACGGTCCATTGCCGTAATTGTCCTGATTTTGCGGCGGCGGCGCGTAAGATATTCGAATCCCGCTCCTTGCCCCCGGATTATCTTGACGAGTGGTGTCGCCATTATGCCGAGCCATTAAAAACACAGCGGGGGCTGGCCCATTCTTCGACTCTGGTGTTTAGGGTGGGTAACGAGGCCCTTTCACTCCCCATCAGCCTGATTGACGAAATCTGCCAACCTGAGATGATCCATCGCCTTCCCCATTACGCATCCGCCATATTAAGGGGTATTGTCAACATCCACGGTCAGTTGCGACTTTGTTTTTCCATGGCTGAATTGCTAGGCATAGAAGATTCCCACTATACGCCGGACGAGAAGCGTCGCGTGTTTCCGCGTATGATGGTCGTGCGCCGCAAAGAAAGCCGCTTCGCATTGCTAGTGGACGAGGTGCTTGGCTACCACCGTCATGCGCCCGATGACGTTCTGCCCGTACCCGCTTCGCTTTCCCGCAGCTTGACTAAATTCACGCGGGGGATAATACAGGATGGCGATAAAAGCATCGGCCTGATTGATGAGGAAGTCATGTTCACAGCCATGGAGGACAACCTGAAATGAACCAGGCCAACCTTTCCATGGTGGAATTGTTCCGTGTCGAGGTGGAGAACCAAGCGGCTGAAATCATTAAGGGCTTGCTCGAATTGGAGCGAGACAACCTGAATCCAAAATTACTCCAGTCATTGATGCGGGCAGCCCATTCCATCAAAGGTGCCGCCCGTATCGTCAACCTCCCTAACGCCGTGGTGCTGGCTCATGCCATGGAGGATTGTTTTTCAGCGGCTCAGAAGGGTTTGAAACTGAAGCGCCCACATATCGATATTCTGCTGAAAGGGGCAGACCATTTGGCGCGCATTGCCCTATTGGATGAAACCAAAATTACAAGCTGGATAGTTGAAAACACCAACACTTATAGTGAGTTGGCAAACTCCATCCGCAACTCCATGAGCCTGGGCCAAGAAGAACTAGCCGCCAAGGAAATTATACCGGCCTCGGCCCTGAATGCGGTTGAATTAAGCAAACCCGTTCCACCCCCCCCCTCCGAACCGCAGGCTGCGGTTGATGCGGTCGAGGAAAAAGCACTACGGATTAACGCCGAACTCCTAGATCGTTTGATTGGGCTTGCCGCTGAATTCTTAGTCGAATCACGCCGGCTCGGCCCTTTCGTGCATACCTTGTTGCGGATTGTCCGTCGTCAAAATGAATTGACCAACCACTTGGAAAGCTTGGAGCGGCGGCTAAAGGAAATCGGCTTGGAAGACAGTGAACTTGAATTGTTGCGCTCTGCCAAGCGGGAAAGTGCTGACAACGCCGTCAATATTGCCACCCAGTGGCGCTCGCTGGAAGGCTTTGAGCGGCGTTCCAACCAATTGTCCCGGCAACTTTACAAAGAAGCCACCACCAGCCGGATGCGCCCCTTTGCCGAAGGCGTGGCGAGCTTCCCTCGCATGGTCAGGGACATTGCCGGTGAACTGGGCAAGCATGTTCGCTTGGACATAGCGGGACTCAACACCTTGGTGGATCGGGACATTTTGGAGATACTGCAAGCGCCGCTGAATCATCTGTTGCGCAATGCCATAGACCACGGCATCGAACTTCCCGAAGAAAGACTCACCGCAGACAAACCCGATGAAGGCATCATCCGACTGGAGGCCCGCCATCAAGCTGGCATGTTGTTTGTCTCCATCGACGATGACGGTAGAGGCATAGACCCCGAGCTATTGCGCAAGACCGTGGTCAAACGCAACTTGGTCCCCGAGGAGGTGGCTACGGGTCTGAGCAATAACGAGCTTTACGACTTTCTGTTTCTGCCCGGTTTCACCATTAAGGACAAGGTCACCGAAATTTCGGGGCGTGGGGTTGGTTTGGATGTGGTCTTGAACACGCTTCAACAGATTCGCGGCTCGATCAGGACCCATTCCGAAATTGGGCACGGCACTCATTTCCAACTCCAACTGCCGCTGACCCTGTCGGTCATGCGGGGGCTTGTGACCCAAATTGCCGGCGAGGCTTACGTTTTTCCTCTGGCACGGGTGGAAAGGGCTTTGATTTTGGAGCAGCATGAAATATCCTCATTGCAAGGGCATGACTTTTTTTATTTCAACGGCAAACCTGTCGGCATCGTAGCCGCTTCCCAAGTGCTTGAATTACCCCCATCCATGGATGCGAGTGATCGCTATAATGTAGTCGTGGTCAGTGACCGGGATGGGCGTTTTGGAATCACGGTCGATTGTTTTGTCGGCGAAAGCAATTTGGTCGTCAGGCCGTTGGACGCCGGGTTGGGCAAGTTGCACGACATTGCCGCCGAAACCTTGTTGGAGGACGGCACACCGGCATTGATCATCGATGTGGATGATTTGACCCGGTCCATCGACCGGCTGATAGGTAGAAACCGTCTGCGGCATGGGAAACTTGCCACCCCAGCCACTCATGTCAAGCGGGTCAAACGCATTTTAGTGGTGGATGATTCGTTCACCGTCCGGGAAGTGGAGCGTAAATTGCTTGAAAACAAAGGCTATCAGGTGGAAGTGGCGATTGATGGGATGGACGGTTGGAATGCATCCCGGGGCGGCGCTTTCGACCTTGTCATCACTGATGTCGACATGCCTAGGATGAACGGGATCGAGTTGGTTTCCAAAATCAAAAAGAATGCGGCTTTGAAATCCATGCCAGTGGTAATCATGTCTTACAAAGATCGGGAAGAAGATCGGGTGCGGGGCCTGGATGCCGGGGCCGATTATTATCTCACCAAGGGCAATTTTAATGACGAGGCTTTGCTTGACGTTGTCACCAGCTTAATTGGAGAAGCTTAAGTATGCGCATTGCCATCGCCAACACGCCACCGTCGGCCGTCGTGACCCTCCGCATGATCTTGTCCCGTGCGCCACATCACGTTTTGTCATGGGTGGCCAAGAATGCCGCCGAGGCAGTGCGAATGTGTGCGCAAGACAAACCTGACCTGTTGCTGATGGGCTTGCTGATGCCAGTTGCAGACGCAACCGCCTGCACACTGCGGATTATGAAAATGTCACCCTGCGCCATCCTAGTGGTGGCGGTGGATTACGAAAGGCAGATTTCCGAAGTTTTTGAGGTGATGGGGGCGGGCGCATTGGACGTAGTCAATGTCCCCTTGCCCGGAAACGAGCTAGGTGCACACGAATTGCTCCGCAAAGTCGAGGCCATTGGAAAACGCGTTGCTGCTTCCGTCACGGCTGGGAAAGGGAACTCTATCCAGAAAATAGCGAAAGAAACCCGACTGCCTGTGTTGGTGGTCATCGGAGCGTCAACCGGCGGGCCGAATGCCATTGTGACCATTTTATCCTCGTTGCCGAAGGATTTCCCCGCCGCCATCTTCGTCGTGCAACACGTGGACCAGCAGTTCGCCGATGGGATCGCCCGTTGGCTAGGCCAAAACTGCCAATTGCCTGTGGATATTGCCCGCACGGGCGACAGACCGCTGCCAGGGCACGTTTTCTTGGCAAGCACCAACGACCACATGGTGCTAACCGCCGAACGAACCATCGCTTACACAGTCGAGCCAGTGGCATATCCTTACCGCCCTTCGGTGGATGTCTTTTTTGAAAGTGTCGCACAAAACTGGCCCCAACCCTCGGTGGCGGTTCTGCTTACCGGCATGGGCAGGGACGGTGCATCCGGTTTATTGAAGCTATATAACGCCAACTGGCTTACCATTGCCCAAGACAAGGATAGTTGCGCCGTTTATGGAATGCCCAAAGCTGCGATAGAATTGAGCGCAGCCAAAAAAATCCTCCCGCCTACAGGGATTGCTGAGGAATTAATGAGTTTTGTCAAATCCCAGTTATCTGGGCCGATGCGAGGGTAAAACAGACATGTCCAGCGATTTGATCCTGCCCTGTGCAAGCTTGCAAGACTTGGACAAGCCCCCTTTTGTGATCATGCTGGTGGATGACCGGCCTTTTATTGCCGAGGCTATACAGCGTCTGGTGAGCGACGAGGCCGACATCAGCCTGCATTACTGCCCAGACCCTTACAATGCGCTGGAAATGGCGGAAAGGGTCGACCCCACGGTCATTTTGCTCGATGTGCTAATGCCGGAGATGGATGGGTTCACTTTGTGCCGGTTTTTACGCGCCCACCCGAGAACCCGAGAAATGCCTGTCATCATGCTCTCCGGCTCCACCGAATCGACGATCAAGGCACAAGCCTTTGCGGCGGGTGCCAACGATTATCTGATCAAATTGCCAGACAAAATGGAATTGCTCGCCAAAGTGCGGTATCACTCCTATGCCTACCTCAGCAAGAAGGAAAGGGACAAAGCAAGCGCTGCCCTTCGTGCCAACGAAACCAAGATGGGCGAGCTTTATTTGGAAATGTCGAAAATCTCCAACCGTGACATTCTTACTGGCCTAGTCAACCGTAACGGCTTTGAGCAACGCTGCGAAGAGCTTTGGAGCCTGGCTACCCGCAACAATATTCCCATTTCACTGCTGATGATGGATTTTGATCGTTTAAGCGCCTTCAATGAACATTTTGGGCATCCCAAGGGTGACGAGTCCATCAAGGCAGCGAGCCAAGTGTTTCGGCAAAGGATACGCCGACTTTCCGATATTGTGGCCCGATTTAGTGATGAAAGATTCATCGCCTTACTGCCAGCCACGCAACCCGAAGGGGCCGCCCATGTCGCCGAGTTGGTGCGCACAGGGGTTGAAAGCCTACAGATTCCCCACCCAAAAAGCGAAGTCGCCTGCCATCTGACCATTAGCCTTGGGGTCGCCGGCGGCACACCCGAACGCGGCGCAAATGTCGAAATGTTGCTCAAGTTGGCGGAGAACTGCCTGAACAAGTCGAAAGAATCCGGGCGCAACCAATTTCACCTCGCACATTTAACTGGCGAATGAGTCAATCACCTAACTGTTTTTACGCACGGATGCTAAGGTTGCCACTTTAGCTATGCCCTGCCTGTGATGTCAGCAAGGAAATGTCGATCCCCATCAATTCCGCCGCCGCTTTCCAGCGCTGCGCGGAAGCCACATCAAAAAGTATGGATTTGTCGGCGGGGGCGCTGAGCCATGCGTTGTCGACCATTTCACGTTCCAATTGCCCCTGCCCCCAACCCGCGTACCCTAATGCCACCAAGGCTTTGCGGGGCCCTTTGCCCACGCTGATGGCTTCCAATATGTCTCGCGAGGTGGTCAATGAGATGGTAGGCGCGACCCGCAGGGTTGAATCCCACTGACCACAAGGCTCATGCAACACAAAACCACGTTCCGGCTGGACTGGACCCCCGAAATAAATCGGCATCCTCCCTACTTCAGTCTCAGTGATGTCAATGTCCATCTGCTGCATGATGTCTCCCAGCGTCAAATCAGACGGGCGGTTAACGATGATCCCCAAGGCACCTTCGCGGCTGTGCTGGCACAGGTAAGTCACCGTCTTGGCAAAAAACGGGTCAGCCAAGCCGGGCATGGCGATGAGGAAATGATTGGTCAGATTGTCAGTTTGTTCGATCATAGGTGTTAGTATCAGGCTATAGCGTCAAGCCTGCAAGCACAAATTAAGCTTAACGGCCCGTATCAATGCGATTTCCTACAGAAAAGCGCCAAGTCCGGGTAATTACCAGGACATCGGCCTCCTCTCTCAACTCGGGCGGGAAGGCTGCGAAGGGGGCGGCCATCCTGACAATATGCTCGGCTGCCTCGTCCAAAACCGGCTCACCGGACGACTGGCGAACCTTGATGCTGTAAATGCTGCCATCCGCGTTGATGCCTACCGCCAGCAACAAGCTTCCTGTGAGGTTTTGCTTTCTCGCCTCATCGGGGTAATTGAGGTTGCCAATCCGTTCCACCTTATCCTGCCAATCGGACTCATAAGCCGCCGCGTTGTATTTATGGGCGTTCACTGAGTTGATGTAGACGATCCTTTGCTGTTTGGCTTGCAATTCCCTAGATTTGTTGAATTCAGTGGTGACCTCTGCAATCTGTTGGCTAAGTAAATCGGCAGACAAATGCTTAGGCACGGAAGCCGCTTCGGCTTGGCCTTTTTCGCCACCGCTGGCCGTAATTTTCTTTTCCGACCTAGCCTGTGTCATGACGGGCGTAGGTTCACTGTCTAAGTGGGTGTTGGGCGATTCCTCTGCATATTGACTTGCTTCCATCGCGGGTTTCTTCACGATCTGTCTTTCCTTGATTATTGCCTTTTCTTTAACCACTGGTTGTTCCTGTGGAATCGGCCTTTCCTCAGTCACTGGCTCTTCGGTAGCCACCGGCTGCGGTTCTGGTTCCACCATTGGCTCTGGCTTAGGGTGTAACGGTTGCTTTTCGGCAATGTGGCGGGGCGGCGGGGCTATCTTTGGAACGTCCGGTTGCGGCTGAACCGCCGGCACAGGGTTGGGGATGGCCATGGGCAGCGCTTTCTTGACCGCTTCGCCGCCCCCTTTTTGGGGTTCCGGCGCCAAGAATTCGGCCCGGACGGGCGGCTTCAAAGCTGGCTTGACGACTAAGACAACATCAAGGGATTTGTCAATTTCCTTGGGTTTGGGCAAGTCAAAACTTATGCCAAGAATAATCAAAGCATGCAAAAAAGCCGCTATGATGAGCGCAACGAGCAAACGATCATGCCTTTTCCAATCGACCTGCATCATCTTACCCATCAACCCCGCTTGCCCACCTCAGACTGCACATGATCAAGCAACAATCCACTGATGTTCAGCCCAAACTGCCTGTCCAACTCTTGCACACAGGTCGGGCTAGTGACATTCACCTCGGTCAAATAATCGCCGATCACATCCAAACCGACAAACACCAACCCCTTTTCTCGTAGGGTCGGACCCACTTGCCCGACAATCCAGCGGTCGCGATCCGTCAGTTCGCGGCCTTCGGCACGCCCGCCAGCGGCTAGATTGCCACGACTCTCCCCTTTTTGGGGAATTCGGGCCAAGCAATAAGGTACCGCCTCGCCATTGACAACTAGAATGCGCTTGTCGCCATCCACGATTTCGGGGAGATAGCGTTGCGCCATGACAAACCGGCTGTTGTGCTGGGTCATGTTCTCCAGAATAACACTCAGGTTTGGATCGTTTTCAGCCACGCGAAAGATCGAAGCACCGCCCATGCCGTCCAAGGGTTTCAATACAATTTCGCCCTGTTCGCGCAGAAACGCCCTGAACCGGCTGGCCTCGCGCGCCACAAGGGTCGGGGCGCAGCAATGGGAAAACCAAGCGGTGAACAATTTTTCGTTGGCATCACGCAGCGAGCGGGGCTTGTTGACCACGCACAGCCCCCGGCTTTCGGCACATTCCAGCAAATAAGTGGCATAAATGTATTCTTGATCGAATGGTGGGTCTTTGCGCATCAGCACCACATCCAAGCCATCAATCGGCTCATCGCTTTCGCCCAAGAAAGCAAACCAGTTCGATGGGTCGCGGGCGACCTCAAGCTTCCTCATGCGGGCAAAAGTCCGCCCGTCACGCAGATACAAGTCATTCAATTCCATGTACCATAGTTCATAGCCTCGCGCCTGTGCTTCCAACAACATGGCAAAGCTCGTGTCCTTTTTGATATTGATGGCGCTGATGGGGTCCATGACGATGCCAAGTTTGAGACTCATAAGTGGGTATTCCTAAAATTTTTGGGTGTGATAGGCTTGCAGTTGAAATGTCAAGCTTGCCGTTGTAGCTCGCTTGCGCAAGCCAACATCTTCGTACACAAGCTTTGACATGACAAGGCTTCTCGACTATTTAGCGTGAATAATACGAAGTCGATGGCCTATTTGTAAATTTCGCGGCATCTAGCCCTTGACTTTAAATTAAGAAATCAATTATAAAGGTAGGTTTGATAAACCCTGCCGAGCGGCACAAGTAACCGAGGTTAACCATGTCCAGAGAATGCCAGGTAACAGGCAAGCGACGTATTGTAGGCAATAACGTTTCGCACGCTAACAACAAGACCAAAAGAATTTTCAATCCGAATCTGCATGAGCGCCGCTTCTGGGTGGAGAGTGAGAAGCGCTGGATCAGCCTGCGTGTCTCCTGCCATGGGTTGCGCATCATTGACAAAAAGGGCATTGATGCCGTTTTGGTCGATATCCGTAAACGCGGCAGAAGCATTTAATCGAACAGGAGACAGCACCATGCGCGATAAAATCAAAATGATCTCCAGTGCGGGAACAGGTCATTTCTATACGACCACCAAGAACAAGCGTACTAAACCGGAAAAGTTGGAAATGAAAAAATACGACCCGGTCGTTCGTAAGCATGTCATGTACAAAGAAGGCAAGATCAAGTAGACCCTTGATCCATCGGGGGGTTTCGGCTTAATTCGTGGATAAAAGCTTGCCTTCCATGCCATGGGTGAGGGTCATTGTGACCCAACGGTGGCGGAGATGAGCCCTTGCCGGACTCAAACTGACGTGCAACTCAAGCAATGATTTCGCTTTTGATGATGGAATCCTGCCACTAGGCGGTATTGTGAAACCTCCCTTCCCTTTGTTAAGAAGGGATGGGGGGTGAGCGTTTCATATCCGTTAATATGGGTCGCCTTCCATGCTTGGGGATCAAGGCTTGCCGACCTATTGTTCATAATGCGCGTTTATTTCTACGCCATTTGAGTTTCAAGACCCCTTTTATTCTTCCGTTACAACCCTTATTTTATATCAATGAGCGACGCAGCCTCATCAATTGCTGCGTGAACCTTTGTATAAAATCAGTCAAGGTATCGAACAATGTTAACGTGGAGACTTTTATCGGCTTTTCTGCTGTCAATTGCCCTCCTAGGTGGGCAACCCGCTTGGGCAACATGGCCCTTAAGCGTTGATGGACAGGCACTGCCCTCGCTCGCCCCCATGCTGAAAAAGGCGATGCCGGCCGTGGTCAACATATCAACGAAAACCAAAATCGAAGTCGCGGAACACCCGCTGATGCGAGACCCGGTGTTCCGGCATTTTTTTGAGATTCCCAACATGCCGCGTCATCGGGAAACTTCAAGCCTAGGTTCCGGGGTCATTGTCGACGCCAAAAATGGTTACATCATCACCAACAACCATGTCATCGACAAGGCAGATCAAATTCAAGTGACGCTAAATGACTCCCGGCAATTGAGCGCCAAGCTAATCGGCACCGACCCCGAATCGGATGTCGCAGTGATCAAAGTTGACCCGAAAAACCTGACTGAACTTCCGGTGGCCGACTCCTCGCACGTGCAAGTGGGCGACTTTGTCGTCGCCATTGGCAACCCATTCGGTCTGGGGCAAACCGTCACCTCCGGCATCGTCAGCGCACTGGGGCGCTCTGGCCTAGGCATCGAGGGTTACGAAGACTTTATCCAAACCGATGCTTCCATCAACCCCGGCAACTCAGGCGGGGCACTGGTTAACCTTAACGGTGAATTGATCGGCATCAACACCGCCATCTTGGCACCTAGCGGCGGCAATGTCGGAATTGGCTTTGCCATCCCATCCAACATGGCGACCAATATCAAAAACACGCTGTTGGAGCATGGATCGGTGAAACGGGGTCAACTGGGCATCAGCATACAAGACTTGAACCCCGAACTCGCCCAAGCATTTGGTCTGGAGCAAACCCAAGGGGCGGTCATCGCCAACGTCCAGCCTAAATCACCTGCCGACAAGGCCGGGCTTGAAGCGGGCGACATCGTTCTCAGCATCAATGACAAGCACATCAAAAGCAGTCAAGAAATCCGCAATTTGATCGGCATGTTACCGATAGGCGAGGAAGTTAAAATCGAAATCCTGCGCCGAGGCGAGGCTCAAACCGTCACCGCTGAAATCGGCACCCCGAAAATCGTCCAAGAAGAAGGCCAGAAGATCCATCCCAAGCTGGCAGGCATATTGCTGGGTAACACCTCCCCCAACGATCCGAATGAAGGAGTCAGGATAGAAAAAATCAACACAGGCTCTTATGCTTTTCAGGTCGGGTTGAGACCGGGGGACATCATCATCAGCGTCAACCGCCAGCCAATAGCCTCGCTGAGTGACATGAAACGGGCCGCATCAGGGGGTCGTGATATCTTGCTCAATGTGCAGCGAGGCGATGCTGCCTTTTTTATCATGATGCGATGACAGCCATGTCGTTCATTGCCCTCTGCCAAACGCGGATTATTCAATCATGAGCGCCCCTGACTCACAGAACCTAAGCAACCGGTTTCGCTTCCTCGCGGAGGCCACCGCTTGGCTATTTCGCTCGCAAGGCGTTTTCATCCGCTGGAAAGTTCGGGACAAACTGCTTAGCGATCCGTTCTATCGTAGTCTGCTCGGTACGGGTCGATTGCCAACTGAGGGCGTGGCCATTGACTTGGGCTGTGG
The DNA here is from genome assembly GCA_903859815.1 of uncultured Methylococcaceae bacterium. Classification (GTDB taxonomy): domain Bacteria; phylum Pseudomonadota; class Gammaproteobacteria; order Methylococcales; family Methylococcaceae; genus Methylumidiphilus. The sequence continues at coordinate 53,492 of CAIOOA010000186.1, read as the reverse complement.
AAGGGGCGTTTTGCTGGCATTTTGGTCTCGCGCAATGGCGCTGGGCATGATCGGCGGGAGTAAGCGAGGAACAAAAATGCGACTAATCGGCATTGATGCCGATCCAGAGGCGGTCAAATCGGCAAGCTTGGCTTTAACCGATGAAGCTGAGATTTTCACGGGCGATCTGCGAACGTTCAGCTTGCCCGAATGTCATGTGGCGATTTTGCAAAATGTCCTGCTATTCTTGGAAACCGACGAACAGGAAGCACTCTTAAGTCGGATTGCTTCCTGTTTGGAAGTCGGGGGCTGCATCATCCTCCATGAACCTGACGCGGCCAATTTCGCCTACCGCGCCATGGCTAGGCTTCCTGGCAATGTTTTCGGTCTGTTTTTTGGGAACCGACACCAATCCCTACACCCCAGAAGCGGGGAGGATTGGAAAATCCTACTGCAATCACTCGGCTTGCAAGTTGAAACCATGCCCGTAAACCAAGGACAATGGCTACCAAATATTTCGCTTCTGGCTAGAAAAACCCACTTATCATGAAGAAACCGCAATCATTGGCAGGGGATATGCAGACTATCTCCCCCCCTAAATTAAGGCCCATCTTGCCTGTCATTGCCTGTTTGCTACTGTTCTTGTGCTTGGGTTCTGGTGTTGAATGGATGCTCTTCGAGTATCGCCAACAACAATCCGCATGGGCAAAGGCCATAGATGCCAACCGTGCCGAGACCCTGCTGGCGCGTCTACAGGCAGAGTTAAATACGGTCATTTATTTGTCCAATGCGATTGCCGAAAACCCGGCGATTCGCCAAGATTTGCCCGATCCCGACAAAATGGGAAAGTTTTTTACGGACACCTTCCGGCTCAGTCGCCATGTGCAAAGTTTCGCCATCACCAAGGCTTATCGCATCGCCTACGTTTTCCCCCCGGACGACGATGGTCAAACCATTGACTACGATTACAAGGGCCTAATCAATCAATTGCCATGGATACAAGCTAACTTAGAAACACGGACACCCTTGCTGGCATGGACAAACCCACCGGAACGGAGGTTAACCTATTTATCACCCATCTTCGAGGACGGGCAGTTTTGGGGCTTGCTGAGCACACTCATCAACGATTCTTCGTTATTATCGACGGCGGGATTGACCCAAACCACCGGGGAATACCAATATTCCCTGCGCATTCAACGCAAAGAGGGCTTGAAGTCTGCTGCAATTCTTGGTTCAGATGGGTTGTTTGACGACCCCAAGGCCAATGTGTCGAGCATGACCCTCCTTGGTGACACTTGGCAATTGGCGCTCAAGGCCAGCGGCGAAACCCCGCCATCATATTGGCCATTGTTCTTCCGTGTGCTGGGTTGGATTTTTGCCGCGGCATTTGCCGCATTGGCGTTGGCTTTGTGGACCTTAAAGCGGAAACTGGACGATTTGGCCCTGTATGACCGATTGACCGAGCTACCAAGCCGACACTTGTTTCTTGACCGATTGAAGCAAGTGATTCGACGCACCAAACGCAACCAAGGCAAATTCAGCACTCTGTTCATCAATCTTAACGAATTCAGCAAGATCAACCAGAGCCACGGCACAAAAGTCGGGGATATGATGTTGGCGGGCATTGGCAAGCGCTTAATCGGCTTGATCCGTCACTGCGACACGGTCACCCGGTGGGGGGGTGATGAGTTTTTAATCCTGCTGGATGAATGCCCACACGACCAAGCGATTATCATTGCCGAAAATCTCCGCCATCAAATCGAACTGCCAATCTACTGCGGGGAACTGCAACTGCGCGTGGGGGCCGCCATAGGGCTTGCGACGTTTCCCGATGACGGTCAAAGCTTGGCCGCCTTGCTCAAGGTTGCCGATGCCAAGATGGTCAAAGACAAGGCACTGCACAAAAATTAATTGACAACGCGGTTGAGTGTGCCTTCATTTCACTATAAGATTCGTTCACGCGAAATGCTAATAAAACGTCAGACACTGTCATAACACCAACCTAGGAGCGAGAATATGTACAAACTTGTTTCACTCATTGGCGCCCTCGCCTTCGCGGGAGCATCCACCATGGCGATGGCCGGCGAATGGCAAGCCCTGCCGACCAAAGCCCCGGAACCCGCTGACAACCCCACCACGCCTGAAAAAGTGGAACTGGGTAAGATTCTTTACCACGATCCGCGCCTTTCATCCTCAGGCACGGTGTCTTGCGCATCCTGCCATAATGTCATGGCCGGTGGCGAGGACAACCGGGGCGGTTCAGTGGGTGTCAAAGCCCAAGTCGGCGGACGCAGCGCACCGACCGTATGGAACTCGGCTTTCAATGCCACTCAATTCTGGGACGGGCGCGCGCCTTCATTGGAAGCCCAAGCCAAAGGCCCGGTCACCAACCCCATCGAAATGGGCATGAAGAGCTGGGATGATGTGGTAGTTCGCTTAAAGGCCATCCCCGGTTACACTGCATTATTTGCCAAGGCATTCGGCGGGGCTGACGCGGTCAATGCCGACAATGCCGCCAAGGCCATCGCCGCTTATGAGCGCACCTTGATCACGCCAAACAGTGCTTATGACAAGTTTGCCAATGGCGATTTGAAAGCCCTTAACGAGCAACAAACCCGTGGCATGCAATTGTTCAAAGACACTGGCTGTGCAGCTTGCCACTCCGGCGCAGGCTTCAATGGTTCTCAAAACGGGCAGGCTGCGACGGGTGTTTACATGAAGTTCCCGACCATCGAGAATGCCGCACTGGAAGCCCAGTATGGCTTCACCAAGGACGTGGGCCGCTTTGAAGTCACCAAGAACGATGCCGACAAGCATTTCTTCAAAGTGCCTACTTTGCGTAATATTGCGTTGACCGCGCCGTATTTCCACAACGGCAAGGTGAAAACGCTGACCGAAGCCGTCACCATCATGGCGAAGACCCAGCTTGGCAAGGATTTGACTGAGCAACAAGCGGCTGACATTGCCGCCTTCCTAGACGGCCTGACCGGCGAGTTCCCGAAACAGGCCATGCCACAACTGCCAGGCTACACTGGCAAGACCTTCGACTACGAGTAAGGTTTGCTAGGGGCGGGTTCTAAACCCACCCCAACCCTATAGACCTCGGCTTTTAGCAAAATCGTGGGCAAGCAATAAAGCTTGCCCACCCCATCCTGCCTTAATTTTCAATTGAGTAAATTCGATCAAGAACGGCTCTCACATGCCAACAAATTCCGAGCCTTCGCCCAAACTGCTTTTTGGTGAAGGACAAGCAACGCTCAATTCGGACCTAAATGCATTCGATAAGATTATGCAACAGACAAAACCCGAGATGAGTTCCGACAAAAGCAAGTGACAATGCCGATGAATTGCTTTCCGGTTGGGTAAGGGGGGAGGCTGGCGGTGGATTTCAGTCGTTGATGGACACAAAAACGCCCTATGCCGTTTGAGGAAACATAGGGCGTTTCAAAGCTCTTCCTTGTGCATTCAACGTCTACTCAGACCTAAATCTTTTTCAATTTGCCTACCTCACTCTCCTACGCCAAGGTGTCTCGACGTGTTGGGGGACTTAGGCAAACTGACAGCCCGGTTTTTTTGCGCCATTCTTGGCACGGGGGGTGGTTGCCGGATTGCGGATAAACAGGCCGATGAAGACATCACCCGCCGTCCGTCTTAGCAGCGGCGGGTTCCGTTTTTTTCTACGTTTTAGGCTGGAGCGGCTGCACTGGCGGTCAAGCCAATTGCTTCAGCATATTTCAAATAGGTTTCGACGGAAGCAACAACGACGCGAGCTTCGACGGACAGCAGTTCAATACCTACCAATGATACTTTTACCCATGCATCAATCACGATGCCTTTGTCCAGAATGCGGTCTACAACTTCAGCTAAGCTTGAAGAGTCAGTTGATTTTTGTACTTTTGCCATGATGACATACTCCTTCACTTTGGTTATTAAATTATCCCCAATGACGGATGTGTCATTGGTTCTTCTTTCTGCAGCGGGTTGCTGCTTGTCTTAATTAATAACAACAAACATGCCAAAGCGGGTTTTAGCCTGTTGTCGCATTGATTGCGTGGTTCGTTTTTTCCGAACCAAACTAAGCGAATCAAGCTAGATATATGATAAGTATATAATAATTGATGGACTTCCATAAAGCGTTCAATAACTGCGATCAATTTGGCAAGGGTCTCTGGAGATGGCTTCAGTTGCATCTTGCATCGGCTTGGAACCTCGACTCATGGAAGCCCTACCCGATTCAGGACTGGATTCCATAGACTATGGAAAATTTTCCATTGCCTGACGGGATGGAGCTTGTAGATAGCGAAATTTCGGATCATCTGGAGCCATTGACAGCCACTGTTTGGGCGGGTGCCATAGTTGTCCTACTAGCGGTGTGCTAGTCCATGCGTGGTTTTCGGTTATCTGAGTGTTTACTCCTTTCCCTTTGAATTGAATGAGGTTGACAGGGATTTCTGGAGTAATATTGTCCTTAAATTGAATTTAACGAGGAGACGTGTATTAGCAATGGATACAAGTTATGACTATACGAGAATGAGGCAGGTTCAACTTCGCGGCATGTTGCTGTTGAGTACGCCTACTTTGAACAAAGGTACGGCGTTCACTCAAGTGGAACGGACGGAGCACGGCCTGCATGGACTCTTGCCACCCCAGATAGAAACGCTTGAAATTCAAGTCTCCCGCGCTTATGAAGCGTTTCTGCTAAAGCAAACCGACTTGGAGCGCCACATTTACTTGCGAGCCCTGCAAGATAACAATGAGGTCCTGTTTTACCGTTTGCTGCTGGATCATGCTGAAGAAATGATGCCCATCATTTATACGCCTGTTGTTGCTTTGGGGTGCGAGCAGTTCAGCCATATTTACCGTCGCCCAAGGGGGCTTTTTATCAGCTATCCCATGCGCACTCGGATAAGAACATTGTTGCGCAACCGTCCGCATTCGGATATTGATGTGATTGTGGTCACTGATGGCGAACGCATCCTAGGTATCGGCGACCAAGGCGCGGGTGGCTTGGGTATTCCAATTGGCAAGCTATCCCTCTACACCCTGATCGGTGGTGTCCATCCAGCACGGACTTTACCGATGGTGCTGGACGTAGGCACGAATAATCAAGATCGCTTGCGGGACCCGGAATACCTTGGCTGGCGTAATGAAAGGGTGACCGGGCAGGACTATTTTGACTTTATCGATCAGTTTGTCCAAGCGGTCAAAGAGGTCTTGCCGAATGTTTGCCTGCAATGGGAAGATTTCGCGACACCTCATGCACGTCCCATACTTGAACGGTATCGGAACCAACTGCTGACTTTCAACGATGACATACAAGGCACTGCCGCTGTGGTGCTAGGCGCGCTTATCGGGGCCATCAAGGTTGCGGGGGGAAGATTGAGTGGGCAGCGCATAGCCTTTCTCGGTGCGGGTTCGGCGGCCATTGGCGTGGCTGACTATCTTCGTTCAGCGATGGTGGCCGATGGCTTGACGGAACAGGAAGCAAGATCCCAGTTCTGGATCGTGGATAAGGATGGCTTGCTGCATGACGGACGGGGCGATCTGACACCAGAACAACGGGTTTATGCTCAACCGACTGAAAGAATAGCCAGTTGGCCTTCTCCTGCCCAAGGGACATTGGGTCTTGCCGATGTTATCAATCAGGTAAAGCCGACCATTCTGATTGGCTTATCCACTGCAAAGGGGGCCTTCACCGAAAGCCTAGTCCGTGGCATGGCAGCGAACGTTTCCCGCCCAATTATCTTTCCGCTATCCAATCCCACGGATCGTGCGGAAGCCCGTCCCGATGACTTGATACAATGGACGGAAGGGCGCGCACTCGTTGCCACCGGCTCTCCATTTGCGCCGGTTGCCTATGGAAACCGCACGATTCCCATAGGCCAATGCAATAATGTATTTATCTTTCCTGCCGTCGGACTTGGTGTCATCGCATCGGGTGCCCGTCGCATCACAGATGGTATGATGTTGGCTGCTGCCCGGGCCTTGGGTGAGAATTCACCTGCCTTGCACGATCCTAATGGCTCTTTATTGCCTTCGATCAGCGATATTCGGAAGGTGGCCATTGATGTTGCCGTTGCCGTCGGGACCGAGGCGCAACGGGTGGGGGTTGCTGTCCCCACTGACGGGCAAGCCCTGCGCGAAAAGGTGATCGCCAGCCAATGGATACCCGCTTATACGCGGATATGAAGTAGGAATGCGGTTTGGCATTATTTCCCTGCTGTCTTTTCATTCACCCCTGTTCCTACGAGTCTAAACGCCATGAACGAAACCAATCTTAAATTCACCCCTCTAGTCAGTTTGCATAATAAACTGGGTGCGACGATGGTACCTTTTGCCGGTTATCAGATGCCAGTTCGCTATGAGCCGGGAATTCTCAATGAACATCTGCATACTCGATCAGCGGCCGGCCTGTTTGATGTTTCACACATGGGTACGATACGCATTGAAGGGGATTCCGACTTATATGCTCGTTTTGAATCCTTGGTGCCTGGGGACATTTTAGGATTGCAACCGGGCGCAGTTCGCTATTCTATGCTACTCAACGACCGAGGCGGCATCATCGACGACATCATGGTCACGCGCCCTGCCGATGATACCGACAGGAGCCACTTGTTTTTGATCGTGAACGCAGGGGGCAAGGTAGGCGATTTCGAACACCTACGCTCCAAACTGGAGGGCAAGGCGACGGTGGAACTGTTGGAAGACCTCGCCCTGCTTGCGCTGCAAGGCCCAAAAGCGGCATCTATTCTGTCGCATTATTGCGGGGCGGCTGACCAACTCAAATTTATGCAAAGTGGAATATTTGCCGTTGAGGGCTTCGGTGAGTTCATCATCAGCCGCACGGGCTACACCGGGGAAGATGGCTTTGAAATTTCGCTTCCCGCAGCAAATGCCGAAGCCTTTGCGCTCGCTTTGCTGTCAAACCCCGAAGTCATGATGATTGGGCTGGGGGCTCGCGACTCCTTGCGTTTGGAAGCCGGAATGCCGCTTTATGGTCACGATTTGGATGAGACAATCACCCCAGTCGATGCCAGTTTGACCTGGGTTATCGGCAAACGGCGAAGGGAAGAAGGCGGTTTCCCCGGCTATTCCATTATCCGGCATGAATTGATCGAGGGACCGGTGCGCAAGCGGGTAGGCATCCGGCCTGAAGGCAAAGCGATTGCCCGCGAGGGTACGGAAATCCATTCTGCCAGCCGTTGCATAGGCGTGGTGACCAGTGGCGGCTATGGGCCTAGTGTGCCGGGCCCAATAGCGATGGCTTATGTCGAAAGTGCCTTTGCGGTCACCGGTACGCCGGTAGAGTTGATTGTCCGAGGGAAGCCCCTGCTAGGGGAAGTGGTTGATTTGCCATTCGTTGCGCATCGGTATGTGCGATAAGTTTAACCCACGGATACTTGGGGTCAACAATGTCGAGTACGGGAATCACCCATTTGAGTTTTAAGTTTGTTTTAAGCGATTAGGGGCAACAATATCCACCAAGGAGTCGGTCATTTGGCGAAACCGCCAATAAATACTGGCATCGGAGAAAATTGTCCTTTTTCCTAACAAGCGAGGAATTCATGAGCGCCGTGCGAAAACTTAACATTACCCTATGGTCTTTTGCCATCCTATTTGGGATGGCTTGCAGCTTTGCCGCAGTTGCCCATGATTATGACGGAGGTTATGGCTATTGGCGTCCACCTCACCATCATGGATATTATGGTCGGCAGCGCCCCTATTACCCACCTCCGCCCCCGGTGGTTTATTATCCCGCTCCGCCGCGCTATTTGCCTCCCCCGCCACCGGTTTGGCGGATGCCACCTCCACCCCCGCCACCGCGTTATTATGGCTGGAGATAGGCTGAGCTTTATAGGGTAATAATTAAATATTTCGCACATTGCGAAGTATTTCTGAAAAAATAAGGCTCTTATAGTTTATGAGCGCATGAAAACCGCTTCCGTTGAATTTGGAAACAAAGTTGGCTCTTTGCGCCATTTCAAATGAACGGGGCATCCACTTCATGCATTCGCCATTTTGGGGTTAAAGTTAGTCTTTTTCCATTTACATCAACGAAGACGAGCACTGGGCCAATCCAATGAATTTCGATAAATCTTATCTGATCTCACGGTTCATGGTTATTTTAGCCATTTTGCTTGCTCCAACTGCTGGGAATGCCGCTGCCAGACTTGCCATTAAACATGGGTTAGGAGATGAAGGCAGATCTTTCGCGGTCATGGTGGAATACTCAGGACTACGGCCTTACGATTCTCTTAATCTGCGTAGATTCAAAGAGACAAGTGAATTTAAAGGCATCTATTGGACAAACGCAAAAGAGGGTGCCCATTCTAGTTTTGCTTGGATGTTTAATCCCAGCAAACCCGGTCAAATTGACATTGTGCAAGTTTATTCTTTTACTGTTAATGGGGTCACCACTATCGCGGGACTCTATTATTCGCTAGGCGCATACAAAGAGAATACCAATGTGGGCAATATCGCGCCTCCTGTCCCTGAACCAGAGGAATATGCCATGTTCTTAATCGGGTTTGGTATGATCGGTTATCAGGTCAGGCGCAAGCGGGCGTGCCAACAAAGCTAGAAAATTTGTAGGGCAATAGGCAAGCCAAATAATCTAATTCCTGCGGCGGCGTATCCTTAGCCCTATCTCCCAAGCGTTTATCACGGTAAAATTGTGGATTATTTTTTAGCTCGGCGTTAAGTAGTGTTAAGACAAGCATCGGTCAAGACTATAAGTTTGAAGCACATTCAAAGTGCATTGCCTATCCACCACTTTTACCCGTATTTTATCCACGAATCAAAACCATAATCCTATGCAGCATTATCTGGAAGCCAATCAAGACTACCGTACCGACACCCTTCGCCATGGCGCTGAATTCACCGAAGAAGACATCCGCGTGGATACCGCCAAGCATTATGACGATTGTTACTGGGATTACCGCACCGCTTGGTTCGACAATGAAAACCTAGCCTTGCACTACGGCCATTGGGAAGAGGGCATTAAAACTCATAGCCAAGCCTTGTTAAACAAAAATCGCATTATGTGTCACATTGCCGGCATCAAGCCGGAGGATCACGTGCTGGATGCCGGTTGCGGCATTGGCGGCAGTTCGATATGGCTGGCCAAGAATGCGGGTTGCCGCGCCACGGGGATTACCGTCAGCGCCCAACAAGTGGAACACGCCAAGCGCAACGCCCAACGCCACGGCGTGGCCGACAAGGTGGATTTTCAAGTGTCCGATTTTTGCAAGACCCCGTTCCCTGACGAAACTTTCGATGTGGTTTGGGCCATCGAAAGCAGTTGCTACGCCACCGACAAGCGGGATTTCTTCCGCGAGGCGTTTCGAGTATTGAAGAAGGGTGGCACCTTGATGGCCTGTGACGGCTACGCCACCCGCCGGGAATTCAACGACGAGGAATGGCAGTGGGTCATGGATTGCCTGAACGGCTGGGCCGTGCCGAATCTTTCCACGGCGGAGGAGTTTGAAGACGGCATGAAGGAATGCGGGTTCACCGATGTGCATATCACCGAGGCCACTAAAGAGAGTTTGCCTTCTTCCCGCCGGATGTATTTGACGGCGATGTGGACCGCGCCCATGCAGTGGGTCATGCATTATTTGGGTTTGCGGAAAAAGGCCCAAACCGCCAACTACAAAGTCGCGGTGGCCCAATGGAAAGTGTTCCATCATGGCTTGGTCCGTTACTGCCTGTTCAGGGCCAAGAAGCCTTTATGATGAATTCAGGGGAACTCTATGTGTGAAACGATTGATGCAATAGCCGGATCTTTAAACCTACCCACCGGAATCGTTTATTTGTTGATCGGTTTGGTTTTGGGCTTGGTGCTGGGTTGGATATTGGGTCGGCAACGACCGGCAAGCCCCGGCGTCGAATTGGACGATTCGCCTTCCATTGCCCATGCAGTATCCGATGCGAAGCCAGCAGGTGTCAGCCTAGTCGTCAACGGCAAAATGGTCGAAGTTGCACCTACCGTGATGGAGGAAGTCCAAGCCTTGATTATGGGCAATCAGAAGATTGAAGCCATCAAGCGGCTTAGGGAAGAATCCGGGTTGAATTTGGCTGCCGCCAAGGCGGTGGTGGAGTCTTTGGAGAAGGCGATTCACTAGGGTTCAAGCGCTAAGCAAATTATTGTTGACATCCCCCGTTAAATGACTATCATAGTAGTCACTCCACCCAAACCGGTTCGCGGTGGCAACGAGAGAACCCATGTCCCTAGCATTAAGATTGAAACAGTCCAGAGAACAAGCCCGCATCAGCCAGCGCGAGTTGGCGAAACGGTCGGGCTTGAGCCAGCAGTTGATTTCCAAGCTGGAAAACGGCTTGGTGGAATCGACCACCGAAGTGTTTCGCTTGGCCGAGGTGTTGCGGGTCAATCCGCGCTGGCTGGCAACGGGCAAGGGCGAAGCGCAAGACGAGGAGAATGTTGCCGACGGACCCGCCATCACCGGTCATGTCCCTTTGATTTCTTGGGTTGCGGCCGGCAGTTGGCGCGACGTGGCCGACCCTTACCCGCCGGGTGACGGCGAGGCGATGGTTCCAGCCACTTGCCGGGTCGGGCCTAACGCTTACGCCTTGCGGGTGCAGGGAGACAGCATGGAACCGGTGTTTCCCAACGGCAGCATCATCATCGTCGATCCGGCAGTGGAACCGCGCCAAGGCAGCTATGTCGTGGTGCGCTTGGACGAGGCCGAACAGGCGACGTTCAAGCAATTGGTCATCGACGGCGGTACACGTTATTTGAAACCGTTGAACCCACGCTATCCATTGATGGAAATCCGCGAGAGTGCCACCGTCTGCGGCGTGGTGCGGCAGATGGTGATGGATTTTGACTGAAAATTTTTTGTCGGTAATGACTATTAAAATAGTTATTATCTTAAGTTACTACAACTAAAGAGGTAAAAGCCATGTTGGAAAAACTCATCATTCGACTCGAACAATTGCAAATCCGCATGAATCGGAATAGTGAACGGAAACGCCGTGAACGCTCGCTGCGCTGCGCCAAGATGGAAATAACCCGGTTGGCGCGGATGCGCTTGCTTTGAAGCGGTGCGAACCCCAGCTAATTAGAAATTGATGTTACGCAATGGTTATAGAATTGGAGCGTCAACGCTTGCTTTGACAGGCGAAGCAAGCTTTGACGCTCCCGCCTTGCTAGCGTCCATGCGTAACAGTATTACTCATTAGAAAGCAATGCCTACCGAACTCTACACAGTCGATTTGGAATCCAAGCCAAAGACGCTGCCGCTTTATCTGGATCGAGTCGCCGCCGGCTTTCCCTCGCCGGCGGACGATTATGTGGAACGGCGCTTGGATTTGAATCAACATCTGATCCGCCACCCGGAGGCGAGTTTTTTTGTACGGGTGAAAGGGGATTCCATGCGCGGCGCGGGCATACACCCCAACGATTTGCTGATTGTTGACCGCGCCTTGGAAGCCACCGACGGGCGTGTGGTCGTCGTGGCTTTGGATGGCGAGTTGACGGTGAAACGATTGCGACTGCACGGCAACGAGCTTGCCTTGCACCCGGAAAACCCGGCCTATTCGGTGATACGGATTAAGCAAGATCGGGAGTTATTAGTCTGGGGTGTGGCGACGTATGTCATACATGCACTATAGTCACAGAAGACCGACTCGGCTTCCAAAACCGAATCGTTCTTACGATTCGCTAGGCATGAAACTACCAAACGCCAGGTTGAAAGTTTGCGTCGTTGCGAATCGTCACTGACTCGCCACTTTGAGCCAGTACGAATAAACCTTGCCGATAGGCAAAACGGGCGGCATCATCGGGTACAACCATGCCAGCCACCGCCCCCATAACCTTAAACCCTGCATATTGCGGACATAACTTCTTGAAACGGGACAAACGACTGATATGTTCTTTGATATCATCCACTTTCAACTCGCTCTTGACCTCAATCAAAATCGCATCCGAACTGTTGACCACCAACAGATCAATCTCCATTGCATCGCCGTCGCGCTCGGCGTAAACCCGCTGAAAGACTTGATGCACCGCGATGCCGCGATTTTGAAACAGCCTCACCACGGCGGGCCGCACCATTTCCTCGACAAACTCCCCCAAACGATTGCCAAGACGCCCGATGGCGGCGGTCACTTCTTTGATCTTGCGGTCAGTCGCTTCGGAACTGGCACTCAATCGAGCGCCCATTTCTTTGATTTTCCGGTCAGTATCCTCGGAACTGATGGCGAGTCTGTTCAGGATTTCCCAGATTTCATCTTTTGCGGTGGACATGAGGGTGTTTTCCTTGGGTGAATTATTAACTGAGCATTTCAGACTATTAGACTATTATGGTGCGCATCCGCCGACACTACAAGTAATGGATCATTCTATACCGAATGGCGAGTTCAGCCTCTTCCAGAAGATTGTGGTGAGGGTGACTTGTTTTATTTGTCGAAAATATGGTTTCTTTGTCTTGGTGCCAAGAATATCATTGACTTGAATCTGTTTTTACAGGATTATGCATCAAATTTAAGACGGGTTAGGCATCTTTTTGATGTCTAACACTAAAGTTAGGCTGTAAAAATGGAGCGTAAATTGATGTCAGATGATTCAAACATACCATCGTGGTGGAAAGAAGCCATCGCCATTGAATATTTACCGTGTCGAGATTTCAAAAAAGGCACACGCCTTGCTGAGATAAACCTCGATCTATTATCAGAGGAACAAATCAACGAAGCCATTAAATTTTATAAAGTTGTTTCGTATGGGCGAATATTTCAAAATATCGATCCTGCAACTTTTTGCAACAGGACATTAATTAGTTTATTTAGTCCAATATTCAAGCCAATTGTAGACAATGATGTTTCAGCCATAATACCGAATGGAATCGTTTCAAAGCATCACTTTCCATTCCTTAACAATCCAATTAATGTTTGTGACCCTATCGAAACTTTCAACTCTCACATTCAGGTATTGGACGAAGGGGTTCTTTATCAGTGGGAAATAGCACGTTTCGAGGGCGTAGCAAATCGGAATTACGGTCGATGGGTTTCAGATTTTGTTGACTTAAGTGAATTTGATTCAACGAATGATGAATTTCAATATCTCATGCGCCTCAAATCTAATAGTGATTCGCCAATAGAAATTTATACGCATAAGGCCGAGTTATACATCGAAAAATTAAAATCATTCAGACTCAAAGCATTCACTGAACTTTTAAACGCACACGAAACTTTCAAAAAAAGTGACACCACAAGCAGGAGTAAACTTGTTGCTTATAAGCCACCAGCACTTTCCAACTTTGAGACAATGCGAATAGAGAAAGGTGACATATATACAGCATGCTTTATGGCTCCTATTTTTTTCAGAGCAGCAATCAAGCATTGCTGCAAATCACAAGAAATTACAAAAAAACACCAAGGCGTTCAACCACATGTCCTTGATGAAATATACGAAGAGCGTGCACAATCTATTATAATGGCGGTAGCCTGCCTTGAGGCCATTGCAAATGAAATAGGCGGAATGAAATTCAATCAAATTTGGGCAACACTTGAAAAGCTAACTTTAAACGAAAAACTAAAATTTATACATATATTTTCAAATCCAAGCACCATCTATGATACTTCAAAGCACCCATTTCAATTTGTATCTAAGATGGTAACATCTAGGAATGAAATGATTCATTTCAAGAATGATTTTAATAAGTGCAAGGTACTTAATGGTATCGCAGCCTCAAAGATGGAAATGACACTTAGTTGTGAGTTAATCGAAAAGCTTCCAAAAGTTTTAGAAGATGCTATTAAAGAGGTTTATTCAGTATCTGGTCTTCCTGGCCCGAAGTGGCTTCAAGATCAACCAGGTTTGAAGATTGAGCAAGATGCCTAACCCGGGGCTCAACGCGGTGCAATATCGGTACTCCGCGTATTGCGCCGAATGGATAAAAAGAGCAAAATTCATGAATCCCCGGCATTGTCTCACTGCCCACCGGCCTCTCAAGAAGCAAATGCAAGTCATTGATATTTTATAACCATATTTCAGGCATGCTTCTTGGCAACGCCTTCCGCTGGGGCGGTCACTCCGCTAACCCGCCGTTCCAGCCGACCCGCGAAGACGTTTGGCTCATTTTTCTAGCCCCTCTTGCGCGGGCGGCTGAACGGGGGCGTTAGGTGCTTTCACAGAGAGTTAAACAATGATCAACAAGGAAACCATTGGTTTGGCCGGAGAATATGCCGTTGCCTTCGAACTGTGCAAACGAGGATTTTATGCCCAGTTAACGCTAGGAAACCACAAAAAGACAGATATTCTTGTAGAAACGCCTGAGCATTTATTTAGGGTATCTGTCAAAGCGAAAACTGGCAATCAATGGCCAAAAGTTTCTGGGATCTGGACTGAAGGCTATCTTTTGGTTTTTGTTGATTTTAAAAACAAGGATATGAACGAATTGCCGGATTTTTACGTTTTGGATGTTGCTGCTTGGAAAAAAGTTGTGAAGAAGATTGTAAAAGGCAGAACTGACGGCGCAAAGATAAACGAGGAAAATACGGTGTACTGGGAACCTTGGGATTCTAATCCTAAAGGTTGGGTCGGATGCGCCATTAATGTTTCTCAAATTAAGGACTATAAAAACCGTTGGCCAACGCTGTAAGGCGCATTCGTAGGGAGCAATAGCGGCTCCGCCGCGTATTGCGCCGAATGGGAAAATGGAAACATTCAGCGGAATATACGTATCGCTATTTCGCCCTTACTTGTTGTGCTAATCAGGTGAACCATGCGAATCTATCTGGATATGTGCTGTTTCAATCGTCCCAATGATGACCAAACACAACACCGCGTTTCTGCGGACGCACAAGAAGCGGATTTTTTGCTCACTTGGAACTTTAAGCACATAAATAACGCTGAGACAAAGGCGGCTATTACACGGCTTGTGGAATCCTGCGGTTATGTATGTCCACAGTTATGTTCACCCAAAGAGTTAGGAGGAATGTCAGATGATTAACGACCCAATCGTTGATGAAGTCCGTCGCTATAGAAAAGAACACGCTGCACGGTATGGAAATGACCTAAACCGAATTGTAGAGGCACTAAGGAAAAAAGAAAGAGAGTCAAGTCGCATTAAATTAAATCCTGGGCCTAAATTGCTTTTGAAGTCTCTAAATATAAACAAGTTAGAAGTTGCTGAACCCTAGTCTATTATTGCGTTCAATTGCACCCGCACCACGAAGCGACTTGGTATTTTCAAGTTCTGTGGGGTGGTGCGGGACGCTGATCGTGAGCGTTAGACTCTTGCAATGTAGTATTGAAGCTTTAGCCAACTAATTTTGCTTGACCGTTTTCGAGCCATAAAATGAATAAAATATGTATTTCCAGCGATTTAAGAATACCTCCTCTCAGCCATATCAACGACATAGATAGCCTAAAGGCCATTGGTGCCTATAGAGAAGTAAAATTAGGCATTGATAAAACTATTGGCTTGCCCCTTAGAGCTAATGGATGGGTGCAACTGTTCAATAAAATTAAAGAAATATCGACATGTATTAACAGAAATTATGATTTTATAACCCGTATTCTTGAAGAAGAAGAATATATTAAAGAGATTGGGTGTTTCTCTGAGGTCAAAAAGAAAGTCTCTAACATTTTCTCGTTTCAAATAAAGGCTAGTAGCTGGAAAGGCTTAAAGCTCAAGTTAAGCATGATATTTAAGGCATTTAATGGGTGTGACTCGACCAATAGGCACGAGTTGTTTGAGAAAAATAAAATTAGAAATTTTATTAGCAGTTCCAAACTGGAAGGGATACAAATCAGCGAGAATTTGGTATCAAGAAGTATGGAAGAAGTTCTTAAAAAATATCGGTTCCGGTGATACAAGTGGATAAATATGATACAGGCAACGATTATTATTGCTACCCCGGCACTTCAGTACTGAAAAATAAACTTAACATAAAGGATGAAAGTATTTTAGAAAATGCAGAGCGAGAAATAACATCGGTATCAATCAGAAATATTAGCTATTCTGATCCACCCTATAATATAGAATACTTCAAAAATTTGCATTTAACTTTGTTCTCTGAGCTTTATGAGTGGGCTGGTAAAACTCGCGATGTTGATATCTCAAAAGGAGGGACAAGATTCTGCACTGCTTACCGAATAATTCCAGAAATTGAAAAGATATTTAGCCAACTGAAAACAGAAAAATATTTGAAAAATGTGGCTGGCAATGAATTTGCCAAAAAGCTTGCGGAATATTATGCAGAATTCAACGTTATACACCCATTTAGAGAAGGAAATGGGCGTGTTCAGCGTTTGTTTTTTGAACATTTAGCGGCTTACAATGGTTACGTTTTGGATTGGTCATTAATTTCTCAAGACGAGTGGATTAAAGCGAACATAGATGGCTTTAACGTTCAATACCAAAGCCTAACCAATATCTTTATGCGAATACTTAGCCGCGCCTAACGAACCATTCCAGCGTACCCGCGCCACATAGCGGCTTGGTGTTTTCAGGTTTCGCGGGGTGGCGAAGTGCCATGAACGTGTGCACACTGCAATTGCGACCGATGTGTTTTCTTCGTCGGTGCATCTTATGGCTCTTAGTTCCGCATCACTCCATTTCAAGGTTTAGGCTTTTGCAAGTATCATATAAGGCATTTGATACCCGGCAATCTTGTCATCAACCGTCAATAAGTGACATTGATGATTATGCGATTGGGCAATCAGTATCCGGTCGATAGGGTCACGGTGAAAAGGCGGTAGTGTTGTCGATAAAATCGTATAAGAATCGCTAATGCCCCAAAACTTCGCCCTCATTGACTGCAACAACTTTTACGTTTCCTGCGAGCGAGTATTCGACCCGTCGCTGGAAGGGAGACCCGTGGTGGTCTTGTCCAATAACGACGGCTGTTGCGTGGCCCGCTCCAACGAGGTCAAGGCGCTGGGGGTGAAAATGGGTGCGCCTTGGTTCCAGTTGCAGGAATTGGCCGAGCGCCATGGCATCATCGCCCGTTCCAGCAATTACACGCTGTATGCCGACATGTCCAACCGGGTCATGGGCATCCTTGCCGGTTTCAGCCCACGGCAGGAAATTTACAGCATTGACGAGTGTTTCTTGGATTTGACTGGATTCACTCAGGTTGATCTGACAGGCTACGGTCAAACCATCCGCACCAAGATTAGCCGTTGGGTGGGCTTGCCGGTGTGTGTGGGCATAGGCCCGACCAAGACCTTGGCGAAACTCGCCAACCATGTCGCCAAAAAAAGGCCGCAATACGACGGCGTGTTTGATTATGGCTTGCTGGCTACTTCGGAACAATCGGTCTTGCTGGAAAGCATAGACGTGGGTGAGGTTTGGGGTGTGGGCGGACGCATCACCGCTCGCTTGAATCGACGCGGTATCGCCAACGTGTTGGCGTTGCGCGAGTCCGACCCGAAAATCTTGCGCCGGGAGTTTGGGGTGACTTTGGAGCGCACACTACGCGAACTGCGCGGGGAATCCTGCTTGGCATTGGAAGAGGTCAACCCGCCCAAGCAACAAATCATGTGTTCGCGGTCTTTTGGCAAGCTGGTTCTCAGGGTGGAAGAATTGCGTGAAGCTGTCATGGCTTATACTGCGCGGGCTGCCGAGAAACTGCGCGGACAACAGTCGGTTGCCGGAGCCATTCATGTGTTTTTGAACACTAACCGCTTCAAGACCAACGAGCCTCAATATCAGGCCGGATTGACCGTGCCGATGCTATCACCCACTAGCGATACCTTGGCCTTGGTGAAAGCTGCCTTGTTCGGGCTGGAACAGCTTTACCGGCCCGGCTACCGTTACCAAAAGGCGGGGATCATGTTGTTGGAATTGGATTCTGCCAGAAGCCGCCAACTGCAATTGTTCGACGAACCGGAAACCGAAGCAGTGGAGAGGCGCAAGCGCTTGATGAAAACCTTGGACGAAGTCAACTGCCGCATGGGCAAGGGTGCTTTGCGCTTGGCGGGTGAGGGTTTGCAGCAACGCTGGAAGCTTAAGGCCGACTACAAGTCGCCTTGCTACACCACACGCTGGGATGAATTGCCCGTGGTTTCCGCATAATGTGAAACAGAGGTAATCCAAGGTTGGAGCGTCAAAGCTTGCTTTGACAGGCAAAACAAGCTATTGCTTTCTGTTCTGAGGTCAAAGCAAGCTTTGACGCTCCGTCATTTACTCCGATAGTCGGATTTTACAAAGCTTGCCCGATAATGGAATGAATACATCCAATGGTAAATCGGCCCCCGCCCCACAATACTTGGACAGGGTTTTAAATTTGGCAAAGTCCAGCCAATAGCCTTTCTTGTCGTGTTTAAGTTGCAGAATGTCGCCAGTTTCCATGGCGGTGACGGTGAGTCCCAAGTCGTTATCTTGCCAAGCGTAAGCCTTGTCTCCACGTTTTATGTCAATGTGACAAATAAATCCTAATTGCCCCATTCCGCCGGGAAAATAGCTGTTAAACCAAATTCGATGGATCGTTTTATTCTTAAAGCTCAGTTTTGCCTCGCCGCTTACCATGGGGTTCTTTTGTCCATAGTGGCAGGAAATAGTCTTGTCGATTCCAGTGTGCGCATTCCCTTGGGCAAGACAAGGCAGCATGAGCAAGCCGATTCCAAACAATGCAGGGTACTTCATGATCGAGTCCGAGAGAGAAAGCAAAAAAATGTCATCATTCCAAGGGCAGGGCTTTCTGCCCACCAATATTTTGCATGAACACATTGGCACGGTCGATGGATCGCTCCATGGCCGTGATCAAACCTGACACACCAATGGTCAGGGTAACCAGTTCGCTTTCCAAATGGGCAATGGCTTGGGCGTTGAGGTTGTGTTTGAGGAACAAGACTTGGTCTTGGAAGACGCCAAGCACTGGCCCTATCTTGTTTTCAGCCCTGCGCATGGCGGACAGTAATTGCCCATACATTTGCTGAGTCTGCTTCAGTTTCATCCGGCTGGTGTTACGTAGGCTGCGGTTGGTGTATTGATCCAATTCGTCTTCCCATTCGGCAAACAGCGCCTCGGCCACTTCTTGCACGGCATCAATGCGGTCGGACACCGCCAAAGCCTTGGATTTGCTGTAATCGAATTCGACCTTGAGTTGACGGTAGACATCTTCCAAGGAGCCGCCATCGAACTCCGTCAACTCACTGAATTTTTCCAAGGCGGTCTGGAATTGTGCCTTGGCCTCCTCCAGTCCATCACGGGCGGTTTCCACACGAGTCACCAGTATGTCGCGCTTATGGTGGCCCACGGATTCGACGGCACGAAAATAAAAGCGTTGAAAGCGGGCGCTCAGCATTCGAATGAGAGGAGCGAGCAAGCTGTTGGAACTATCGTGTTTGTAATCTTGCTTGGGCATGGCTGGAAAAAAATGAATGGGGTGTAGTTGTGTATTCTACGCGAAGTGAGGGACAGCAATTCTCATTTTGGCTAAAACGCCGTCATTCCGGCATGGACTGCCGGAATCCAGCGCCATGGATGGTAACTTGTCGGTGCATAAGTGTCTGATTAAGCATTACTGGCAAATCCTAGTTTCACGTCCCTGTGACTGGATTCCTGCTTCCCGGCAGGAATGACGGGTTACTTGTCAGATCTTTACCTCATAATGAGAATTGCTGAAGTGAGGGACTTCTGAATCAGCCAATAGCTTGAATTGGGTTACAATAGACGGTCAAGTGTGGGGACGGCAATGCAAAGGCGTGGACCGCAGTTAAAATAGACCCGAATTTTGAGCGGAGATTTGATTAGTGAATAAAGAGTTTTTCGGCACCGACGGCGTAAGAGGACGGGTGGGCGAGTATCCCATCACCCCCGACTTTATGTTAAAGCTGGGCTGGGCCGCAGGCAGGGTGTTTTCGCGAGAAGGCTCGCAACATAATGTCTTGATTGGCAAAGATACGCGCATTTCCGGTTACATGTTCGAGTCGGCACTAGAAGCCGGGCTGTCCGCTGCCGGGGTGAACACGCAATTGCTGGGACCCATGCCGACACCGGCGATTGCCTATCTCACGCGCACCTTTCGCGCCCGGGCAGGCATCGTCATCAGTGCTTCCCACAATCCCTATTATGACAACGGCATCAAGTTTTTTTCTCAAGACGGCATGAAATTGCCCGATGAGATCGAGTGCAAAATCGAGGAGCAACTGGGTTTGCCGATGACGACCGTGGAGTCTTCGCGCCTAGGCAAGGCGACTCGCATTGAAGATGCGGCGGGTCGCTATATTGAATTTTGCAAATCCACCGTTCCTTCAAATTTAGACTTCAACGGCTATAAGATCGTTGTGGATTGCGCCCACGGCTCCACCTACCATGTTGCGCCTCCGGTGTTCCGTGAACTGGGGGCCGAGGTCATCAAGATTGGTACGCAACCCGATGGCTTGAATATCAATGAAGGTGTGGGGGCCACTAAGCCAGAAAAGTTAAGGCAAACCGTATTGGCCGAACGGGCTGATTTTGGCATCGCACTGGACGGTGACGGGGATCGTCTAATCATGGTCGACGAACATGGAGTCATTGTGGATGGTGACGAGTTAGTCTATATCATTGCCCGCGCCCGCTTGAATGCGGGGCATTTACGAGGCCCGGTGGTCGGTACGCTGATGAGCAATTTGGGCATGGAGCATGCCTTGGAAGACTTGGGTGTGGTACTCAAGCGGGCGGCTGTCGGTGACCGCTATGTCATGGAGATGATGTTGCAGTATGAAAGCGTGTTGGGCGGTGAAAGTTCCGGCCATATCATTTGCCGGGATCGCACCAGCACGGGAGACGGCATCGTTGCCGCCCTTCAGGTCATGACGGAAATGAGGCAGTCTGGCAAGACGCTCAGCGAACTTAAGCAAGGCATGGAAAAATATCCACAGAAACTGATTAATGTGAATATCCGTGAAAAAGTCAACATCGATGAAATGGCCTCCATCATGATGGTCAAATCCGAAGTGGAACATGAATTAGGGGAGTCAGGCCGGGTATTGCTGCGTTCATCCGGCACCGAGCCACTGATCCGGGTCATGGTGGAGGGAAGGGAGGCCGATCAAGTGGAAAGCTTGGCGAAACGGCTAGCCGATGCGGTAAGCGAAGCCCTCGCGGCTTGATAAAGTTAAACGGGCAATTTAATGTTGGAGGGTTAAACCAATGCGAATACTTCATACCATGTTACGGGTGGGCAATCTTGACCAGTCCATCGCATTTTACACCGAGGTGCTAGGCATGAAACTGCTGCGCCGTGATGATTATCCTGACGGCAAGTTCACCTTGGCCTTTGTCGGATATCAGGATGAAAAAGAAGGGGCTGTGCTGGAATTGACCCACAATTGGGATGTGGATAAATATGACTTAGGCAAGGGTTTCGGTCATGTTGCCTTGGAAGTGGACGACGCTTATAAAGCCTGTGAAATGGTTAAGCAACGCGGCGGCAAAGTCACTCGCGAGGCGGGCCCGATGATGCATGGAACCACGGTGATCGCATTTGTGGAAGACCCCGACGGCTACAAAATTGAATTTATCCAGAAAGGAAGTTGGTGATTAAGGCTTTTAAGTCAATTTTAAGTTGAGGGTGTCATAGTTTGCGAGATTCACAGGATTAAGGTTGAATTTGCAAATCCTTTAACTTTTTTGATGCCAGGAGATAGAGACATGTTCAACAAATTGATGGTTGTGGGTTTGATTGCAGTCGTAACACTGATCGCCAATGGTTGCGCAACCTACGGAGGTTATCAGCCGACAGTCGATCCTTACAATGACCCTAACATTGGCCGTCTACAGCAAGACGAGGCTGAATGTGGCAATCTTGCCAAGCAAGCGGGTAGTTTTGGCACTGATACCTTGAAGGGGGCTGGCGTGGGCGCATTAGTCGGCGCGGCGGGTGGTGCGGCCATGGGTGCGATTTGGGGCAATCCGGCGACCGGTGCGGCGGCAGGGGCGGCCATCGGTGGCATTGGTGGAGGCGCCACGCAAGGCATGGATGCGGACAACAATTACAAGCGCGCTTATAACAACTGTATGCGGGGTCGCGGTCATAACGTGATCAATTAAAGCTTAGCCGCGACAAAGCGGCTAACACTAATCGGCAATCCATCAATGAGGCACTGTCATGCAATCACTTGCCCACGCTTTTAGAGCAGCCGTAAGCCAATACGCAGGACGGACGGCGGTCATTGTAGACGGTAATAAACTGGATTATCAGGCATTGGACGCACAATCCAGTCAGTTTGCCGCTGCATTGGCAAGGCTTGGGGTTGCCAAAGGGGACAGGATTGGCTTGTATTGCATGAATAGCCCGTTTTTTGTCATCGCCTATTTAGGCATCATCAAGGCAGGGGCGACTGTCGTCCCGATCAATCTGCTGATCAACACCAGTGAAATGGCTTTCATTCTGACCGATGCTGGGGCCAAAGGTTTGGTATTTCACGCGGCTTTTGCAGAACAAGCCACGTTGTTGAAAAAATCGGTTGAAAGCTTGGCTTTTTCCTTGAGCATGGGTGGTGATGTTGAAGGCGCTAGGGCTTGGAGCGAAATTGTTGGCACGGACGAGCCGTCGCCTGCAATCGAGTTTAATCCGCAAGACGACCTTGCGGTCATTCTTTACACCTCCGGCACAACTGGAAAACCCAAAGGCGCGATGCTGACGCACGGCAATCTACTTGCCAATGTGGCTAGTGTGCAGGAGGCCATGAAGTGGCGACCCGGCGAAGACACCGTGCTGGTCGTTTTACCCATGTTTCATGCTTTCGCCGCTACTGTGGGGCTACTGACGCCTTTGCTTTACGGATGCACCATCGCGCCTCTACCCCGCTTTGAGCCGGAACTGGTCGCCAAAACCATTCATGAAACCCAGGCCACCCTGTTTCTCGGTGTGCCTAGCATGTTTACGGTGTTGCTACGACTCAAGCCGGAACGGGTGCAATGGATGGAATCCTTGCGCTTTTGCATTTCCGGGGGCGCGGCATTGCCAGTGGAAGTGTTGAAACGCTTCGAGGCTATGTTCGGCAAGAGAATCTACGAAGGTGACGGCCCCACCGAATGTGGCCCGGTCACCTGCGTGAATCCGGTCGGCGGTTTGAGCAAACCTGGGACAGTGGGTTTGCCAATACCCAACGTAGAAATGCGCATCATCGGCGAACAAGGTGTGGAATCCTTGCCCATTGGCGAAGTGGGGGAAATTGCCGTGCGCGGGTCGAACGTCATGAAAGGATATTGGAATCTGCCTGAAGAAACTGCCGAATCGTTTCGTGAAAGTTGGTTTTTGACCGGCGATATGGGTACGGAGGACGAAGACGGTTATTTTTCTATCGTGGATCGTAAAAAGGACTTAGTCATCGTCAACGGCATGAATGTATACCCAAGAATGATTGAAGAATCCCTATACCGTTTCGCACCTATCAACGAAGCTGCCGTGGTGGGAGAACCCAACGAACTGCATGGGGAAATCCCAGTGGCTTATGTCTCCTTGATTTCTGGTTCCGAGACGACCGAAGCCGATATTCGCACTTATTGCCGCCAGCATTTGGGTAGTCACCAAGTTCCCCGCAAAATTCACATTTTGGCGGAATTACCAAAAAATGCCACCGGCAAAATACTCAAACGGGAATTGCGCAAGCAGGGGGAGATTGAAAGGGGCATCAAGGGCTTGTAGACAATCAGGTTGCCATCTAAATTCAGCAGTCAATATCCTCCGCCCTTTTTCTTCGCCACCTTGTCCCGCAGATAAACGGGCTGTGCATCTTCCGCAGTGACACATTCTCCCCGCTTGAATACCTCTTCGCCCAGCACAGCAATCCAACGGGCGCGAGGAAAGCGATCCGCTAAAATGCCATGTAAGTTTTCCCTTCCTAAATGTTCGCGTAAAACTGCTTCATAAGTCCCCCAACCGCTGCCTATCGCATAACCGACAGCCTCTTTTGGAAACTCAACGGCTCCGGCATCGGCCACGGCTTCATGGCCTAGCAATTCGGCCAAACCATTTTCGCCTCGCCGGTACACTCCCCAATACACTTCCCCCATGCGCGCATCAAGGCAGGGAAAGGCAAATTGGCCTTCTGTCTCATTGAAGGCTTCCTGAGCCAATGCCGCCAAGGTGGACACCGGCGCGACTGGCAAATCCGCGCCAAACGCCAAGCCTTGCACGACCCCGGCGGCAATCCGCACCCCAGTGAACGAACCCGGCCCGCGCCCGAAGGCCAGCGCATCCAGTTGCTTTAAGCTTAACCCGGCTTCATCCAGCAGGGATTCGATCATCGGCAATATCAGCTTGTTATGCTGTTGCGGAGCCAATTGGTAACGTTCGGAAATTTCGCCGTCTATTAACAAAGCGGCGGAACAAGCTTCGGTGGAGGTTTCTAAGGAGAGGAGTTTCATGGTTCGATATTAATCCCACAAATTTCTGCAATCTTTGAGGCAAGAGAATAAAAATCGTCGTAGCAACTTTTCACAGCCCCCACATGAGAGCCAATCGCACCATCAGCCGGTTTTAAAAAAAACATGGGTTTGCGAGATTCCATAGCCATCGGCATGAGACTACGATAGTGTTTCAAGGTGGATAGACAGTAAGGGTCTTTAGAAACTGGTGGCAAAGTTTTGGATTGAACGTCAAGTACTGCTTCCCGATAGACTAAAGGAATACGGTCCATCCATCGTTGATAAGCCTTAACTGGACTGCTATCACGCATACTATGTTGCATCACTACATATCCAGATGGTTTCATATTGCCTTTAGGCAAGGACAGATCGTCATCTTTTGGCGCCTTAGATAATAATTCCTTCCAAGATTTTCGCCATTCACGAAGTGTTGGGCCCAGATTTTTAAGCCCTTGCAAAGAAAATAGGTCTGGAGCCAGTGGTAAGACTATATGTTCAGAAGCTATGATCGCTGCTCTGTTTATCGCGCCAAGATTTGGGCCAACATCAATTAAAGCTAATTCTGCCTGTTGCAAATGCATTGCGTGTTCTATCACACGATGAAAGGCCGTCATAACCCTAAATGCAGCTTCATCTTCATTATGGCAAAGTGGCCAAGCGGCAGAAAGCTTGTCTTCAAAACGAGAAAGTCCCAAGTCACCCACCACAAGACCGAGATTTTCAGTAATGCGTTCCAAATGTGGGCATTTAATGTCTCCCTTGCCTTTTAATATAGGTTGGATTGCCCCAAAAATGGTTTCCGGGTGATCACCATCAGACCAAAGCTGTTCAAGCCTGTGCTCATCCAAAAACATAGATGTAAGGTTGGCTTGTGGGTCCAAATCCACAGCCACCACCGGTAGACCATTACAGGAAAACATCCAAGCTAAATGATAAACCAAAGAAGTTTTGCCTACTCCTCCTTTGTTGTTGAAGAAAGCGATAGTTTTCATCATTGCCTCCGCCAAATTTTGGCGAGTACCGCATGATCGTCAAATTCAAACTCGGCTGGCGGGTTGCGATTATCTTTCAGCAGGGCTTGTGCACGCTGAACACCATATCCAAAACGATTGACATAGCCTAGGGATTTCATCGCTTCGGCAATGATAGGGTTACGATAACTGTTGCGTGTGGGGAAATTTTCACGGGTCGCTTCTCCATATAAGCCGCCAGGACTCAGAATTTCAATATGGTCACTGAAAACATAAAACCGAATGGGCGAATTGCTGTCATAATTGCGATGCATAACCGCATTCATTAGTAATTCCCGCAATGCTTTTTCCGGGTAATCTGGCAATAGCTTTTCCTGCAAACTGCTCAACGACCTCAAACTGGTTTGAATCAAGACCTTCAAGCGCGTATCCAATTCATGCAGA
This sequence comes from uncultured Methylococcaceae bacterium, assembly GCA_903859815.1. GTDB lineage: Bacteria > Pseudomonadota > Gammaproteobacteria > Methylococcales > Methylococcaceae > Methylumidiphilus. The sequence goes on along the minus strand of CAIOOA010000186.1, from coordinate 27,769 downwards.
ATTGAAAAAAGATCTCCAGAAATTTCGGCTTGGTCTTCTGGCAAATCAGTCAAATCTTTAGCTGGCAGTTTTAAATATTGAATATAGGAACCCGGCAAAAAAAACCGTGGGTTTGTCCCAAACAACAATATACCGGCAAAGGTTGGGCAGTGTCGATCCGGGTCAAACAATCGCAGTGATGCCAATTGTTGCTCAATAGAGCGTTGGTTAGCCAATATCGTCTCAGGATCTATTGCCTGTCTTCGATAAGCATCAAATTGACCTAGCGCCAAATCATTTAAATTTCCTTCAATACAGGGCCGTGCATCAAATGAACGTGCGTAGGCAATACGCCGCTCGGTCAAAATTCTTTCTTCTTGCTCATTAGCAACCGCTTTACGTGGACCCACTCGAATCCAAACCCTACCCTTGTATCGAACTGGCGGAAGATCAGAAGGAAAAACTTCTACGACTGCTACCTCACCCGAATCTAGGGTAAATTTACTGACATTCAATACCGGCTGAGGTAAAACATTGCCATCCGAACGTATGCCACCAAGATTTTTCAGCAACTCATCCGTCACGGTTAAACCAGATAATTCGCCATTGTCCCTAACACCAATTAACAAATAACCCGGTAGCCGATGATTCGGCAAATCATTGGCAAAGGCACAGATTGCTTGGCTGAATTTCTCAGTATTATTTGTCGAGACAGTCCGTTCGATTCGGTCTGACTCCATATCAGTCAATAGGGCGATTAATCCGGATTTAGTAATCATATAATATGATGCTTTTCAACCAATTATAAAAAAGAGGCAATACATAACAATCTAGGCTTATTCAATACGATTCTACTTTCTACATAGTTTTTAAGGTTTTGATCTTTATTGATTTGTTATAACAAAGCTAGTTTTTCCTTCAATCTCCATTTGCGTCAAATAAAGCCTCAAATCAAATTCCAATTGATGATAATTCGGTTCCATGTGCAAGCATAATTGGTAAAAGGCTTTATTATGCTCCCGCTCTTTCAAGTGAGCCAGTTCATGCACGGCAATCATTTTTAAAAACTCCGGGGGCGAGGTTTTAAACAGGTCGGCGATTCTGATTTCCCGCTTGGCTTTCAACTTGCCACCTTGCACTCTGGATAAGCTGGTGTGCGTACCCAAGGCATTTTTAATCACATGCAGGGTTTTGTCGAACACCACTTTATTGAGTGGGTCCGATGTTCGCATATAACGGTATTTCAACTCCATGACATAATCATAAAGGGCCTTGTCGGTACGTATGTCATGGCTGGCAGGGTATTTCTTAGCGAGCATGTTGCCCAGTCGGTCTTCGGCAATCAATTGCTGGACTTGGGTTTTAAGTTCCTCCGGGTAATGGGCTAGGTAGGGTAATTTGGACATATCGCGTTCCAACGACATATATTATTAACGACTTATCTTGTAGCTATCTAAATGTCTAGGTTCATATCAATCCTCAACCTCCAAGTCAATCGGTTGTGGCTTCTGTGCTAACTTGCTCAGGTAATGGTATATTTTGTAATCTATATAATGTTTCCCCCACAACCGGATCACTTAATAACTTTGTTAGGGCGTTTTCCAGTCCCACCTTGTCCTCGCAATACATGGTCTTAGAATCCAAAATAATTTTACATGGATAACCGCCACGATCTTGGCTCCATCGGGCAAGTTCTTTTTCACTATTTTTTACCAATAAATTTTCAGCAGCAATTGCCCAATGTTGAATTTCTTTTTCATCGATTTGGCTGTTTATCTCATGTAATTCGCGTATATAACTACTTGATGATTCCGTCATTCCCAATACTCTACGCTTAAGAGGCGATATTATTCCTAGTTTTGGCGGATCAGGCAATCTTGTTCTCATCACGGATATTTTTCCATCCGTTGCCTCTAAAATCTGTTTTTTTAGTTCATAGAATATTTGATTGATTTCCTCTTTACTTTTCTTTGCTTTATTGGCTGCATTCAATCCTAATTTATAAGCTTCTGCAAAGTTAGCCATCGTTGTCTACCTCCTCAATAACACCAAAAACTGGAAAGTGATCAAATATTTCATTTGTATCAATAATTTTTGCTCGATATTCTTCAAAATTCAATACCCCGGTCAATTCTTCATTCAAATGCCATTCGGTTTGACCCAAAAATGCAGAGGAGAAAATGATTTGATCGAATGTTCTCCAGCGGGTGATTTCGCCATTTTTATGAAAGTAAGTACCCCCAATGGAGTCGTCAGTCATCTCAGGTGAATACGGTTTGGAAAAGCCCAAGTGTCGCCAAAACGGGTTGTATAATAAATGTGGCTTTCTCTTTGCCAACTCCCTGTCTCTTGTTGCCATCAATTGTTCTGCCAATGAAGCATCAAATGGCTCATCATTATAATCTCCCACCAATATCACATTCGCAAGCTTTTCGCGTTCTGGGCTTACATCCTCTATCGAATCTCGCAACCTGACACCCAGCAAATGGCGATCAGCAGAATTCTCATGACACCATAACAAACTAGGCCAATGTGAGACAAAAACATGCACTGGAATTCCATAACCCGGAATCATAAAATCAGCCCGTTGAGCAATTTTCAAGGTACGGTTGCCCTTATTTGATGTTATTGGATGCGTAGCCAATAGCATCAATTTATCCCGCCTATAGAAAAAGCAAGTGTCAAAACGAGACCTTCCATTCTTGACGAAGTCCATTTCTGTATCAAATTCTGCGAGTTCGCATTTCTCCATGATTGCTTTGACATCTCTATTGGTAATTTCTCCCAAAGCCAAAAAGTCAATTTGCATCTTGTTCAGCATAAAATTCACCATTGAGCAAACGAATTGTCGCTGCTCGTCAGTCGCCCTGTCTCTTCCTGCTGGTGACAGGCTGGTATTCCACCAGACAAAAGATAGTCTCATGTCTCTTTTTTTAGGCTAAATTTCCGACTCCAACCTAAAAAACTCCTCCACCCGATTCAACATTCGCGTCCGTTTCATCGGTGGCAAACTGTTGAGAAATACCTTGCCATAGGGCTTGCTCAATAAGCGCGGGTCACACAGCATCAATACACCCCGGTCGTCGCTGGAACGGATCAAGCGCCCCGCGCCTTGCTTTAAAGCGATCACAGCGGCGGGAAGCTGATAACTACCAAAGGGGCTATGGCCTTGCTTTTTGATGGCTTCCAACCTTGCACTCAATACCGGGTCGCCGGGGGAGGCAAACGGGAGTTTGTCGATGATGACGCAGGAAAGCGCCTCGCCGCGCACGTCCACGCCTTCCCAAAAACTGGCGGTTCCAAGTAACACACCATTGCCAGCCTGCTTGAATGCTTCCAATAAAGCAGCTTTAGGTTGGCTACCTTGAATGAACAAGGGGAAATCAATGGCTTCTGGCAAGAGTGTCGCGGCGGTTTGCAGGGCGTGGTGACTAGTGAATAGCATGAACGCCCGGCCCCGGCTGGCCTTTAACACCGGCACGGCGGCGTTGACCACGGCGGCAACATAGTTGCGATCAGAGGGTTCGGGCATGTCCACGGGTACATACAACATGCTTTGGTTGCGGTAATCGAACGGGCTTTCCCAAGATTCTGCGGTCGCCCCAGCTAACCCTAAGGACGCGGAAAAATGCTGAAAGTCTTGGGCGACGCTCAGCGTGGCAGAGGTGAACACCCAAGCCGCATCGCTGTTATGGTGAAGCTTGGCAAATTCATTAGAAATTTCCAGCGGGGTGCGATTCAGCGTGAAACTGCGTTTGTAGGTTTCAAACCAGCGCACACTATTACTCTGACTTTGTTCAAGAAATTCAGCCAAGCTAGACAAGGACTCCAAGCTCCGTTTCCAACAGGATTCCAAGCCTTTGCCACGCACACTGGCCTTCTTCAACATCTCCGCCAATACTGACAGTTGAAAGGTCACTCGATCCATTTGCTTGACGACTTCCTCTTCATGCTCGACCACACTCCAAGCCTCCCGCCGACCATCGACACCGAAAGCCAGCCGTAAATCGGCCACAGCATTTTCTAGTTGTTCTGCCTCGGTCGCCAATTCGGGCTGGTCCCTGGCATCTTTTAATTGTTCCATGACGATGTCATTGGCAAGCTCATTCAATTGTCTCGAACCAATCGAAAGCCCCAAAAATTGCGCCGCCGTTTCGGCAAACTGATGCGCCTCATCGACAACAATCACTTCTGGTTCGGGCAATAATTCACCAAAACCGTCATTTTTCAATGCCCAGTCCGCCCACAATAAATGATGGTTAATGACCAACACCTCGGCATCTTGGGCATTGCGCCTTGCTTTGACTAATAGGCATTCGGCAAGATTGGGGCATTCTTGGCCCAAACAATTGTCAACCGTGGAAGTGACATGAGGCCATAACGGAGACGATTCGCTGACATCGACGACCTCGGCAATATCGCCAGTTTCGGTGTTTTTTGCCCAACGCTTGATGCTCTCCAAAGCCGCAATATCCTGTCTGCTATGCCCTGTGCGAAATCCTTGGGAATTTTCCAAGCGATAAAGACAAAGATAATTGCTGCGGCCTTTGAGCAAAGCGGCATGAAAAGGGACCGCCAAGGCATCGCGCACGAGTTTTAAGTCTTTGCCGAAAAGCTGGTCTTGCAGGTTTTTGGTTCCGGTGGAGACGATCACCCGCTTACCTGAAATAATGGCGGGGATCAGATAAGCAAAGGTTTTGCCTGTGCCGGTGCCTGCTTCGGCGATTAGGCTCGATTTGCTGGCTATTGCCTGTTGCACAGCTTGGGCCATGGCTAATTGCGCAGGACGCGGGCGGAAGCCTTGCAGATGCTCCTCAAGCAGACCGCCGGGTCCGAAAATGCTGGCAAGATCGTACACTTAACGCTTAGCCTTGGAGTCTGCGTCACTGGCACCCTCCGCATCCCCCCTTTGGCGACGGGCATCGGCAATGATGGACCAATTTTTACCGACCAAGGATTTATTGTCCTTAGCCAATACGTTAGATTTTTTCGCCAAATCTTCCGCAAGCCCCGGTTGATTCTGTTTGAGCCGGACTTCCGCCAGTTTCTGCCACAATAGCGCATTACGAGGTTGGATGCGGATGGCCCGTTCCAAGGTGGCGGCAGCATTGTCCAATTGCCCGCTGGCAGAATTGTCATTGGCTTCTTGCATTAAAGCCAGCACAGCAGGTGAATCGGAGGGTGGGGTTGAGGTAGGCGGTTTCGGGGCTTGTTGGGCAGTACCGCTTTGGGCAGTCCCTTCGTCCATTTTGGTTTCATCATAGACCTTGGGCGGAAGTTCAACGGGGGCCTCGACCCGTTTCTTTGGAATGATAATCTCGGGGGGATATTGTTTGGTGGCTGATGGCGGAGTGCAGGCTGCCAAGGCCAATAGCATAAAACCCGCAAAAAAAACGGGCGCTCTCGTCAAAATGACCATTGTTAGGCTAACTTTAGGCATGGTTTTAGTTTAGGTTTTCCAATTGTATCGCTGCGGGTATTGAGGTCAGCGGGTGGCCCACAACTCAATATTATGAACTGGATAAGCCGGACTGTCTGCATTGTGGTGATGATTGGGTCTGGAAAAGCCAACAGGAAGGAAAATCAAAAGTCCAACTCTGTTCGCAGGGCTGACAAGAAATGCAATAATTACAGCAATTGGCATAGAACATACTTGGTTTATGCCAGCCTACCATAATAAAATGTTCGGCTTAATGATAAATTATAATGCCCAAAACTGTAACACCATCACCTAATCATGCACAATCACTGCGAGCATCCTTACACTAACGATAGCGTCCGTGCCTTACAATGGACGGGAACGGGCTTGCGTGTGTTAGACCAGCGCCAATTGCCAAGTTCTGTGGCTTATGATGATTACGATAGTGCATCAGGGGTTGCAGAGGCAATCCGGTCTATGCGGGTGCGTGGTGCGCCGGCCATTGGCATTGCAGCCGCTTACGGTGTGGTGCTGGCAGCTAAACAGCGACACTATCAAAGCCCTAACCATTGGAAAGAATCGATCAATCAGGATATTGATTTGCTGGCAGCTTCCCGGCCCACGGCAGTCAATCTGTTTTGGGCCTTGGACAAAATGCGCCAAGCGATAGCCTCGATTGGCGACGACCCTAGCCCTTTGTTGACTCTGGCACTAGCCATACACGAAGATGACATCGCCGCCAATCGCCGGATGGGCGGTTTAGGCGCGGAACTGCTAGAAGGCTCGACGGGAGTCCTAACCCACTGTAACACTGGCTCCTTGGCGACTGGCGGTTATGGCACGGCCTTGGGTGTGATACGCAGTGCTTACTCGCATGGATTGCGTAATATTTATGCCTGTGAAACCCGTCCGTGGTTACAAGGCGCCCGTTTGACGGCGTGGGAATTGGATCAAGACCACATTCCGGCGAAATTGATAGCCGATTCTGCTGCGGCTTGGCTGATGCAAACTGGTGCTGTGCAGTGGGTCATCGTGGGCGCTGACCACATCGCTGCCAACGGCGATGCAGCCAATAAAATTGGCACTTATTCCCATGCCGTCAATGCCCGCTTTCACGGGGTGAAATTCATGGTGGTGGCCCCGACCTCTACGATTGACTGGAACACCAATAGCGGCAAGGCTATTCAGATCGAAGAACGCGAACGCAAGGAATTGCTCAGTGAGTATTATCATCGTGAAGATAGCGTCATTGACGCATGGAACCCGGTTTTCGACGTGACACCGGCCTGCCTGATTGATGCCATCGTGACCGAAAAGGGCGTGGTGTTGAATCCTGATGCTGACAAAATGCAGCGACTCAATGGTTAAGCGGTAAATGGCTATCCGGGGTAGAATATTTTCAAAATGTCTTTGCCATCAACGGGCAAGATTGATTTAAACCTTTTTTAAACTTTTTCGGTGGGGCAATCATGAACAGAACCAAACTCGCTTGCGCATTTGCCTGTGTGTGCGCTTTGTTTATGGTCAGTTGCGGCGAAAAGAAAATCGCCGAACCCATCCCCGACACTTGGGCCAAACCTAAACCAGAAAAACCAAACGGCACTGACAAGAGCGCGTTGGCTGGTCAGATGCGTAATTTGGAAGAAAGTTCTGTTCATTGTAACTATTGCTTACCTACCATCAAATAGAAGCTGGTATGCAATAGGATATAAATTTTGACTCTTATGAAAACTATAGATCTTTTTGCAGGCGCTGGAGGGTTGACCTGTGGGTTGAAACAGTCAGGCTTTAAATCAGTATTCGCAAATGAATTAGTTTCGGAATATGGTAATACCTATCAAGCGAATCATCCTGATACAACTCTTTTAGTGGGTGATGTTCGGCAAGTATGTGAAATTAATCTCAAAAAATATCTAGGCATTAAAACAGGGGAGATAGCACTTGTTGCGGGTGGCCCTCCTTGCCAAGGGTTTTCAATAAATGCTCCAATCCGCAGTTTGGATGATGAAAGAAACCATCTATTTAAGGATTTTCTCCGGGTTGTCGCGGCAATCCTGCCTAGGGCGATTTTAATTGAAAATGTACCCGGCATTGTTTCTCTTGGCAAAGGCACTGTCGTCCAACAAATCTATCGAGAGTTGGAGACAATGGGCTACAAGGTTAAGCACAAAATTTTGTTTGCTGGACATTATGGTATTCCTCAAATGAGGTTTCGAACTGTGTTTATCGGAATTAAGAATTACGCTGGGGAAATCACTTTTCCAGAGCCAGCCTATGATGCCAAAGCTGTAGCCAACTTTACTGGAGCACAGGAACTATGTATCTCTACCCCTCCTCTGTTTTATCAGCACCTTAAACCACAGACCACCGTTTGGAATGCAATGTCGGATTTACCAGAGATTGCTAATGGAGAAATTAATAGTCCTTCAATATACACAAAAGAACCCGAAAATGAATACCAAGGATACTTAAGGAAAAACCCTGTGAATTTGTCGGCACATTATTGTGCTAAACTAGGCGAGGTCAATCTTAATCGGCTTAAGTATATTCCGCAAGGTGGAAGCTGGAGGGATATTCCTTTTGAATTTTTACCAGCGGGCTTGAAGAGGGCAAGAAGGAGCGACCATACCAAACGTTATGGACGTTTACACCCCGACGCACTCTGCTCAACGGTATTGACCAAATGCGATCCACATTGGGGAAGTTTTTTTCATCCCACTCAAGACCGCATCATTTCTGTGCGTGAAGCAGCAAGAATACAGTCGTTCCCAGATGATTATGTTTTTACAGGAAATATCACTCAACAATATGAACAGATAGGCAATGCAGTGCCGCCTTTAATGGGGAAGGCAATCGGAGATGAAATCATGAAGATGTTGGTTTAAAAAGCATGAATGTTCGTCCTAATAAGGATTTAATTGAAGTTTTCGGCTATGCTCCTGACGATTTATCGCCTCAGTGCCGTAGTCTATGGAAATTGTCCGCCTGTCCGTTTATCAACAAAAAATGCACTAAAGCTAATCATGATGGTTCCGTGATTTATGGTACATGTAGCGTAACCTCTGCTTATGGAGATTGTATAATTTGCCCGAATCGTTTATATGAACGAAACTATGCGGCATTAAGAACCATTGCTCAAGAAGTTTTCGACGCAAGTCTAGATTTTTTTATGTTTGAGCAATTCATACCTCTCAGAGATAAATTGAAATGCTGTGTTGTTGCTCTTGGTCAAAACTCTGGTAGGGAAGTTAAAATCGGTACTAATTTATCTATGGATTGGGTTTTAGCAAAAATTGAAAATGGAGAGCTAAACGAATACGTTGGCGTTGAAGTTCAGAGTATTGATATAACTGGCAACTATAGGGATGCGTGGCATTCATATAAAAACCTAACGAATCAAACTTTAAATATTCCAAGCTCTGGACATGGAATGAATTGGGCAAATGTTCATAAGCGGTTGATTCCACAAATTATACGAAAAGGAATAATCTATTCACGTTCACAATTTGTAAAATCTGGTTTATATTTTGTAGTTCCAGATATTGTGTACAATAAATTCGAAGGAATAATTGGAAAAGATATACCAATACTAGAAAAATCGGGGAAAGATGTGTTGACAATACACACCTATGAGCTATCTCAAGTGACAAATCATGGTGAGCAACGTAACTTAATTTTGAAGAGAAACCTGCGTTTTTCACTAGAGGAGTTTTCCCAACGTTTTATTTCAGGTCCTAATTTGCCAAACGGGTCGCAATTGGATGCCGCCGTAATGCGTGTTCTTGGTGTGACTTGAAATTTTGATATATCCATGTAATCTCAACAATATTTTTACCCAAATAATTCCTGAACGGAAGTAATAAAATGCTAGACCCCCGTTTATTCCGCACCAACTTGGACGAAGTCGCAACGCAATTGGCTAGGCGTGGCCTGAATATAGACAAAGCCGCCTTCTCTGCGCTGGAGAATCGCCGCAAAGAGATCCAAGTGTTGACCCAAGAATTGCAAAACCAGCGCAACACCCGATCCAAATCGATTGGACAAGCCAAAGCGCGAGGCGAGGACATCCAGCCGCTGCTGGACGAAGTGGCACACCTAGGCGATGACCTGAAACAAAACGAGCAAGAACTGGAAACCATCCAAGTACGCCTTGAAGAAATGTTATTGGATATACCCAACATTCTTGATGCAGAAGTCCCTGACGGCATGAGCGAAGAAAGCAATGTCGAAGTCAAGCGTTGGGGCGAGCCACCGAAGTTTGATTTTGCGCCCAAAGACCATACTGAGTTGGGCGCTGTATTGGGCATGGATTTCGAAGCGGCTGCAAAACTCACCGGCGCACGTTTCGTCGTGTTGCAAGGTCCGTTGGCGCGTTTGCAAAGAGCGCTTACCCAATTCATGTTGGATGTGCATTCAGGCGTTCATGGCTACACCGAAACTTATGTGCCGTTCATGGTCAATGCCGACAGCATGAGGGGAACCGGGCAACTGCCTAAATTCGAAGAAGATTTGTTTAAGATCGTCCGCGATCCTCCATTCTATTTGATTCCCACGGCGGAAGTGCCAGTCACCAATTTGGTGCGTGATGAAATTCTGGAAAAACTGCCGCTTAAATTTGTCTGCCACACCCCTTGTTTCCGCAGCGAAGCGGGTTCTGCGGGCAAAGACACCAAAGGCATGATTCGACAGCACCAATTCGAAAAAGTGGAACTGGTGCGCATTGAACGCCCCGAAGACTCCACAGCAGCTCACGAAGAACTGACCCGCCACGCTGAAATCATTTTGGAAAAACTGGGTTTGCCTTATCGCCGCATGGTGTTGTGTGCAGGTGATACGGGCTTTTCTTCGGCGAAGACCTATGATTTGGAAGTTTGGCTGCCGGGGCAACATACCTACCGGGAAATTTCCTCATGCAGCAACTTTCGCGATTTCCAAGCCAGACGCTTACGGGCGCGCTGGCGTAATCCGTCCACCAACAAACCCGAACTGGCCCATACCTTGAATGGATCAGGGCTTGCCGTTGGACGAACCTTAATCGCTGTGATGGAAAACTACCAAGACGAACAAGGTCGTATCCGTATTCCTGATGTTTTAGCTCCCTACATGGGCGGAATGAGTGTTATTGGCTGAATATCGTTATACAATGCGCACTTTATTTTTTTAATTTAACCCTCTTAATGAATATGACCAAATACCAACAAAAATTTGCAGAGTCGCTAGAGCCTGTTATTGGCGTTCAATCCCTAGCCTTACTAGAAACTTCCGAGAGGGCTGCCTTGGAAGAACGTGCCCTTCAGCGGATTACCCGTCGTGACGTGGAACGCCAGCAGAACATTGAACGCATCGTAGGATTGGCTGCCGATGAATCACCCGAGGTCTTGAACGACACGTCGGCAACTCGCGACTGGCTAAACCAATTTATTGAATATGCTCAAGATATTAACGACGAAACCTGCCAACAGGTCTGGGCTAAGCTACTGGCCAATTACATTGCGAATCCAGAGTCCGTCAACAAGCGTAGCTTGATTGCCCTGCATGGAATGGATGTCTGGGAAGTGAAAGCCTTTATTGAATATTGCTCGTTTGCCTTCCTCTTAGAGAATGGCTGGCGCTTCGTGTTTGAGGAAGCCATCACGCGCAGGGAAATGTGGGGTTATGTGCAAGGTCAGGACTATACCCAACATTTCATCAACATTGGCCTGTTAGCGCAGGAACAGCACACCGTCCGACCAAGATCGGTGCGAAGCCTGAAAATTCGCTATTTTAATAAAGAATATGAATTAGTTTTGCCGGAAGACGTGGGGACCCGGGGGGATGGCCTTGAAATCGGCTACGGCTACCGCAAATTCTCTCCCATTGGACAGCAAATTTCCAAAGCGATCAAGGCCAGAATTTATCACGGCTATGCCCGGAATCTCATCAGGACACTGGATGCCCAGCGAAATGTTCAATTCAGGTTGTTGGAAACCGAAGACACCTATAACATCCTGCCTACCCTATCTGGGGTATTACAACCTGCGACCTAATTGAGTTGGAGACAATCAAACATTAGGTTCTTGATTAATCATATGGGTGGCAGTCTGGGCTAGTGCTTGGCGCAATAGCTCGCGTAGATCGCCATCCATAGGGGTTTCATCCAAGGCTTTGTCCATACACATCATCCATTGGTTACGTTCGTCAACACCTATGGGAAACGGGAAATGACGGGCGCGTAACCTAGGATGACCGTATTCTTGAATAAATAAATCCGGCCCTCCAAGCCAGCCGGACATAAACTTAAAGAGCTTATCGGCAGCACCGCCTAAATCCGCACCATGCATTTTGCGAATACCCCGAACTTCGGGCATTTCGTTCATATTATCGTAAAACCGCAGCACAAGTTGACGCAAAACGTTTTCCCCGCCCAGGCGCTGATAGGGAGTTTCTGTTAATTCTGACTCTTGGATTTCAGTCATATTTAGCTTTTTGGTTTTTCTTCGACTACTTTAGGATCAAAACTAAGAATGCTATTCAAATTTGGAAGCGCAACCTCTATGAACTCAAATACGAAATAACGGGTATCAGAGGGCATGGCACGAAGAATATCATTCATGGGTGCGTGATAGATGACGGCTCGATATTCTGACTCGAAGTGGTGGGGAAGTCCACATCTATCCACTCCATCCATGAAGGAATCCCCGAGGACAACGGCCGGGGGCAGTAGTTTTTTTGAGTATTGGGATGCATGAGACACCACCTCGAATGGGCCTACATTTCTTTCATACATTAAGGGTGTTGTCTGGTCGGGCGGAATGGGGGCGATGAATAAGGCTTCTTCTTCCTGATAAGGGAAAAGCAAAGGCATGAAGCGGGCAACACCTCCAAAAAGAGGTTTTTTTTCGATGTCTAATGGTAATCGCCACCTCAAACTTGGATCGTTATTGCCATCAGCTAAATGGTCGACTAAGACCTTGGCCACCTCAAAAGCGGCTGGATCGTTCCAATGAAAATTTGTTTTGTGGAATATGGGTCGTTTTTCTTTAGTCTGGAATAGCAGTGGCGTCGTATCCATGTAGGTGATGCCCGGCAATGCACTGAGTTTTGCTTTGAAATCATCGAAGCGATGCTGTTTAATTGCGAACTGAGCAGAAGCAGGTAAGTATTCTGGATAAAACCTATAGTTCATTTGGATGGTAATGACAACCAACTCTATACTGCGGGCGGTGAGGTAGTCGCGCAATTTGGCAATTAATTGCACAGCGTTGTCCATGTCTGCATCAGACATCGCTTCAATTTTTTGTTCATATTTGTCGATAACACTTCGATAAAACAACCAGCCCCCTTTTCCGATGTGAACCCGATTGGAGATACTAAAAACAGAAAAGTCTATCTGGTTTTTTACACGAATAAGCAGTGACCGAAGTCCAAAGTGATCGTCAAACCACTTCATAGATTGATCTATGGTCTTGCTAATATCTCCAATTCCAGAAAAATTTGGAAGTGGTGCTAATGTCCTATTTTCAACGATAGGCTCGACGGTTGGTTGGATGTTGAAAATATCAACCAAGCCAGGCACAGAAATGATTGCGAAAAATAGGAAAATAAAGATAAATCGCGTAAATTTATCTAAATTAACAACGGAAATATATGAATGGATTGAAGCCATTATCAGCAAGTGTAATTAAAAAATGAGGCAAAAACAAAATCGCAGTCGCTGGTCACAATGTTGGTCTTGCCCACACTACGACAAAAATTTATCCTCAATCTCGCAACAACTACAGGTCGACTTAGGTTTTGGGTTCGGCCACTACTTTTGGGTCGAAACCGATGATATTTCTTAAATTGGGCAATAAATTTTCTATGAACTCAAAAACAAAATACCGAGTATCTGATGGCATGGAACGAAGAACGTCATTCATTGTTGCGTGATAAGTACGGGTGCGATATAGCGACTTGAAGTAATGAGGCAAACCGGATCTTTCCATGCCATCCATGAATGAGTCTCCGAACACAACGATGGGAGGCAGTAAGCTATTGGTGGAATCCGATGCATGAAACACACTCTCGAAAGGATCAAGCTTTTGCACCACTAACGGTGTTGCTTGGTCTGGTGGAATAGGGGCGATAAAAAGTGACTCTTCATTCAAAGGAGAAAAAATTAAAGGCATGAACTGAGCTTCACCTCCCAACCACGTTGATTTTTCTATGCTTAGTGGGAAGCGCCACTTCAAATTGGGGTCGTTTTGGGCATCGGCAAGCTGATCGACTAAAACCTTCGCCACTTCAAATGCCGCTGGATCATTCCAATGAAAATCCGTCTTGTGAAAAATCTGCCGTTGCGTTTTTGCCTGCAACAGTAATGGGGTTGAATCGATATAAGTGATACCTTTTAATTCACTAAGTTTAGTTTTGAAATAATCGAAGCGGTGTCGTGATAATGCAAATTGTGCAGAGGAAGGAAGATATTCGGGATAAAACCTGTCTTTCATTTGATTGGTAATGATGACTAATTCAATATTGCGTGTGGCGAGAAAATCTCGCAGATTGGCAATCAATTGTAGGGCAGAGTCCATGTCTGCATCCGTCATCGACTCAATTCTCTGTTCCTCGATATCAATCACGTTCCTATAAAACAACCATCCATCCTTGCCGATATGTACCCTATTGGAAGTGCCAAAAACAGAGTAATCAATCTGGTTCTTTATGCGAATGAGCAGTGACCGAAATCCAAAATGATCGTCAAACCATTTGATAGATTGATCCACAGATGCACTGAGATTAGAAATTCCTTGATAGTTTGGAGGCAATGCCAGTGTTCTATTCTCAATAATCTTTTCGACTGGAGGTTGAAACTCGAAAACTTCCACAAAAGCCGGTGCAGTGACGATTGCGAAAAAAATAAAAATAAAGATAAACTGAGACAGCTTATCTAAGTTAAAACCGGAAATATATGAACGGATTGAAGCCATTATCAGCAAGTACAGTTAATGAATAAGTGAAGAATGATAGTGCAGCCACACGTGAGTAAAATGTAGGTTTTTCACATAGGTTGAATAATGATTTGACTCTTTCAATGGGAAACACTGAAACGATTATGCCGACAGCAATGAAAAATATCTTATCAGGGGTCAGACTGATTTTTATGCTGACAGGCAAATCGAATGACGCGTCAAAAAACATGACAGACAAATAGGACAGGGCCGACTCGACTGTCTGAGACCTAAAAAACACCCAAGCAACCATCACCAATACGCTGGTCAAGATCCAACTGAATAAGTTGCTTGGCATCGCCTTGTTACGATAATTCAAAATTCGCTCCACCACAAGATAAACTCCGTGGAGAAGCCCCCAGACAACAAACGTATAAGCTGCACCATGCCACAGACCACAAAGCACGAAAACAACAAACAAATTGATGTAAGTCCTAACCGGATTGATTCGATTTCCGCCAAGCGGTATATAGACGTAGTCTCTAAACCACCGTGAAAGAGTCATATGCCACCGCCGCCAAAATTCGGTTACGCTGCATGACCGATAAGGCTGGTCAAAATTTTCCGGGAACTTGAATCCAAGCATGGCTCCCAAGCCAATCGCCATATCGGAATAGGCACTGAAGTCCAGATAGATTTGTAACGAATAGGTTAGCGCCCCAAGCCAAGCACTGCAAAGGGTCAAATGCCCCGATGGAAGCCCAAATGTCGCATCGGCTACCACCCCAATATTGTCGGCTAGGACAATTTTTTTGGTTAGCCCAAAGCAGAATCGGATAATTCCACTTTCCACTTGTTCCATCGAAACAATTCGATTGACGACGCTATCCTTAATCTCAATATACCGAACGATTGGACCCGCAATAAGTTGGGGAAAGCTGGTATGGTACATGCCGAAATCGACCATGCTAGGTGCAGGGTCGATATAGCGCTTTCGAATATCGATCAGGTAAGAAAGCCCTTGGAACGTAAAAAAGGATATGCCGGCGGGCAGCACCACTTCATGTATAGGCAATCCTCCTGAGACTCCCAAAAACCCTAGTGTATCATTAATAATCTGCGTGATAAAGTTATAATACTTATAAAATAGCAAAGGAAATAGATTGGCGCAAATTCCGACAAAAAGCAAAATATTGGCTGATTTGGAGGATTCCAGCTTACGAATTTGGATGCCAAGCCATTGGTTCAAAGGCACAGAAAGCAGCAGCACAAAAGCAATGTTTCCAGCGCCTGTGAAATAGAACAATAAGCTTCCAATGAAGATGATTGAATTTCTTAGTTTAACGGGGCTAAACCAATATATCAAAAAAAATACCGGTAGAAAAACAAATAAGAAGCTGGGTGAACTGAATACCATAAATTGTAATTTCTTGTAGTCTGAGTTGAATATTTATTGGTGGATTTCTAGAACCTACCTTTAACAGAGGTTATTATGAGAAAATTTTATAAATTTCCTTGCGATCCATAACAACTTGCAAAGTCATGATTTTATTTTCAATTTTTATCCCCACTCGATAATTGCCAAACCGAGCTTTATAATACCCTCTGTAACCTTACATTTTTTCTAGCTTGCCAGATTCACCTAAGGAAACTGTCTTTGGTAATTCTTCGAATGCAAATTTCTCTATTTTGGTTCTTGTTTCGGAAGGTATGCTGGCAAGCTGTTTTAAAAATGTCTTGCTGTAGTAAACCTTCACCCTGCTTTATCCAAAGTCTGATAGTAAGCTAATGCTTGATTTAGATCGTATGGCGGATCATTCTCTTTAGACTGTTGCATCAAATTTACTAGACCATAATTTTCCAAAACATTTTCAATTTTTTCAAATGTCTCAATATCTAGCTGCACGGCAACTTTATTATTATGTTCATCGATTATATATTGGCGTTCAATTTTCATTGTATTGACTAGCTAGCGAACTTTGTTTCAAAATAATTCAAACTGCGACGATTTGTTATTTAGCATAATCTTTTTCGGTTCAGTACTTTCTTGATTTAACCCGCCTAGGCGGTTAATATTTTCCACCACTATTGGAATACAATAATTAGCCATTTGGTCTTGAACTTGCCTAGTGTTGAAACGCAATACCCTCCAGCCCTCTGTCTTTAGCGCATTATCACGCAGATTGTCGATACGGGCCTTTTCTCTACCCAAATGCCAAGAATCTCCGTCAGTCTCGACATCTAATTTGCCGGCTATGCAATAGATTGCGAAATCCAGAAAATAATTGATTTTGTTGATTGTTACCAATTCTTGGCGCTCGGCTTGGATTTGGAAATATTTGAATTCAGCCCATAGGCGGTCTTCTAATGGACTTTCATGGTACAAATCGTTTATCTCCATTGCGCTCTTGAATTTTTCCCAAGTTGAAGGGATGAACACAATTCGACGCCGGCGTCGGCTGAAAATCGGTAGGGTCAAGGTTTGTAGTGGCTCCAATAACAACTGGTAATACTGTTTATCTTGTTTGTGGCTAGAGGCTTCGTCGGGAAACAATTCACGACGATGAACTTCGCAGATTTCACGCACCCCAGCGTAATACCGCACAGCATAAGCTTCGTCGTGGAAAACTTTGGTTTGATAAAAAGCCACCCATTGGGGAGGCCAACAGTTTGTCAACCATTTTTCCACGCTGCCGGTTGGAATTCGATACCAAGATTTTTCACACAAAATGCGAAAATCAGCTTGGTTGTTCAGAATTGCGATTAAAACTTCGCCTTTCATGACTTACTTTTTTGCTGATTTGGTGGAAATAAGCATTTACGCACGCCTCGTCCATTATTTTTACCACTCACAGGAAATTAAGCAATCCGTTTTTGATGTAAGGTTTGAGATTTAGTCTTTGATAATTCGATAAAGGCATATTCACTGACTATCTGACACTCTAAGTTGTCCGAAAATCGTCTTTGCATTTCACCAACAGCATAAAATAGTGCTTCATCATCGCATTGTTCCATGTTTAACAAAGCTTTAACATAGCCAATCCAATAATCGGGGTTACCTGGTTCGTACTGCGTCGCCACGAAATAAGCTAAATGATCAAGGGATTCATTTGACCATCCCCAATTTGTTCGATTTGCTGATTTAGACGCAAGTAACATCGATACTTTAGTTGTAAAATCCTTAAGTAAATCGGAAAGGCGTGGACAAAATAGTTGTAGTTGTTCGTTTCCTAAACAATCACCCAGTTCTAGCGGATAAAACTTTGGATCTTCGTGATCTAACGAATAGCCTAGATTAAACGCAACATACACAGCCTTGGCGACTACACCATTATCCACAAATGTTCTATAAACTTCGTCGGGCGTATCGCTATCATAATCAAAATAAACCAATTCACGAAGAATTCGGCAGATAGGTTCTATCAAATCTTCTGCATAGTAAACAATTGTGTAAATTTCTGAACATCCCCTCAAGTACCAGTTGTCTAAAAAGGTGTATTCCAAACTACAGCATAGCCGCTTAGCTCCACTCAAATCGGCATCCTTCGGTAAGGGGCAACTCATCAAACGGTTACAAGCAAAATCCTTTGCATCTTGGTCAACAGACATTTCCCGTTCAGCCAGTTTCAATCCAGATAACCGGATTTCCTTTGATAAACTGGAATCCATTCCAGCTATCAACCAATGTAACAACCGATGTCGGCGGGTCCATAGCTTCAAGGAATCTTGTAGTTGCTCTAAACTAATATTAACCAAAAGACGTTTTTCAGCGGTACAACCTAACAATAAGGTTGCTTGTCGAGTACAGTCGATAAAGCCTTCGCTCTCCTCCCAGCGGATTGCCTGTTCACCTGCGTCATTCCAATAAACAGCCGCTTGTGTGGCACCAATTACAAGCGCTTCAGAGATCAAATCAGATTGCATGGAATGTTCAACCTCGCTAGTAAATCACGGACTTCATTTAGGGTGTGCGCTTCTTTATCCGTCTTGGCATGTTCCGGTAGTGGAATTGTTGCGCCTACAAAAGCTTCCTTACCAAAATTCCCGTAGATATGCACTTCAACGAATTTATCAGCACTACGATCTCCTTCGCTTTGTAATAGCAGTTTAGCGAATTCAGTCTTTTGGGTATGTTTGTTGAAGCGCTTTGCAATCTTCACAGTTGCCAACCAGTGGCGATCCTCCCATACCGAACGGTAGCCTTCAGGAATGTTGTTCCCCGGCCATACTTTATGGCGGCGTAAGAAATTATATGAATTTTCTTCCATCAGGCTTGCTTTATTCTTACATAGATTATCAAATAAAGTAACACTACAAACCCCATAGGAGTTCTAGCCAATGCCGTCCAAAGATAAAGCAGCACAGCGAATATCTTTACCATATTCGCCGAATAGGGTACCGACCGTGCCGCTGCGTGTTCTATCATTTTTCCTTTGTGCTGGGCGACGGATTTCTGCTCTGACTTGGTTTTCATAGTTAGCGTACAACGCATTAGTATCAAGCAGAAACTGCAATAAAAGTTGAGGCCAAAAATTGATTACCGCCACTGAATCTTTAGCAACAGCCTCGGCAAATGCCTTTGTATTACTTTCGCATCCACGATTGCGATTGTTATCCATAGCTTCATTATAACGTTCCATTAGGGCTTCGCGCTCAACGCATACTTCACGAACATTCGGCGCACCGACATAACAACCACATTTGGGACAGGTGTCGCTAGCCCAAGACAAGCCACAGCCGCATTCCGTACAATTTTCAGGCATTTCAATCATTTTATGCTTTGAAACTGTGAATCAAAACCCAAAGCCCCATCCCGTTATGTTTAGCAGCAATAATGCCATTTCCCGACCCAGAACTCGGGAAATTTGGAAAATCCGCTCCCAAGCCGGAGCTTGGGAACGAGTTAATCAAAATCCTCAAAGCGCCTGATCCCCAGTTTCGCCAGTACGGATGCGAATGACTTGCTCCAACGGCGAGATGAAAATTTTGCCGTCGCCGATTTTGCCGGTATTGGCGGCTTTGATGATGGCATCAACGGCTCGCTCCACCAAAGCGTCAGTCACGGCCACTTCAACTTTGACTTTCGGTAAAAAATCCACCACATATTCCGCCCCTCGATACAGTTCGGTGTGCCCTTTCTGTCTGCCAAAGCCTTTGACTTCGGTGACGGTCACGCCACTGATGCCAATATCTGAAAGACTTTCTCTTACGTCATCAAGCTTGAAAGGTTTGATGATTGCTGTGATTAATTTCATTAATGTTTCCTCCGAGGAATGTTAGTTTTTATTTGCCCGGTGTTCGATGATGTCATCTAACACCGAAGGGTCGGCCAGCGTGGACACATCGCCAAGATTGTCTATTTCGTTGGCGGCGACTTTACGCAATATTCTACGCATTATTTTGCCAGAACGGGTCTTCGGTAGGGAAGGAGCCCATTGAATTATGTCCGGTGACGCAAGGGCGCCTATCTCATGCCTAACCCATTTAATCAATGCCTGCCTCAAAGCCTCGTCCGGTTCCACATCAGTGACGAGGGTGACATACGCATAGATGCCCTGACCTTTGAGGTTATGCGGATACCCGACCACTGCGGCTTCAGCCACGGCTTCATGTAAAACTAAGGCGCTTTCAATTTCCGCCGTACCCATCCTATGCCCTGACACATTCAACACGTCATCGACCCGGCCTGTGATCCAATAATACCCATCACAATCCCTTTTTGCGCCGTCGCCAGTGAAATATTTATTCGGATAAAGGGAAAAATAGGTTTCAAAAAAGCGCTGATGGTCGCCATAGACAGTGCGGGCCTGTCCGGGCCATGGGGCGGTAATGGCTAAGACACCCTCAGCCTCACCATCAATCACTTCACCCTGCGGGTCAAGAATGACCGGGACCACACCGAAAAATGGCAGCGTGGCTGAACCTGGCTTGAGGCGGGTTGCACCCGGCAGCGGGGTGATCAAAATCCCACCCGTTTCGGTTTGCCACCAAGTATCGACCACAGGGCAGCGGGCATCACCCACCGTATGATAATACCACTCCCAAGCTTCCGGGTTGATAGGTTCGCCAACCGAACCGAGTATGCGCAGGCTTTTGCGGCTGGTACCGGCGACCAGATCATTCCCCATGCCCATCAACATGCGGATGGCGGTTGGGGCGGTATAAAAAATATTGACTTGATGCTTGTCGATCACTTGCCAAAATCGATCCGCCGCAGGGTAAGTGGGTATACCTTCAAACATCAAGGTGATTCCACCATTGCACAAAGGACCGTAGACCACATAAGAATGCCCGGTGACCCAGCCGACATCGGCGGTACACCAATAAACATCGCCTTTATGGTAGTCAAAGACATAGTAGTGGGTCATCGCCGCATAAAGAAGATAACCACCCGTGGTATGCAATACACCTTTGGGTTTTCCTGTGGAACCGGAGGTGTATAAGATGAACAAAGGATCTTCCGCATCCATGGGTTCGGCGGGGCATTCCGCTGACGACTGTTCGGACGCTTCGTGATACCAAATGTCACGCCCGTTCGCCCATGGAATTGCATAGCCAGTGTGTTTGACGACGAATAGGGTCCGCACGTCGGGGCAGTGGGTCAAGGCTTCATCCACATTCGCTTTCAGAGGTATGGTTTTGCCGCCTCGACGACCTTCGTCCGCCGTAATGACACAATGACAATCGCAATCCAGAATGCGGTCTTTCAAGGCTTCCGCCGAGAAGCCGCCAAAGACGATGGAATGAATGGCCCCAATGCGAGTGCAGGCCAGCATGGCGACGGCGGCTTCCGGGATATTCGGCAAATAAATACAAACCCGATCCCCCTTTTTTACCCCTTTTGCTTTCAAAGCATTGGCAAAGCGGCACACGAGGCTGTAGAGTTCCCTATAGCTTATCGTCCTGTCATCACCGGGTTCATCCCCTTCCCAAATAATCGCGGTCTGATCGCCGCGAGTTGCCAAGTGCCGGTCTAGGCAATTTTGACTGACATTTAACTTTGCGCCCTCAAACCATCTTATGCTCGCTGTGGCATAGTTGAACTCCCTGACTTTTTCCCAAGGTTCCATCCAGTCCAAAAACTGCTTCGCCTGTTCGTCCCAGAATTTGTCGGGTTCCTGGATCGAAAATGCATACATTTTATCGTAACCCGCCTCGTCCAGATGGGCAGTGGAGACAATTTCAGGTTTGATGTCGTAGGTTTTATGGTTGGACATAGGCGGTTCTCCTTAGCAATACAGTAGAGGCTGTAGCGAGTTGTTTGATAAAGCTCGTATCATTTTCGGTTATTATCGGAATTCGTTCATTTCTAACCCATGTAAAATGTGGCCTCGCCCTCCCAAGGAGCATCACAGGAATATCTCATCAATCGAAAACCCTTCTTTGGATGCTATTTTCCTGAGCAAAGTCAATGATTCGGCCTGTAGTTGCCGGACACGTAAGCGACTAATGTTCATCGCCTTGGCAACATCTGGAACAGTGGATTGTGGATAACCCTGCAAGCCAAAGCGTCGGCAGATAACCTCGCAATGCTGCTTACTCAAGCTTGCGAGCCAGCTTGCCACATGGCTGGACATCCCTTCCTCGTGCATTATATCGGGAAGCGTGGGCGTTTCCTCATCGATGATAGTATCAAACAGGCTGGTCTCGCCTTCCAAGGCATACCGCAAATCCCCCGAGATCACCCGCTCGCTTAACTTCATCATCTTTTCAACCGTAGCCACTGGCTTGTCCATATGTTTAGCCACTTCAACGACTGAAGGATCTTGTTCTTGATTGCCTGATAGGTATCGGAAAGCCTTCAGGCAAGCATTCATTTCTTTTAGAACGTTGATGGGCAGCCTGATGGTCCGGCTCTGATTCATAATCGCACGTTCAATGCTCTGCCTAATCCACCAAGTGGCATAGGTCGAAAACCGGAATCCAAGCTCAGGCTTGAATTTTTCCACGGCCCGGATCAAGCCAAGATTGCCCTCTTCTATCAAATCCAAAAGAGGCAGCCCTCGGTTTAGGTAGCGTTTGGACAGGCTTAGCACTAAACGCAGGTTGGCTTCAATCATCTTATTTCGCGCAGCCTTATCGCCTTGCTGAGACAATTTCCCATAGTGTTGCTCCTCTTCGAAACAAAGCAAGCTTGAACGTTGTGCCTCTTTAAGATACAGGTGGATGGCATCCAAAGTTTTGCCTTGCGGTTGCGAAGACTTAGATTCTTCATCCAGAGTTTCATCTTCTGGATCAAGAATTACCGCAACATCCATCTCTTCCGCCTCCAATTCTTCAATGAAAGCAGGGGTGTCTTCCTCTAATTCGGGTTCCTTCACCAAGCTAAGATCGCTTATTGATTGACTAGGCATGGTAAATCAACCGGAAAGAAGAGTGTCACGGGCTTGGTTGATTTTAATCGCCAGATAATCCGAACCACCGCGATCTGGATGAATTTTCTGCATGAGCCTGCGATGGGCGCCGACAATATCATCCCTCGATGCACCGGGGGGAAGCCCGAGGATTTCATACGCCTCCTGCCGGGTCATGCGACCACCTCCCGGCTTTGGGGGTGGTGCTTCCCCTGCCTCACCGGTAGGCGAACGGCGAAGAGCCTTCAACAGCCCAGGCAGCAGCGTCAGCAGCACAGGCGCAAGCCTAACCAGCCCGGCAACCATTGCGCCTATCAGGGGAATGACCCAATTGGCACGGGCGACCAGCACCAAACATACCAATAGCCCAAACCAAGGCAAGGTTTTGCGGACTTTTGCCCAAGCTTGGGGTGACAATGATCGAAACCACTGGCGAAAGCTGTATACTACAATCAGCACCAAGATGCTTAACAGGATAAGTTGTATCAATTCGGCTCCACGATAATGGGAGGTTATCAACAGATTGGGTGCATTCTAACCTAATCGGGGAACTATTGTGCCTTTGCACAAACTAACCTCGTTGTGGTAACGTTCCCGTTCGACTAAACGTCGGTTTAGATACCCGGTGTCAAAGACAAATCCAAGAAGAGGTAGAACTACAAATGTCCAGTGAAAATAATACAAATAGCGGCCCCACCGGCGTTATTGCAAACTTGAAATCCAACCCCAAGGCTATGGCAATATTGGGCGGTGCGCTTGCCCTAGTACTGTTCTTGGTGTTTAAGGGGGGCAGTGACCAAGGAGTCACGCAGGCCAAAGTGGCATCTGTGACCATCGGTCAAAAGGTGACTGTCCAAAATCCCAACATCGGCAACACCATCCTGCTTGCGGCTCCCGGCGCAGTCGGTTTGGCCGATAGCGACAACGACAAAGACGATATGATCGTCTGTAAGCAAGTTGTGTCCGGCACCACCGGGACATTCAATGAAGAAACCACGGTCAATTACATACCGTTTGCCAAGGTGACACTGGAAAGCGGTGAATGCGCAGGAAAGACTGGCTGGATGCCCAAAGTCAACTTAAACTGATGGCCTATGTCGGCGATGGATCGATAGCCTATCCATCGCCGGCCGCTACATCATAACTCCCGCAGGATTTTCATCGGGCTTGAATCGACTACGCCCCGAGTGTGGGCATAGCCCGACAAACCCACTGCCAAGGCTCCCACTAAGGGTGCTAACAGCCATATTTCCCAATGGAATCGCGGTGTGAGGTCGAAAGCCTGAGTAAATAAGGCCCATGCGATGGCTTCCGTGGTCGCTGCCGCCAATAGTCCTGACAGCAAACCCAGCAGGACGAACTCCACACTCAAACTTTTCCGCAACAATTTGCGACTCGCCCCCATGGCCCTCAACAAGGCATCTTCTCGCAAGCGTTCATCCAACGTGGCCCTGACCGACGCGAACAATACGGCAAAACCTGCCGCCAATGCGAAAAGCAGGACAAAATCAATGCTCAAGGATATTTCTTTAAGGATAGTTTGGAATTGCTTCAGCAATTGGTCAACTTCCAGCAATGTCACTGCCGGAAAGCCTTTCGCCAAGCCAACGAGTTCATTCTTCTTATCTGGTGGGCAATAAAAACTAGTCAACCATCGGGCGGGAAACCCATCAAGGCTGGCCGGCGAGAAAATCATATAAAAGTTAGGCCGCATGGTGTCCCATCGCACCGAGCGCAGACTGCTAACCACGGCCTCCCTTTTTTGTCCGTCTATCGAAAAGCCCAGCCTGTCACCTAGGTGAATTTGCAGGCTTTCCGCCAATTTAGCCTCCACCGACACCAAACCGGGCTGAGGGTTTTCCCCCCACCAGTCGCCAGCCGTCAGATGATTGTCATCCGGTGGCATCATGCTGGAAGTCAGGCTTAAATCGCGCTTGATAGCCCCCTCGCCTTGGGATTCCTTATGCGCGAGGGTGTGGACATCCACGCCATTCACCTCAATGAATCGCCCCCGGATGATCGGGTAAAAATCGCTGGCGACGATGCCATGTTGGCTCAGATAAGCTTTGAAAGCGGGTAACTCCCCCTCGAATAGGTTCAATGCGAAATAATTGGGGGCATTCTCCGGCAGTTGCCTTTGCCATTCCTGAATCAACTCGGTGCGCGCCAACAGACTGACGAGCATGGCGGTGGCAGTCAGGCCAAAGGCCAGAATTTGGGTCATGCCCAAACGGGGGCGGCGGGTCAGATTCTGCAATCCGAATCGCCAAGACAGGCTCAGCCTAGGGATCAGCCTGCGCGATGCTTTCAACAAAGCCAGCACACAGAGTCCAGCCAAGCCTAAAATAGCCAAGGATATGCCTAGCACAATGGCTGTCATCCGCCCATCCCCGGTATACCGCCAAACCAACAGCCCCAAGGTGACAAACGCCAAGCCATAGACGGTCAAGGCACTGGAAGGCAACGGGGCCAAATCGCGCCTAAGCACCCGTAACGGCGGCAAGCGCTTCAAGCTCAACACGGGTGGCAACGCGAAGCCAAACAACACAAACAAGCCCGAAGCAATGCCGAACAAGGGCGCATACCAAGCCGGGGCCACCAGTGCATGGGGCAAAATGCCTTTCAGCCACCAAGCCACACCTTCCTGAGCCAAGTATCCTAGGGCGCATCCGATCACACTGAACGCGACCCCAATGACTAAATACTGGAACAAATGGATCAGCAACACGTCGCGTTCTTTTGCCCCCATGCATTTCAACAGGGCCGTCAGGTCATAATGCCGCTCACTGTAACGTCTGGCGCTCATCGCCACGGCAACCCCGGCAATCAACACAATGACGATGCTGCTCAACCCCAGATAACGTTCCGCCCGAGACAATGCATTGCCCAATTCCGGGCGGTCTTCGTGGATGTCCACCACCTGTTGACCGGGATGCAATAGCGGCTTCAGCCAACGCTTGAATGCCAAGATTTGGACGGGTTCACCCGCAAACAAGGCATAATAATGGGCATTGCTGCCGGGTTTGATGACACCAGCCGCGTCCAAGTCCGCCATATTGAACATGATCCTAGGGGACAAGCTATACAAATCTCCCCTTCGATCAGGTTCGTGAGTAATCAACTGCGTCAGCTTCAATGATTTTTCACCTAGCATGACGGAATCGCCCAGTTTCAACTTAAGTGCAGGCAACAAGCGGCTATCCACCCAAGCCGTGCCGGGGCTAGGAATTTCCGTTGCCGCCACTTCGGCGGTCAAGTCCGATTGCGTAGTCCGCACGAATCCCCTCAGTGGATAGTTATCACTGACCGCTTTCGCCCCGGTCAACAACAATTCTTCGTTTTCCACCAAGACGCTAGGGAACTCGACCGTTTTGGCGGTGGCAAGACCCATTTCTGCGGCTTTGCGAAACCAGTCTTCCGCATAGGTTTCATGCGCACTGACCACTAAATCAGCCGCCAGAAACTCTGCCGCTTGAGTTTCCATCGTCCGAGTCAGGCGATGACCGAACAGGCTAACCGCCGTGGAGGCGGCGACGGCAATAATCAGCGCCAGCCCGAGTATGTTTAATTCCCCACTGCTCCAATCGCGGCGAACCAGCTTAAGGGCAAGTGATATATTGATGGGGAGCTTCATACGACAACCCGCTCACCGACAAAGGGGTTGTATTTACGCTCTATGCCGATGGTGGAACGAGGGCCATGGCCCGGAATGAAAGTGACATCATCTCCCAAGGGCCATAAGCGGTTGCGTATGGAGGCGAGCAACTGCCCGTGATTGCCCCCCGGCAAGTCGGTGCGGCCTATTGAACCGCTAAACAACACATCCCCCACCAAGGCCAATTTGTCAGCCCTATGGAAAAACACGATATGGCCTTGGGTATGACCGGGGCAATGCAAGACCTCCAAGGTTTGTTTGCCAAAACTCACCGTGTCGCCTTGGGTCAGCCAACGATCCGGGGTGAAGGTTTTGACCGGTGGAAACCCAAACATCACGCATTGTTGCGGCAAGCTGGCAATCAGGGAGCGTTCGTCACTGTGTGGGCCTTCAATCGGTATGCCTAATTGGGCAGCCAAATCCGCCGTGGCTCCCACATGATCCAAATGCCCATGGGTCAGCAAGATCTTCACCAGTTTGATGCCTTTAATCTCCACCGCATTCAAGAGCAAATCCAACTCCCCGCCGGGATCGACCACGGCACCCTCCATGGTTTCTTCGTCCCATAGCAGTGTGCAGTTTTGTTGGAAATCGGTGACGGGTATCGTGAGGGTTTGCATGATGTCTCAGTCTTTAATGTTGAAGGGCAATGATGGATACAGAATGCCAGTGTTGGGGCATGGCTGCAACTGGTAGATGGGTGACTGATATTACGCAGCGATATATTGGAGCGTCAAAGCTTGCTTTGACTTGAGAATATAAATGCGAAGCTTGCTTCGCCTGTCAAAGCAAGCTTTGACGCTCCAATCCTAGGCCACTGCGTAACATCAGTGCAAGCTTTGACACTCCAATCATAGGCCGCTGCGTAACATCAGTGAATGAGTGTATCGCACCTTGGTTAAACAGCCCGCTTACGCTCTGCTGCCAAACAAAGCCGTAAACCCTGCTCAGCCGCTCTCCCTTATCCTGCAAGGAAAAAGCCGAATCGGTCAATTCCAATGGCGTTTTCGTCCAAGCCTTCCAGACTGCGGGGCTTTGGCAGCATCACCGCAAATTTTCCAAACCGGAACCGGCAGGCCGGGATGCTATTCCACTTGACCCGGCGCGAGAGAAAACCCTAGCGTAAAAAAGCCAAGTCATACTGTCCTCGAAAGGCGGAAACCGAGATAGAGGTTGCGGTACGATGGGTCGTCGTAGTTGCGGTACGCCGAGCGGCAGTCGTTGGCGTCGCTGCGCCAGGAGCCGCCGCGAACGACACGGATGGAGCCGGTCGCAGGGCCACTCGGATTCTCACTCGCACACTGCGAGCGCCCACTCGCACTCTGCTGGTTGGCGCTCGCAGTGTGCTGCGAGTGGCCTGCGAGTAGCGTGTAGTAGTCGCTAGCGTACCAATCAGCACACCATTCCCAGACATTGCCGTGCACATCATACAGGCCAAAATAATTGGCGGCCT
>CAIOOA010000185.1 GCA_903859815.1 uncultured Methylococcaceae bacterium | reverse complement strand
TAAGTTCCTTGAAATACTAAGACAGAAAAGTATCACGCAACGACACAAAGACGCAACGGCTTATTGGGGCGGGTTCCAAACCCGCCCCTACGAAGCAAATAGTTTATTGAGCCTTTGCCAAGCCTTGTCCTCCTTTGGAGGCCACCCCAGAATATAAAGCATGTGCGCCAAATCGCATTTGGTGCGGACGACCTAGCTTCTCGGCATGGAAATCAATGGCGAACTGTTCTTTCAGTTCTTTGCCGTCCCAATGGTACAGTTTCAAGAATTGTTCGTTATCCTTGCCTTTCTTGTCCCAGTTGGCAAGCAGCGAAGTCGTGTAATACAGCCGTTTGCCGTCCCAACTGGAAGACACCATGTTGACTTGCGAGCCAATGTGCTTCTCGTAGACTTGTTTCGGCTTGTCAGGGTTGGAAATGTCAAACAAGCGAGTGTTGCCGTCCATGAAGGTGTTCACCCATAGATGTTGGTCGTCATTGGAAATGGAAATATCCACCGGCAAGGGGATTTTGGCCGGGTCGCCGATGTCGGCCACTTCTTTGGCTTGCCATTCGCCTTTGCCATCTTCGTGGATCAGCCAAATTTTCGAGGTCAATGCCGTCGTCGTGAAGCAATAGTTATGGGTCTCGCCCCAAGCACAGCGAATTTCCAGCGGCGCACCCGGCACATCGAAGACTTTTTTCGGTTGTTTGGTATGCAAATCCCACGTCACCACCGTATTGCCAAAATGCTTCATGGCTTCCGGGTCGGCCAGCATTTTGCCGAAATCCATCATATAGTTATTCCAACCGGTGAAGGAGGAAGTCACTAGCAGATTCTTGCGGGGCAGTGCGCGAACATCATAATTGTAACCATCGGCATATTTGCCGGTTTTCACTGCGCCTTCCAAATTGCTGTCGGTGGGTAGCCAGTAGGTGGCGATATACTCTCCCTCGTTAGTATATTCGACCAGTGCGGTGCGACCGCCATGGTCTTTATTATTAGAAAGGCCTGTGATAATCATCCGACCCGGCAGCGCATACATGGTGTGCGGACCCACCACCCCACCCGATTTTTCGACGAAATTGGAAATGGTTTTGTGCAGTTTTGGTTTGGATGGGTCACTCTTCACATCAAAGACAAAAATTTTGCTGGTGTCCAAGCCCCCCGTCCATAGATATTGGCGGTCATCGGTGAAATCGGAATGATGCGCTTCGTTACGCCCGCCCACTGAAAACTGATGGATGACTTTTCCGTATTTGTCTGATTTTGGATTGACATCAACGGTGACCAATTTGTCCTGCTCGTCGCCTATGCCTTCTTCGCCCAAGGTCCAGACATAGACATAATCTTCCTGTCCGGTGATTTTCTTCATATAAGGCGAGGCGCAGGTTTCGTCAGCAAAAGACGAGGTGGGCATTGCGGCGAAGCCCAACAAACCGAAGGCCGTAAAGCCTGTCAGTAGACCGCGGATCGTCTGGGAGATGGTTTTATTCATGTGTGCATAACCTCTGTAGTAGTTTTTTTTGGCCCGATCTAAGCCGGGCAATTTTCTGCGGTGCAAGGGTCTATCATGGTGACGATTTGACGAATGCTATTGGCTGGGAAACCACCTTGCTCGGCGTGTTCCCGGATCATCGCCTCGTTCGGGGCGATATAGACACAAAAGACCTTATCCTGGGTCACGTAACTCTCGATCCATTGAATCTGGGATCCTAGGTTTTTCAAAATGGAGCAGGACTTTTGCGAAATTCCCTGCAACTCTAAAGCGGACAATTGCCCTGCATTGGGAATGTCTCGTTCAATGATGTATTTCGGCATGGTGGACTCTCCTGTATGGTTGTGGTTGATGTAGAGACGACTGGTCGTCTTGCAGTTGCGCAAAATTTTTTAAGCTTTGAAATAATCGAGCAGCAAATTCCTATAACAGGCGGTCAAGGGAGCGCTGGATTGCTCAATTTTCATCCGCAGTAAAGCACCCTGCCAAGTGTCGGAAAGAAAGTCTGCCATTGCTTCCGCGCTTTTATCGGTACGGAACTGGCCTTCCCGCTGGCCGCGTTCCAACCCTGCCTTTAGTTTGTCGCGATAAAGATGCAGGGCATTGCTCAAGGCAACATGGCAAATTTCACTGGTGTCTCCAATTTCGCCGATCAGATTTCCCAGCAAACAACCGCCAACAAAACCTTGCAGCTCGATTTCGTGGGTCAATTCGGCAAAATAGCCTTCCAATGCAGCGGCTGCATTCAAATCGGGGCGTTTGAGCCATTGATCCAGTAGTTTAATAAAGGGTTCAATATAATGTCCGATGGAAGCCGCGCCAAATTCTTCCTTGCTGGCAAAATAATTGTAAAAAGACCCTTTAGGAACCCCAACACTTTTCAGTATGTCTTGCAGACCCACGCCATGATAGCCATGCTCGGTGAACATGGCGACGCCTTGGTCTAGCAGTTTTTCTCGTGTGATGTGTTTCGTTGCGGTTTTCATCATGGCGAATAGAATACGACCAGTCGTCTTAACAAGGCAAGTGTTTTTTTCAAATAATGGAACTGGCATAGAAAAAAGGAAGCGTGTAGGCTATAGCTGAGTGACGAAAAGGCAAACCTTGTGGACTGGCGCTTCGCAAGCTTAAAGCCCGCTCTACTTCTGTGATAGAGGGATATTGTTCCATGACAGCTAAGAATCAGGCCCAAGACA
The DNA here is from genome assembly GCA_903859815.1 of uncultured Methylococcaceae bacterium. Taxonomy (GTDB): domain Bacteria; phylum Pseudomonadota; class Gammaproteobacteria; order Methylococcales; family Methylococcaceae; genus Methylumidiphilus. Next base: position 101,710 of record CAIOOA010000185.1, on the reverse strand, counting down.
ATGACTAACGTTTTTCTGAAACTAACCGCTGCAATGATGGTTTATGGCTATTTGACGCTTGGATGGTCAGAAGAGATTGATCCAAGAGTGGAACGAGTTCGTCGGGACTTGGGTTATTATCGGCAGCATGAAGCCAGCGATCTGACCACTGAAATCCAGGCTTTACGCGAAGAATTCAGGCTTTCGCTAGAGCGGCAAAGCAAGCGTATTCAACAGATTGAAGTAGAACTGAAACGGCTGCAAACAGTTGAGGTTAAACCTAATCCGCCGCCGCCGCTTGCACCCCCAGAGCCAGCGCAAGCCGTGTCGACTAGCCTACCTCCAAGCCTTAAACCGAATAACAACGTTTCGGTTTGCTATCAGGGTTGTGACTTTCAAGATTTGCAACAGGCGGTCAATGCCACTCCGCCGGGAGGTGTGGTCATGGTGGCCGCCCAAATCAATGGGACTTGTGCGATTATTAATAAGCCACTGCGCTTAGTCGGTTTGCGGGGCAAGGACGGGTCCAGAACCCATCTGGTCGGAGGTGTTTGCATAGGCAAAGGTCCATTGGTCATCAACGGGCCGAATATTAGCATCGAAGGAATTGAAATTTCTGGAATTCAAGTAGGCGACGGCAATGGTGCGTGCATCCGCTTGGACCCCGGCAGCCGTGATATTACGATCAAAAATGTCTATTGTCATGACAGCCAAGATGGGTTATTGGGCGGCTTCACGGGTCGCTTGACCATAGAAGATTCAGTCTTTGAAGCTAATGGCTTTGGCAATGGTCAAGCCCATGGAATTTACCTAACCCATGGTAACGAATTACTGATTAGCCGCAGTAAGATACTCTCTACCGTCAATGCCGGACATTCGCTGAAATCAGGGGTGCAAAAGGTAATCGTGGAAGACAGCATCATTGCCGCTTTGAACAGCCATAACTCTAGAGCCTTGGACGCTTTTGCCGGTGGCGACATTACTCTACGCCGCAACGTCATCCAACAAGGGCCAGATTCCGACAATAGCGAAGTGATCGGCCTTGCACTAGAACCTGCCCGACTGCTTCCTTACGGACATTCTCTATTGCTGGAAGACAATTGGATCATTTATGACGATGACAGGCGTGGAGGGAAAATATTGTTTAGGGGGAAAAAACTCGGTCCCATCGTGGTTCGCAACAATTTAATGGTCGGGCTCAATGGAATGGGCATGGATGGCATCAAGCAAGAAGGCAATCGTTGGGCCGAAAACCGCAAACAAGTGGGGTTGCCACCTTATGATGGAACCCTCGCCAGCCTACCCAGCCCCGGCAAGCGGCCTACAGAGCTTGATTACTCCAAGATTCCCTCATCACCGGGTTTTTCATGGCGGAATATTTTTCGGTGAGTTCAGTTTTTTGTCCTAACGCTTTAGCAAGCCAATTGGTGTTCGTAGTTCCGCCTTTGGCCGGAAAACTGACCGAAAAGAACTGGCTGAAGCCGGGACTACAAACGTTTTGACAGGTGTAAAATCCTTAACTTAACGGCAGTGAAGGTTAGGGATGTGGCGACAAAATTTGCTCAAAAAAATCACCCGATAGACTTTACCCACGGCTTACGCTCTGTTAGCTTAAACATTTAGACCTCAATTTTCAAAAGGCCAGACCCATGAAAAGAACTGTAATAGTGTTTTCCGCATTGCTTGCATCCACGACTCTGCTACAAGCCGAAGAGGCGAAAGTGGCGGTCGGCAATAATGGCATAGCCATTCCTGAAGGTTACAAGAATTTCCGTTTGATCGGCGTGTCCCAACGTGCTGACGACCAGACCTTACGCGCTATATTGGGCAATGATGTCGCCATTGAAGCGGCAAGAGCAGGCAAGACTAATCCATGGCCGAATGGAGCCATCCTTGCCAAATTGGGTTGGAAACACAAGATCAGCGACAAATACCCTGCCGCCACCATACCCGGCGACTTTACCCGCGCCGATTTTATGATTAAGGACACGGTGAAATATGCCTCCACTGGCGGTTGGGGTTGGGGACGTTGGATAGGCACGGAATTAAAACCCTATGAAAAACCTGATTTCGCCCAAGAGTGCATCGCTTGCCATTCGGCGGTCAAGGATCAGGATTTGGTGTTCACCCATCCAGTGAAGTTGCCTTAGCCAAAGCCCGATTCACGCTTCCCTTGGAATTGCTCGGCAATCGCAGCGCCAAAATCGCAGCGCAAATGTCTGTTAATCGACAGGGATACTTTGTTAGAGGCTTGCTTGAGATTTAGGCAAGCCTTATCCTCTATCATCTCCACAATTATTAGTTAATGAATCAACCGTAAAGATGGGGCAAATAGTGGGCGAATTGTATGATCTTATCTTTATTGGCATAGACACAGAAATAACCGACCGCAAAGCGAGCATCGACAGTATTGCAGAGTTGCTCGGTTTGGAAGCCTCTGAAGTGGAACATATCGCCAACAAGAATTTAAAAGCCATCGTCAAGCAAGGCATACTATTGGATGATGCAAAAAAATTAGGGGACTGGCAAGCTTGGCAGCCAGCCAAATGCTAGTCGGTCAGAAGAAACAAGCGGCAGCGAACTTCCAACAAGCCAACCAAATCCTGCCTAGCATCAACGACCCAAACAAGAACGGGATGCTGTTCTCGCGGCGCTATCCAACAATTTTGCTTTTGCCAAACTACCCGCCTTAGCCGGCGAAAGTGCGGATCAAATGGATGACAAGGAACTTGCTGCGGTGACGGCAAAACAAATTGGCAAGATCAATGAAACCTTAAGCGGGCAATAATAACTATTCTGCCCGACTCTCACCAACTGCCAGAGGAATGTCACTGGCTTTCTCTCGTGAACGTTGTTCCAATCGTTGCCAAACCAAGGACGCACTCACCAAAATCAACATGGCCGCCAAACTGAATTCCAAGGTGACAAATGCGGCGATCTTGAACCAAGCAAAGGCAGGATGGACGAAACGCACTAGCCAGCCGGCAATTTCATCGGCTACAGCGGAAAAGAAAGTCAAACTGGTTAACCAGACTTTCAAACCTACAGACAAGGGTGTAAAAAGCAGCAAGTGGGTCAACGTCACCGCCAGCATCCCCATGGCAAACAAATGAAAATGGGTGACCTCCAGCAAGCTTTGATAGCTTTTCGGCTGAGTGAATTTTTCCTCGGAGCCAAGATAATATTCGACGACTGAATCCGGGTTCAATCCCATTTTGTGAAAGTACATCATGCCATTGCTAACCCACAATAACGCAATATAGGCCAAAAACATCAGCACTATCGTATTAAGCAAGGATTGTCTCCTCTGCTCGCCCGTCACAAAAAATCTCATTGGTTTTTCCCCTGTTTCAACGCGATTTGATAAATCGCCATCACCTTGCGAATACCATCCAGTGAAGCACTCGAACTCAATGTTGCCCCGGCAATGCCGTCCACACCTTGGTTTAGACGCAAGTCGCCAATCGGTTTACCATATAAACGTTCAAACCAACGCGCTGGCGGCTGATATTCGGGGGGCTCATGGAAGGCCAGCATTTCGACTCGCTGTAATTGCCCGGTTGGCGATAACAAAATCATCACGGTTTCCGGCTGAGTGCGGACATTGTGCGATTCAATGGCCGCATAGCCCAATATCTGGCCTGACCGTTTGCCCACATGAAAGGTAAACAGCTTGGAATCAAGTTTAGCCTGGGCAATCTTTTCGATCTGTTCGGTTTGCTCATCGGTTAAAAATACTGGCAGGGATTCAACTTCCGCACCCGCACCAAAGGCGAGTTCGAAAGCTTCTTCTTTGCTGTAATAAACCGTAGCCGCCGAAATCGTGGCAAAACCAAAAAGTACCAAGAACATTAGTGATGTTGTTTTGAACAATTGAATTCTCGCTTATTTTGTGGACTGCTCTAAATAAAATGCCATTTCTGGCAAGATTATTATCAATAAGACAACAGGTTGCTGTTTACGATATTCGAAAATTGTGTATTCTCCAAAAAAACTACCTCACGACCAAAATGAGAGTTCGTCATAGGCGATTTCATTTTCATACCTTGGCCTAAGATAGCCATTCAAATTAATACATAAAACCGAAACCAAGATTCAATTCATGGGGCAATCCGCCACCATTGGAATTAATATTCCGGTAATCTAATTTGACAGCAACGTTTTGGATAGGCTTATAAGTCAGGCCACCTTGATAAATCCAACGATCCCATGTCCGGTCGTCTCTAAAACCAGCCGGTGTCGCTGCCAGAGTATTGTAACGCTCATAACGGAAGAACGGCGCGAGATATTGAGTCGTGCCTTGCCACAAAAGCGGCATGATATCGTAAGCCAGTTCCCCATAAACACCAAAGTTTTCGCTACCGACGGTGACTTTATTATTGGCACTCACCAAGCCCGCATCGCCGATATTGCCGTATGCGCCTAGAGTGCGGAATTCCAAGCCTTTGTAATGCCATTGTAGATGGCCCTCATACAATTGCGTGAAAACATCGGCCTGTCGGCCAGCATATAGCTTGTCTTGACCAGCATCACCCAAGAAAGCTGATGCACCCAGCAAAACGCCCGGTGCAGTGGCAGGTGTGTAATCAACTCGTCCAGTAAATGCCCAATTTTCTGCCAGCGATGTCGATCCACTTTGACGACCATCACGAATACCGCCACTGGTGAATTTATCAGCCCGCAAGCCATTGACTGCGTACATTCTATATTGAATTTCAGGAGTGATCTCACCAAACAAACCCGCGCCCAATTCACGCCAAGTCGTTGGGATGATAAAACGTTCCACATCGGGTCGGTAATTGCCGTGGAAAGTAGTGGGTTCGTGAATTTCGTTGATGAAACCCATGGGCATTAGCATTAAACCAGCGCGAATGTTGGCATTTTTATGCAAGAAAAAATCGAGTTGGGAAAACTCCACGGATACTTGGCCGGAAGAGCGTCCAGAACTGTCCTCTCTGGTAGTGCCATGTTCAAATTCAATTTCATTGTTCAATACAATCCAATCGTTGAATTTGTAGCCAATATAAATCACACCCCGAAGCAAGTCAGCCGAATCGCTTCGGTTGCCTTTATTGGCGGTGTAATTGGTGTAAACCGCTTCGCCATAGCCACCTATCGACAATCCACGGTTGACGCGGTAAACCTCGGAAGCAGCCGGGCCATAGCCATATTCAACTTTATATTCCCGTTTGTCCGGGATAAATAATTGAGATTTAATCTTAGCCACTTCATCGGCAAGGATATTGGTTTTGCGTTCAACCTCTGAAGTGCCAGTCTTCTTGGGGGCAGATGGCTTTTGATTGGCATCGGCAACAGCTTCAACCCCTGTCGTTTCTGTTGGAGAAGACGCTAAGGCTTTTTCCGGTTTGTTGGTTCCGTCCTTTGGCTCACTTTGTGAGTTGTCCGCTTCATGTTTTTGGACATCGCCATTGTTGACTTTGGCTTTTAACGCTTCGATTTCCTTTTGTTGCTGTTGGATTATTTTCCACATTTCAGCCATGGATGCAGGCATGCTCTTTGCTGCATAAACATCGCAATTGGCGAAAGCCAGAGATGTGATTGTTCCTATTGAAGCTACAATCTTGCTTGTTTTCATACAATCATCCTCAAATTTTGAAATTCTGTAAGAAGATTATAGAAAAGAATTTTTCCAGATGCAAATCATTATCATTTGCAAATATCAACATGAAGGTCTACTTTTTCTCCTTCACGCTTGAATTGGCGGCAAATTCAAGTCAACTTACCGGATAAATCGATTAAAATAAGCCTCCTTTCCATGCCGCTGCGATATGCAATGAAATCCAAACCGATCCTTGGCCCCGTGATGCTCGACTTGCGTGGGTATGAACTCAATGTAGAAGAAAAAGAACTGCTGCGTCACCCTGCTGTCGGTGGACTGATCTTTTTCACCCGTAACTATGAAAACCCGCAACAAATCACAGGGCTAGTCCAAGCCATCCGCGCCATTCGGCCCGAAATTCTGATAGCGGTGGATCATGAAGGCGGCAGGGTACAGCGCTTTCGCCATGGCTTCACCCGTCTCCCAACAGCGGACAGTTATGAGAAATGGGTTGCCAATGAAGAACTATCGTCGACCATCAAGAATGCCGGTTGGCTGATGGCGGCGGAACTTCGCTCGGTCGATGTGGATTTCAGCTTTGCCCCGGTTTTGGATGTGGATTGTGGTGTCAGCCAAATCATTGGAGACCGTTCTTTCTGCACTGATGCCAACAAAGCCGGCGATTACGCCTTGTCCTTCGCGCAAGGCATGAGAAAAGCAGGCATGGCAGCCGTCGGCAAGCATTTTCCCGGTCACGGCGCAGTGGCTTTGGACTCGCACCTAGCCCTTCCGATAGATCCTAGGCATTATGAAGAAATTGCCGCTAACGATCTCCTCCCATTTATTAAGCTTATCGCTGAAGGTCTTGAAGGGGTCATGCCAGCCCATGTGGTGTATAAGGAGATTGATAATCTACCCGCTGGTTTTTCCAGGGCTTGGATTGAAGAAATTTTACGCGGCAAACTCGGTTTCAAAGGGGCAGTATTCAGCGACGACCTATCGATGGAAGGCGCTGCCTTTGCCGGAGATTACCCTGACCGGGCCAAACTTGCCATAGAAGCCGGTTGCGACATGGTATTGGTTTGCAACAAACCTGAAGCGGTGGGTTACGTGCTTGAATCCTTGGAAAGCCTGAATTGGCATGAGCGACAACATCGGTTGACCGCCATGCGCGGACAGTTCCCCATTGACCGCTCGGAACTCTTGACAAGCGCCGAATGGAAAGAAACTGCCGATAGTATCGCTAGAATAATGGCAAAGGCAGTTGCATGAGCCTATTGGACGAAATTAAACAAGTCGAACGCGAAGCCGAGCTTCTCTATACAGAAACGCAACTTGAAGCGGCCATTGACCGCATCGCCGTGGAGATCACTGCGCGTTTGTCCGCAAGCAACCCCATCCTCCTCCCCGTCCTCAACGGTGGCATCATATTCGCCGGCAAGCTTCTCCCACGCTTGCCTTTTCCACTGCAAATAGACGGAATTCAGGCCAGCCGTTACCGAGGCGAAACCAGTGGTGGGCAAATCCAATGGTTGCTTAAACCTAGCCTTCCCTTGCAAGGCAGAACCGTGTTATTGGTGGATGACATCTTGGATGAAGGCTTAACCCTATCGGTCATCAAAGAATGGTGCGTAGAACAAGGCGCAGCCGAAATATTGATGGCCGTCCTTATTGACAAGCAAATCGGACGGGAACGGCCTTGCCGAGCCGATTTTATCGGTTTGGAAGCGGTGAACCGATACTTGTTTGGTTATGGTTTGGATTACAAGAATTATCTGCGCAATGCCCCAGGGCTATACGCTTGCAAAGGGCATTAGATAACAATCCGTCATTCTGGCAGGGATGCCGGACTACAACGACCAAGGATGGCAATCTCTCTTAAGGTTGGAATAGTCAAATGACACAAATAGCCATTATCGGCGGCACGGGTTTGTCTTGGTTGCCAGAATTTGAGGAAACCCATAGGGAAAAGCGGATGACCCATTGGGGCGAACCCTCCTCTGACCTGATTCACGGAATCTTCTACGGTGCTGAAATTGTGTTCCTCGCCCGTCATGGTGAAAAGCACACCATTCCCCCCCACCGCATCAATTATCGGGCTAATATTTCCGCACTCAAAGAAGCTGGGGTCAATGCCATCATAGCCGCCGCTGCCGTGGGAGGCATCAGGGCCGACATGGGTCCAGCCAAGATTATCATACCAAGTCAAATCATTGACTACAGCCATGGGCGAGCCGGGACTTTTTTTGAGGACAATCTCGACCATGTCACCCATATCGATTTTACTCATCCCTATTCACCCAACTTGCGGAAAAGATTGCTCGATGCCGGATTCCGGGCGGGAATACGGGTAATCGACGGCGGCGTCTATGCTTGCACCCAAGGGCCGCGACTGGAAACACCGGCGGAGATTACCCGCATCGAACGGGATGGCGGAGACATGGTTGGCATGACAGGAATGCCAGAAGCCGCATTGGCGCGTGAAATGGGCATGGATTATGCCGCTAGTGCCATCGTCGCCAATTGGGCGGCAGGAAAATCCAACCAAGAAATCACCATGACCGAAATCGAAGAAAACATGCTAAAAGGCATGGCTGACTTTGCGAAATTGTTGGAGGCATTTTTTAAAGTTGGTTGAAAATCCTATGCCTACCGATGACATCCCAATTCCTTAGGTTATTGTAAGATTGCCGCCCTCAGCACTGTTGTTAAGCTGCTTTGCGGGGTTTTGCCAAGGGAACAGGTAACTCTCGGCCCATATTTGAGCAGACTTGGGGGATCAGTTACCCAACTGTTTATTGCGCCCAAGTTACGGCCTTATTACGTTCAAGCAGCCTCGGCAAGAGAATGATGCAGCGGGAGCAAATCGTCGGCGGTTAAGGTGGCGAATACATAAGAGCGGCCTTCCAAATCCGCGAACTCAACCTCGAAAATTCCGGGTTCCCATTCCTCAACGATTACCCCGACCAAGCCGGAGGGAAGCCCCAAATCTACACGGTCGCGGCACAGTGCCACAGTGTCCAGCACACTCATCGTCATAACCATTTCCTCATAAAACAAAACAAGTCACCAAGCGCGGAAAATCTTCGTTGGCGCGTATCATCCAACCGGTTCTCACCATCGCCTGAGCGTTATCCCGAACCAAAGCCACATCGACAGTAGCGGACACCATAAGGGTGAGGTACGGCGTGGGTGACCGATGCCTTCTGAATTGCCGATTGTATCGCCGTGCATAGCCAGTCGGCATCATCTTGCCCGATCCCCAAAGTCGCCGCAAACACCCTTGCCTTGTGCCTGCCTTCGATATGGGAAGGATTTAAGCAGTAATCCCTTAGCTTGTACTGCTTTTTCCGCATTGGGCAATCGCTCATGTAGATTAGAATTCATATCGTCGAAAAAATTAACCATCATTTGATGCAACACGCGGGAATGGTTTCGTCTTACGGCCTTGTAGTCTCAGCCACCTTGGGTAGACGAATCCCAATTGAATGGATTAAACCAGCGCACCCCGGTACGTCGGATGTCTTCCACGTTTCGGGTGGCGAGGATGAAGCCGTCCATTCGCGTACCCTCGAATGGCATCGCTGGCGCTTGCGAAGTTCGCTCAGTACGTTAGTGTCAAGCAGAAAACTCGGGTGCATCACGTCCGGTATCCTGAATCCGCTCAAAATCTGCGTCCTCGCCCACATTCGGCATATCAAGCAACGCTTCCTTAAAACTGCGCTGTTGTCCCGCATCCATCAGCGCGGCTTGCAGAATGTTGAGATGTTCGGCTTCAATGGAATGGCCGTGGAGAGCGGCCCGCGATTCAAGGCGGCGGACTAGTTCTGGATTGATATTATGCACGGTCAGTTGGGGCATGGCGGTTTCTCCACAAACTTGCACAGGCCATTATTGTAGGGGCGGACAGGGTTTAATTCCAGTCGGTTAATGGCGTAGAGTAGGCAGAAGCCCCTTCGGCTATACTCAGAAAAGATCCAAGCCGGATAGGTTATGTTTATGAAATCCTGCCCACAACATTTCGTGCCATGTCAGGCACTACAAGCCATATACAAAACGTTTGGGGCGGGATTGCAAATCCCGTCCCGCTTTGTGATTGTTACGCGGAGTCCCACTCGCGCCTTATGGCATTAAGCACCCACTTTTTCGACTTGGCCCGGCAGAACACGATTAGCAGCCGCAAAGATGCTTTCGATGTGAGGGCTGAGGTCTGCGACCCGATTGGAACGGGCGCGAACAACCACAATGCCGAAGGTCAGCACCTTAATGTTTTGTTGAAACTCCAGATTGCGATCAAGGGTGACGAAAACCTCACATATTCCCTGTGCGCGGCGAAGTAACTCACCATTTTTGATGCCAGACCAACCGAGACTGTGGATGGTTGCTATTTCATGCCCGACCAGCAATTTGGCAAAGTCGACCGGGAAATTCTCATCCAACAAGATACGCATCGGCGGTCACGGATTCGCAGGCCGCATCAAGCACGGCAATGGCTTGTTCGCGCTTAACGGAAGGAAACTGATGCAGAAACTCTTCCAAAGTATCGCCCCCCTCCAAGTAGTCGAATAGAGAACGAACGGGGACGCGGGTTCCCACAAACACAGAGGTCCCACTGAGTATATCCGGGTGGCGGTGGGTGACATTAGAAAGTGAAATCATCTGAATTCTCCATACGAGGGTTGAGTGAATAGTCTAAATGGAAATGTTGGGCAATGATAGGTTCGTTTTCCAACCCGGCTAAAGTTTCATGCGTTGACGATGAGTTGATGCCGCTCCCGGTCGGCGGCATAGCTTAGGCAAGCCTGAATATCTTCCGCGTTCAAATAGTCGAATTCTTCAAGTATTTCCTCCGCTATCATGCCGGAGGCCAGATATTCCAGCACATCGTATACTGTGATGCGCAACCCACGGATGCAAGGCTTGCCGCCGCGCTTGTCTAGTTTAATGGTGATGATGTCTTTATAGTTCACTGTTGTTAAGCTGCTTTGCGCGGTTTTGCCAAGGGAACAGGTAACTCTCGACCCATATTTAAACAAGCTTGGAGCCAAGAAGCCATGGCATCTTGCATTTCCTGTATTGCCTCCAAAGGGGTATCGCCAGCCGCACTGCATCCCGGCAAATCCGGCGCGATGCAAAGGTAGGCATTATCTTCCTCGCTCCAAAAGGTTTCAATCAGATAGGGTTGCATATTTGTCCACCATGTCTAGTAATTGTTTTGCCTGATAAGGAAGGATGTACCCGCCACGATTTTGGAAGTTCAACAAAAGCGGCTCGTCAATCCTGCCATAAGTCCGATGTGAACCTTTGCCACCTTGCCGTGAAAAACCTAGCTGCTCGGCTATTTTGCAAGCGTCATCAAACCGAACCGCTTTAGGATTGTTTCGGAGTGAGGCCAATAATTTTTCCTGTTTGGTCATGGGTGGGTTTTTTAATTGGATTTCTCGCAGTGGAATGGCAATTTAGCCATTTACGCCCGGAATGAATATTTCCGACCTTATCGGCTTACTACGTGGCACTTTCCCCGTCATCATCAACGCGCACAAAACGTAAGCGGCGGGGTTACAAACACCGCCGCGCTTCGGGCGTAAGCCGTATTGCGCCGCATGACGAGAATCGGCGAGGTCATACATTCGGCGCAATACGCGGCAAGCCGCTATTGCTCCCTACAAATGCATCTTACCGCTTTATCTCGTTACTCTGCTTCATCTTGCTGGTATTGACGATAGCCCAGAAACTTCTTAATAGACCAGCGCTCCTCGGCAAATTTGATGTATCGATTTTCTTGTTTTTCGTTTAAAGTGCGATGTAAATCAAGATAATAGCCTTTTGATTTTCTATTATCAGCAAGACTGGCAATTACATCATTCGCATCATTTGCCATCAACCGAACTTGTGTCAAATTACTTGCTTCTGCTTTTTTGTTTGGCCCGAGATAAATTGGGAGTTTTTGTTCCAATCCTTTAGCGTTACCATCAATGTTGATTCGAAGTTCAAGCAGAACGAAATTGCCTAGTCTTCGCTTTTCAAATTTGTCGATATCTCTGATGTTTTCTCCTTCCCGATTTCGATTTGCTCGTGCCCAAAGATGCTCAACGGACAGGTAATCTCCAGTTTTAGTAGATTCGCGGGATAATAGAATATTATCAATCCTTATGGTTTTCTTTGGATTGATTTTGGCTTCATAATTCATCAAAAAATAACGTAAACCACCCCAGTTATAAAAATCATCAGGGCTGTGTGGCTCTAAAAGTAAGGAGTCCTTGAATCGCTCGTCAGATGCGTACCAGATGATGAAATCCACCAAACTCTTTTCCAGTGCTTGCTCCTGACTTACTATAACAACTTTCCCAATCTTTTCTCTTGTTTTAAGTTTATCATGATAGTACCAAGAAGCAAGGGAATACAAATCCCCCTGCCCCGTATCATTACGGGAGGTCATACCACGAGCCATATATACTCTGAAATTGAGTATTTCGAGCAATTTAAGAAGCCGACATAATACATCGCCTTTTCCCTGAAGTTTGATTACTAGCGCGAGGAATAAAGGCATGATCGAAGCCTGCTGTTGCTGTGCGCGAATCTGATCCAGAACTTGAACAACTTTAGTCTCCACACCTTGATGCTTCTGACCATACAAGCGAGCATACCAAAGTGAGGCAGTTTTCAGAAACCGGACAAAGCTATCAATCTTATCAATAGCTCCATCCTTGCTGGCTTGAGACTTCATCACTTTTTCGATATTTAGCAATTTTTTCAGTTCATCGTAGCCATATTGGCTAACGGTCTTATTGAGCTTGAAATGGACTGCTACACAGTATCTCAAAAAGGCTCCTTCGTCGGTAGGCGATACCTTTTTGGCATCGTTAAGGTTCCGCAGTAAACCAGACCAATCGGCATTGATTTCTTCTCTAAGTCTTTTGGCATCCAGTTTTACGCAGCAGTAAATCAGGTAGTTTTTGACTTTTTCCAATTCACTGAGTTGTTTCCCACGGTTATTGATAACCTCAAACATGATGCCGGTTTCGGCATTCTCTTTTGGAGAATAAACGAGAAATCCAAGTTTTGTTTCTATGGTTTTGAGTATTGAATCGCTACTAATCCCAGAGTCGTCGAGTTCATCCAGCCATTCTTCCATGGTCTTTCGAGCATCTAGCAAATGTTCGTGGGCTTTCAAACTGGCAGGATCATTGGCTGGATTGCCATCTTCAAGCACGACTTTCTCATGGAATTGGCGAGTATCCGAATTCAGCCTTAGCACCGCGCGGCGATTTCCTTTTTTACCACGCCAGAGGTAACGTTCATCAACGGCTGCTCGTTCATCGTTATCCAGTTGTTCACTTAACACACGCAACAAGATAACCAGCGAAGTCAGTCTTTGCTAACCATCGACCACATCATATTCCTCATTTTGCCCATCATTGGAACGACTTAAAACTAGAGTTCCTGTAAAATAGCGTAAATCCTTAGCATCTTTCATCAAATGCTCGATATCCTTGAGCAAATCATTTACCTGTTTTTTTTCCCAAGCGAAACCGCGTTGGTAATCCGGGATGGTGAAAAGATGAGTGTCAAAAATTTCCGGAAGCAAGAGCAACTCAGTGCCAAGAGGTTGGATTATCGTCATATTTTATACCTAAAAGCAATGCCTTCACCAAAATTCATGCCACTTTAGCATAAATTCTGGCGATTTCTGTGGTTTGGAAAATCCTGTCGTCGATTAAAAATTGCTCGCCAGTGCCGTAGGTCGGCATCCCATGCCGACGAAAACCGTCGGGGCAAGCCATGGCGGCAAATGGTTGCCGTCCTACGACAGATTAAATTTGTGAACTTGGCGAGGCAAATTTACCCCCCACCAACACCGTCTGCACCGCGCTCCATTCACCGTTGGCTTCGTCCTTGTCCCACCAGCACATTCGGTAGTCGCGGCTTTACGGGGTGCCGGGGACGGCAAGCGGGCGGTCGTCATAGACGGGCTTTTGAGTGTAATGACCGAGTAAGCCCCATTCGCCGCCATTGATGCGGGTTTCGATGGCAACGCCTTGATGACCGTATTTAACCAGCTTGGCGGCGTAAAGGTTCAGCCATATAATGCAGTCGGCTTCGGCTTGCGGGAAATGGCGTTGTGCGGGCATGATCTAAATTCCTTCTTAAGCTTGTGAATAATGAGTTGGCACGGCAGCATCCCGCGCCAAAGTTCAGTATTTACCCCTACGCCATAATAATGTCAAGGGTAGGATTGGGAGCGTCAAAGCTTGCTTTGACAAGAGAGTTGAAAATGCGAAGCTTGCTTCGCCTGTCAAAGCAAGCTTTGACGCTCCAAAACTAGACCACTGCGTAACATCAGTCCATATGCCTTAGGCTTAAAATTCGCCGGTACATCCAATTCAAACACTTATGCTGGTTCCCAAACTCCAGTTTGGGAACCCCGCATTGGAAGCTCCAGCTTCCCGGATGCTTAACAGAAAGCGAGTTCTTCCAAAGACTATATTTCCAAACTGGAGCTTGTGAACGAGCAATTGAATCAACAGGAGAAACCATATGCAACTCATGGTGAATTACCCGGAGAAACTTCCTGATGCCCTGCAACAATCCCCAGAGCAATTCGAACAGGAGGCAAAAATGGCGATGGCGGCAAAGTTATTCGAGATGAAACGGATTTGCAGCGGCACGGCTGCGGCTATGGCCGGTATGGATAGGGTAAGATTTCTGCTTGATCTGCACCGTTATGGTGTCGCAGCGATTGATTTGACCAGCGAGGAATTAATGGCGGACTTGCACAATGCTTGAGGCTATAACACCACGCTGACAACCCTTCCAAGAAGGTACTGAAATGACCAAAAAACCACCTATTGAAATCCAAGAAAACGCTGATATACAAGAGCATATCCAAGATTTACAACGACGGGCCAAAGAACTCGCTGGCGGAGAACTGTCGTTCTTTGAGTCTGAAGAAATGCCCCCGAAGTTGCGGGAACAGTTCTGGGAGCGTGTGGTGAACTACGAGGAAGGTGAATGGACCACGCCTTTTGACTTGTTGGTACGCGGCGGAATGGAACTGACTGCTCCTGAGGAGTTGGATGACGAGCAACTTAAACCTAAGCTCTGGGAAGTGATACGCGGTCTGGCCTTGCTGCGCATGTTTCTCTACAGCACCAACCACCTCAGCGACCGTGAACTTTATCAGGTGTTGTGGCATGAGGTGTTGCGGGATGAAGGCCCGACCATGCCGATTGATGAGTATTCGGCTTGGCACATCGACTTGGTGAGCAGTGGCAGCGAGGAAGATATTGAGCTTTACCTACGCTACTATGCCGATGAAAAAACCCGGCAAAATTGGGCCAATGACTTCCCGGACGATGCCATGCCCGTCCATGAAACGCCACCCTATGATCGTGACCGGCATTTGCCCGCACGGGATCAAGCTGAGTGGTCGCATCCTAGCCATGCATCTTGATGTGACGCTACAACATCATGGAACATCAGCACAACCCATTCGAAAGATTTAAGTTTGCAAATTTTACGGTTGAAACGGCTCAATTTTCCCAAACCGTAGCACTGGCGTAGCACCAACAAAAAAGCCTTACCGTCATGTGACCGTAAGGCTTTGATATTTTGGAGCCGATGATGTGAATCGAACACACGACCCGCACATTACGAATGTGCTGCTCTACCGACTGAGCTACATCGGCGTTGAATCAATATTATAGAGAACTTTAGTGCTTTCCTACAAGCTATTTAGCGTTTTTAGGAAACTATCCGCGTTTGCTGAATGAATCGATGCGAATCTTACCCCTTTGCTGTTGGAAGATAGGGTTCAGGGGATACGATGGGTAATTGCTGCAAGACATGATTGGCTAACAACTTCGCCGAGGCTGGGGCCATCACAAACCCATTGCGGAAATGCCCACAGTTGAAGTAGAGGTTGCCGACATCTGGGTGCGGCCCAATGGTGGGAATGCCATCGCTTGAACCCGGCCGCAAGCCGGCCCAGTGTTTTTCTATGTTACAGTGCCGCAACGCGGGCAGCAAGGAAATGGCGAATGCGTTCAAGGCTTCAAAAGCCACTTCGGTGGTGCCTTTATTGAATTGTGCGTTTTCAATGGTGCTGCCAGCCAGTATCTTGCCATCCTTGCGAGGAATCAAATAGCGTCCTTCGCTCAAGACCATGTGCTGCAAAAGTCCGGGGGGTGCTTGGAAGATGAGCATTTCACCTTTGACCGGCATGATCGGCAGTTCTGGCAAACCCGAATTGAATGCCACAAGGCCGGACCAAGCCCCAGCCGTGACGACAAAATCTTGGGCCGTGAAGGTTTGATGGTTGGCGATGACACTTACCGCCCTGCCCTTTTCTATCTTGATGTGATCCACTGGGTGTCGTTCCAACAATTTCACCCCGCGACGGGCCAAATCTGTCCGTAATGCCCGTAGCAGGCGCGGGTTGCGTACTTGGGCAATATCGGGCAATAGCAGTGGGCTACCAGCCTTTGGGCGGATATTGGGTTCGATCCCCGCCAGATCGGTGGGGTTCATCGATTCGTAACGGGTGGCATGGGTATCGGCCCATGCTTTGGCGATGCCAAGCTCTTGGCAATCACTGAATAACAGGCCGCTAAGCAGCCATTCCGGGTCGATTCCTGTGCTTGATTTGAGTTCTTCCGCCATGTGAGGGTAGGCGGCTTGACTCCAGCGGCAAAGCTGCGTGATGGGTTCTGCGGCGCGCCATGGGTTTAGCGGGGAGAGTATGCCTCCACCCGCCCATGATGATTCTTTCGCTAGTGACTGCCTTTCGAGTATGGCAACCCGTTTGCCTGCATCGGAAAGTTCGCGGGCACACATCAGGCCGGAAACGCCTCCACCGATGATAATTACGTCTATTTGATTCATAATTGTTTGGTAACTATGGGATAAATGCCCTTTGACGGGGATTGAAGTTGAGAATACGGGAGACTTTCCCGACAAGCTTGGTTATGCTTTACCTTACGAAGCCCGACCATGGCTTGGATTACACAGCCCAAGCCGGGTGGGGGAAACCCACATGTCATTAATTATTAAACCTACATTTTGAGGAGTTCCATGAAAAGGCCCAAACGATTGTTATCGGTATGTTTGCTTTGGACCCTGTTTGCACCGACTTCCGTTTCGGCTCTGGTGGTGGAAATTCAGGGCATTCGGTTGGAAGGGCAACTGCCCGGTGCGAGTTGCGTCGAAATTTTCGGCAGCTTTCCCGGCGTGAAAATTGTACCCAGCGAACACGGCAAAATTCCAAGGGTTTGTTACAACAGCAATAAAGTTAACAGCATTTCCATATTGAATTCGAGTTTCGTAGCTCAAGCCCCTATAAAAAAAGAAATTGTGCTGAAGTTTGAACATGAGTTCCCACCGGGTATCAATGGGAAAGTCATGGCGCGCGCAAAGCTTCAAGGTTTTTTCAGTACGTTTAACGGCATGGGCGTTCCCACGGGCGACCAAATTTCGCTAAGTGCCTTTTTTGCCCAAAACGGTCATCACGATGCCATCGGAGAGCCATTAGAGCGGACCGTAGGCGAAGACATGGAATCGGCACTGTTTGAATATTCGGTAAAGGAACAGTACCTCATTTCGGGTCCGCGTGTCCTCAAAGGAAGCTTAAAAGTCTATTTCACGACAATTGGCAATAAACTGACCCTAGTGGAAAAGAACCAGGTGTCTATCGACACTGGGTCGACCATGGCCGACAAATTGGATACGATGGAGGTGCCTACGGAGGAAGAAGGGACGGATGAGCCGGAGCAGGAGAAACCTCTTCCTACTCAAGGAAAAGGCAGGAATAATCCCACGGGTGGAGCCATCCCCTATCCGGGCCTGCCAGGTGGCGAAGCGATTCCCACGAATTAAACTCACCAAACTAAAGCGGCTGCCACAGCCATTCTTGGCGAAACCTCGAATGGCTGCGGCGGGTTTTATGGCTTACATCGGGTCGGCAGAAGGCAGATTTTCAACTGGCTGTTGCGACTTTTGAATCCTGACTCCTTCAGGGGTGAATTGCTGATCCCTATGCAAGCGGGCTTCCAACTTGTTCCAAGCCCCCTCCAAACTCGTGTCCATGACGACCTCGTTACCCATGGAAAGGACGATACGGACGAGTTCAGGTATCTTGGTGGTTCCTGTCGAAACCAAGTAAATCGGTTGTACATAGATAATCGACTTGCCTATCGGTAGTACGATGATACGCCCCCGCACCACTTTTGACCCTCTTTGATCCCATAGCGAGAACAAGCGTGAAATTTCAGGGCTTTGGTCAATCAGTGCGCTGACTTGCGATGGCCCGTCGACTTGAATTTCGCGGCTGAACTTGTAAACGATAATTTCCTTTTCAAACAATGCTCCGGCGGCATCCAACCGATCCACCCCGGCCACCGCCAACATGCTCAGATTGTTGCGTCCGATCGGTGTCATCGGATTGAGCAAGACGAAAGGCTGTAGCTCTCTGGCACCATCCAATAGCGTGGTCAGGTAATAGGGCTTGACCGGCTTGTCAGCCACCTTGGCGAAGTCCCAAGTTTCCGATTGCTGGTAGAAGAGGGCCGGATCGGTTTGATGGTACTTGGCATAGATACTCATCTGCACCTGGAAAATATCCTGCGGGTAACGCAATTGCTGGCGCAGCAACGGGGGCATGGCCGCAATGTCCTTAAATAGGTTGGGATAGGCTTTGCTGTAGCCTTGAATGATCGGGTCTTTGGTATTTGAGATGTAATAGTCCACCGTACCGTCAAAGGCATCGATGACGATCTTTACCGAATTGCGAATGTAGTTGAAGGTCTTTTTATCCTCGCGTTTGAAATCCTTGAAGGTATAGCGAAAGTCTTGGGCAAACGGAAACCAATTCGATGTCGTGTAGGCATCCAGCACCCAGTAAATCCGCTTCGAAGTCACCACAATATAGGGGTCGTTGTCAATGGAAAGATAAGGGGTCAGCGTTTTGACGCGATCAATAATGTTGCGGCGGAACAATGCCTTGCTTTCGGAGTCGATGTTGAGTGAAAAAAACAAATTACGATCCCGGAAATAGATCGACATCAGCAACCTGCGGAATAGGGACGAAAGCTGAATGCCATCCTTGCCGGAATAGCTTTGGCTAGAACCCATGTCATCAAAAGTTGAAATGGCGGGAACTCTGAGTCTGTTGGGTACGATGGCGTAAGTCAAATTTTCCGCGCCAATATAGATATCCGGCTTTTCAATCTTGAACCCTTGGTCGGATTGTAGGCTCAAATCCCGCAGGAACCATTTCATCGGCGTTTCGCCATCCTGGGCGGCTGGCGTGATCACCGCGCCAAAGCCATGGGTATAGCGCAGATGAGTGTTTTCCCAGTTCTGTGCCTCGGCTGGAAGCTTCTCAATGTTGATTTCACGCGCCGCAAGGTTGATTTGCTCGATCATCCCGTTTAGCGGGTAACGCGCCACATCCACTTCGGTGAAATTATAATACGGCCTGATGCCTTGCAACTGTTGATAGACATCGTCTAGGAATTCGGGGTCCCACACCGGGATGTTATGCAGATGCTGGCGAATGTCCGGCTCGATCATTTTAAGGCCGGTCGCTTCGGTCACTTGGATGGTGCTGAGGTCTTCGAGGTCGTATGCCTTCAGCGTTGCCTCTATGTTGTAGGCCATGTAATTGCGGTCGAACTTGACCGGGTTGGGCTTGACCAAAAATCGATTAATCGTATCAGGCAAAATGTTGTTGAACCTAAGCCCCCAGGCCAACAGGAAGACCACCAAAAAACCAATGGTCGTCTTGAAGCCCTTGCCGACATTGGCCCAATAAATCCCGCTCACCGTCGCCGCCATCAAGGCGATCACTGAGACCCAGATGAGTGGCTTCAGGTAGTTCATTTCGACAAAGCCTGGCCCGAAGAAGACGGGCTGATGGACCGAGGTGTACAGCAGGTAGTCCAGGTTCAACCAGAAGCTGAAGGCCAGGATCAAGGCGGTCACGAAGACGAGTAGGCTCAAATGAATCTTGGCACCTTTCGGCCATGCTTTTTTCTGTTCGGGGATCAGTTGATGCTCCAGCCAGTAGAGGAAGGTTATGGCCAGCAACAAAACGGAAAAGGCAATCAACATTTCTCTTTCGACCACTTCAATGATGGGCAGCCTGAACAGATAGTAACTGATGTCTCTTCCATATTCCCGGTCATTTATCCCTGAGTTTGGCCCGAAGAAAAACAGCAAGGCGCTTTCCCATTGGCTGTAGAAAGGCTTGGCGATCATGATTGCCAAAATCAGCGCAATCGGGATGTAGACCTTCATGGAGCCACTTTGGAATAGCCGCAGCACTTTGCGGTACTGGTTGTCGTCGGCATCGCGTCCAAGGGCTGAAAAGGCGGTCTTATCCACTCCTAGAAAGCCCGAGGCTACCCAGAAATTCATGAAAAAGATAATAAAGAAGAAGATTGTCACCCCACCCAAAAAAATATAACGGTAGATTACACGCAGCCAGAAGTAGCTCCCGTAATCGAGAGAACTGAACCACCAGAAATCGACCAGAAAATCGGTCAGCGTGATCCCCATTACAATTACGACCACGTTCAAGGCAACAAGCACCCCGGCGAGGATCATCAGCAGTCTTTTCCAATTTCGCATAAATTCCTCTTCTTTAGTTTATCGATTGTTCAGCGATGCTTTTGGGATTGTTTGAGTAGCAAATGCTACCATTGGCAGCGATAGTTTATCATCTAATAATACCGTGTCTGGCTGTAAACCAGTAGACAGATGGCTGCAATTGTTTATGCCCGGTCTTCGTTTTGTGCTGTGAAATGGTTGCATAATGGTGTTTGTCGTTAGGCCAATGCGCCACATTGGCAGATTCCGTGAACTTGAACGATCCCGGCAATGGTGCGCAATATGGCATCAAACGAATTATGAAACACTAGCTTAGAGTAAAATACAAGGATGTGCCACCCATTGTTGTTGATTTGGGTGCTGATTGAGAGACAATCGATCAACTCGGCTGCCCATGGCAATATTGTTCAAACAGTAAATTTAAAATATGCTTCCCGATATGAATATCAGCAAACGACTCGGCAGCGCCTTATTGGCTGCGTTTTTTCTTGCCGCCTGCCAGCCTGCGGGTGATGAAACCGAACTGTCAGGTGCTGCCCAAGGCACCACCTATCATATCAAAATGGTGCTAAGCGGTTTGGATGTCAAGCCTGAGGAACTGCACAAGGCGGTGGAAAATGTCTTCGCGGACATTGACATCAAACTGTCCAACTACCGCGAAGATTCGGAAATTTCCCGATTGAACCGGCAAAAAACCTCCGAATGGCTGCCTGTGTCCAGGGAAATCGCCGATTTGCTTTCCATATCCAAAGACGTGTACTCGAAGACCAACGGTTGCCTTGACCTAACCATTAAACCAGTGTTCGATCTCTGGGGCTTTTCCCGGCATGACATGAAAGTGCCGACCCAAGCCGACATTGACCGAGTGCTGGCTCATGTTGGCATGGATAAAATTGTCCTTGACGAAGAGCGTCTTAGGATCATGAAGAAAGACCCTGAAGTGGGCATCGATTTGTCATCCGTTGCCCAAGGCTATACAGTCGGTGCCATCGCCAAGCTGTTGGAATCCAACGGTATCCAAAATTATATGGTGGAAATCGGCGGCGAGATGATGGTGAAGGGCCGTAAATCCAATGGCGGGGAATGGAGAATTGCCATTGAGAAGCCCACGCCGTTTGCTCGGGAGGTGCAAAAAATCATCACCATTCATCAAGCCAATGGCGAGGCAGTGATGACCTCGGGCACTTATCGCAACTTTTTTGAGGAAAATGGCAAAACCTACTCGCATATCCTCAACCCGAAGACGGGCAAACCCGTAGACCACAATCTGCTTTCTGTGACCGTGCTGCATGATGACCCGGCTTGGGCCGATGCATGGGACACAGCCTTGCTTTGCCAAGGCGAGCAAGAAGGCTTCAAGACGGCTGAAGCGAACCAATTGCGCGCTTTGTTTATTTACCATGAGGGCAAGGAGTTGAAGGAGCGCTTAAGTCCAGAGCTAATCACGAAGCCTTGAGCCGTAGACTGGCAGTCAAGTCACAAGGCTGGGTAACATTGCGGATGACGGAGCCTTCAAACAAACCTTAGATAGGCGTTCAAGCATAGCCATGCCACCCCGATAGGGATTGAAAACAGCCACATCCAAAGGGAAATCGCCATGCCGTCCTGCAAGCCTAGGGCCAGTCGATTGCGGGGGTAGCGGATGGCTATGGCATAAAATCCACCCAACATTTGCGTTGCCAACACGACATAAAACACCAAAATGAAGCGGTTGGAAAAACTGAATTCATGGGTCCACACGTCATTCAAGATGGTCAACATCGGCAGCAGATATAACACGAGCGATGGCAGGGCCAAGACATAAGCCAGCAGGGCTGATAGTGTAAAATCAGCCACCTTTTTAGTGCCAAGCCACAGCCACGTGGCCCAGAAAGCATTGATGACTAGATAAAGTAGGGCTATTTTACTGATTTCTTTGGATGAATGGGCCGAAGGGTTCGTTAAAATGTCAATAGTGAGGGACATTAGCGGATAAGCTTTGTAAAGTAGAGGATTCATGGTCGATTAACAGCTCAATTGGGAAAATAGGGCATCTCAGGTTTAGCCTTTGCATGTATGAAACGACTCGTCATCGAGTATCCTGGAGTGATTAAATTTAATGCTTGATTTCGGCAAGATTGCACACAAACGATTCAAATTCCGGTTAAATCGGTCAGCGAACTGGTTTGCACTGACCGCTTTGTTGATTTTTAGTGGGTTCGCCTTTAACCAATCTGTCAGGTTTAGTCCCTGGCAAACATCCAGTTCAATGTTCAGTTTGGATTATTGGCGGTTTCCCGTTGAACGTAACGCAATTTTGCGAGCGCCGCAACTGTCCGCTTACCTGAAAAGTGTTTTTGCGCTTCCCGGCACTGACAAAGTTTGGGCGGTGGGCGAAGACGGCTTGATCATTCACTCTGACGATGGTGGAAGGCACTGGACAATTCAAACTAGTCACACCACGGTAAATTTGAACAGTGTTCGTTTCGTCAATGCACGAAGGGGATGGGCTGTGGGCTTTGACGGCACTATTGTTGCCACCGAGGACGGTGGAGAGAATTGGAAACCACAAGTTTCTGGTACGGTCGTTGCGTTGAATGGTGTTGATTTTGTTGACGAGACTCATGGTTGGGCTGTCGGGGCAAACGGAACCATACTGAGTACTCAGAATGGCGGGGAGACATGGCTACCTCAAACCGTCAACGTCAAAGAGAACCTCAGCAAAGTTCAATTCACTGATCTAATGCATGGGTGGATTGTGGGTTGGAACGGTGTCGTTCTTTCAACTGCCGATGGGGGGGCGAGTTTTCAAATAGCAAGCTCACAGGTCAAGGCAAAACTCAATGGTGTTTACTTTGCCGATGCTCAACATGGCTGGCTGGTGGGAAATCAAGGCAATTTGCTTGTGACCGTCGATGGCGGTCAAACCTGGCAATCCAATCGAGTCCAATATGGGGACGGTACGGAAGATTTGGCATCCGTCTATTTTACCGATTCTCAAAATGGTTGGGTTGCGGGTTGGAATGGTGCAATCTTGGCGACGATAGATGGAGGTGAAAGTTGGCAGATTCAATCCAGCAATACCCTTCAACCCTTGGCTGGCATTTCTTTTACGAGCAGCCAAGAGGGTTGGGTGGTTGGCGCAAACGGGACAATACTCGCAACCGATGACGGCGGCAAAACATGGTTACCCCAAGCTAGGGGATCAGAAAGGGAGTTTGTCAATAGCGCTTATATTGACCAACATCGGGCGTGGTCCATCAATACAACTGGACGCTTGTTTAGCACAGGGGATGCAGGAAATCATTGGGTTCCTGTAAACCTATCACTATCAAATGTGGAACTTAATTCTGTATTTTTCGTCAATGAACATTCAGGATGGGTTGTCGGTGACAAAGGCTCCATTGTTTCCACCCATGACGGAGGAATGAACTGGCAAGCTCAAATGAGTGGGGCAAGGGACAAATTAAACAAAGCCTTTTTTTTAGACAATAAAACAGGGTGGGCCGTAGGGAAAAAAGGGTTAATCATCGCAACCATCGATGGCGGGGATACTTGGCAGTTGCAAGAATCAAGGGTCGAGGAAAACCTTTGGGCAATCCATTTTATTGACCCTATGAATGGTTGGGCAGCGGGTGCGAAAGGGGTCATTGTCCACACGGAAAACGGAGGGCAAACTTGGTCTGTTCAGAGTGTATTTGAATCCACCGAAATTACTGCAAGCTTTTCAGGTATTTATTTCTCCGATGCCAACAGAGGTTGGGCTGTGGGGGAAAGAGGAATTATTGTCAATACCTTCGATGGCGGGCAAAGTTGGCTAATGCAAGCCAGCGGAACTTCTGAAACCTTGCGTGACGTATTTTTCATTGACGCTGAAAAGGGTTGGGTTGTGGGGGAAAAAGGACTCATTATTTCCACTCAAAACGGAGGTCAATCTTGGCAAGCCGTTGACTCAGGTACGGCAGAGAGCCTCAACACAATGCGCTTTGTTGACAAACAGTTTGGCTGGATCGTCGGGGCCAGCGGACTTCCCATCATCAGTCATAATGGGGGCCAGTCATGGACAATACCTCAGCTAAGTCAATATCCTGCCCCTTGGTACTTTTTGGTTTGGCCCGGTTGTTTACTGGTTATTCTCTTAGGGTCATGGGATAAGAAGCAATATTCCGGTCATGGGGAGATTACCAAGGCAGCGGTATCAGAACCCTCGTCGGATGAGTCCGAGACACAGGAGCCAGCGGTTGAGAGAAAGACTATAGTGTGGAATTGGGCGGGGTGGTTTAAGCCCATAGCAACATTAGTCGGCTCAATGAAAAAAACACGAGCTTCGGTGGTGGAAAAATCGATGACAGTGAATGACCCTCAACCCATTGGGCCAATGCAAAGGTCAGCGGATTTGCATCGGTTAGGAACATTGGTGGGCTTTCCCGAATTGTTGGCTGTATTTGTTTTACCCGGTACGAGTAAAGTTTGGGCGGTGGGTGAAAGAGGTACGATCATAGCTAGCCATGATGGCGGGCTGACTTGGCAATCCCAGCCTAGCAAGACCAATGAACGTCTTTGGAGCGTCTACTTTGTGGACGGGCGAAAGGGTTGGGTGGTCGGTGAAGACGGGGTGATTCTTATGACTAGCAACGGCGGAAAAAAATGGCAGATGCAAGGCATCAATACCCGCCGGACCTTCACTGGTGTGCATTTTGCGGATGATAAAAGGGGTTGGGTGGTCGATTGGTTAGGTATGCTTTTCGCTACCTACGACGGAGGAAAAAATTGGCAGTCTTTGGTTTTGTCCGGGCAGACGCTGACCTATGTCCATTTTGCAGATGGGCAACATGGCTGGGTTGTGGGCTGGAATGGCGAGATATATGCCACTTCTGACGGGGGGCAATCTTGGCAAACCCAGGAAACCCCCACTGTTGAAAGGCTCTCATCGGTTCACTTTGTCGATAGCCAGCACGGTTGGGTGGTGGGTAATCGGGGCATTATTCTTGCCACCACCAATGGCGGATTTGAGTGGAAAATGCAACCCAGTGCAACGGACGCGGATTTGTCCAGTGTCTATTTTGCAGACTCGCAACAGGGTTGGGTTGTAGGCGATAATGGCATCATTCTGGGCACGTCCGATGGTGGCAAGCATTGGCTAAGATACCAAGGTCAATGTCGTTCCATGCTTGATTGTGTTCGATTCGCCGATGATTCGAATGGCTGGATTGTAGGGGCGGACGGCACAATACTTGCCACCAACGACTCGGGCCAGACTTGGCAGTTGCTTTACGCCAAACCCAAAACAGCCTTAAAGAAAGTCCACTTTGTGGATGAAAAGCATGGCTGGGTCGTAGGGGAGGAAGGCATGATTCTCGCGTCGCATGACGGGGGTGCGACATGGCAAGCTCAAGGCTTTAATATAACTGCAAATCTGGAAAGTGTCCGTTTCATTGACAGCCTACGCGGTTGGGCAGCGGGGAGGAATGGAACTATTCTATCCACAGATGATGCGGGTATGACGTGGCATGGACGGGTGAGTGCAACTTACGAATTCATCAAGTCATTGTTTTTTTTGGATGAGGTTCATGGTTGGGCAGTTGGAAATGCAGGAACGATACAGCTCACCCGCGATGGTGGCAGAACTTGGCAACCGATTTATGCCAAAACGGATGTCAATTTCACCAGTGTTTTCTTTGTCAACGTTGATACGGGTTGGGTAGTGGGCGATAAAGGGTCGATCTTCGTCAGCTATGACGGAGGTCTGACTTGGGTATCGCAAAAAACCAAGACGAAAAGCAAGCTTACCAGTCTGCATTTTTTTGATTCCGACCGTGGATGGGTGGTGGGTGAGCAGGGAACGGTGCTGACGACAGTAAACGGTGGGCAACAGTGGATCAAGCATTCTGGAGGTATTGATGCATCATTAACCTGCATCCATTTTTTTGATAATCAATATGGCTGGATTGTGGGGGAAGATGGCTTTGTCGTTGCCAGTCAAGATGGCGGTCAAAATTGGGTTCTCCAAGACAGCACCTGCATGGAAACCCTCAATGGAATCCAATTTGTCAATCCTCAAACCGGATGGATAGTGGGTAATAATGCCACTTTGCTTGCCACTACGGATGGCGGTGTGTCTTGGCATCGTGTCGAGTTTGACTATATTCCGCAAACATCCCTTGACAGCCGTGAAGACCGTGACATTCCGTTCATGCCGGAAGTGCAAATTAAGGTGAATGTTTCGGACGGAACCAACAATAGGCCAGAAGTGCGTCCACAATCGTCGGCCTTGGATCGAGAAAATTCGCCCACCCAACAAGACAAAAGCGTGGGGGGTACTAATGCCTCCCCAACAAAACTCCCGTCGGCTTTTCCTGTTTCTTCAAAGAGGGCTGACTTAGTCCAATCGTCAGTTCTACCAGGGAAACCCTTTATCGAGGCGATTCATGCCACGGAAGCGGCTGCTACGGAAAAACAGGGACTGGAGACCATGGAGAAGCTTCATGCGCTGATGGTCAAGGGTATCATCAGCGCCCAAGAATACGAGAAACAAAAGGATGAGTTGTTAATCGTGGCAAAAATGGAGAAACTCCATGGTCTCATGGTGAAAGGTGTCATCAGCAAAGAAGAATATGAAGCACAAAAAGCCGACCTGCTGAAGAAGCTCTCATGATTAAAATTGACTCATAATTCGCTCGTCTTCCTCCAATACTTTGGATGCCTCACCGACTAACAAAGGATCTGGCAAATGGGCGATTTTATGGTTCTTGTTGGGGTATGGCAGCGAATACAGGAAATGCCTCATGCAATTCAACCTAGCGCGTTTCTTGTCGTCGGATTTAATCACCGTCCATGGGGCATCGGCCGTGTCGGTGTGGAAGAACATGGCCTTTTTGGCCTCGGTGTAATCGTCCCAGCGATCCAACGACTTGATGTCGATTGGGCTAAGCTTCCAGTGCTTGAGGGGGTCGTCGCGACGGGAGATGAAGCGGCGCAGTTGCTCGTCTCGACTCACCGAGAACCAATATTTGAATAGTCTGATGTTGCTGCGCACCAGCATTCTTTCCAGTTCGGGGGTTTGGCGCAAAAACTCCAAGTATTCCAATGGGCGGCAAAATCCCATGACCCGCTCCACCCCGGCACGGTTGTACCATGAGCGGTCAAAGAACACCATTTCTCCAGAGGTTGGAAAATGGTCAATGTAACGCTGAAAATACCATTGCCCACGTTCAGCCTCGGTGGGCTTTTCCAGCGCCACCACGCGGGCGCCACGCGGGTTCAAATGCTCCATGAAACGCTTGATGGTGCCGCCCTTGCCGGCCGCATCGCGACCTTCGAACAATACGACGACCTTCTGGCCGGTTTCTTTGACCCAGCTTTGCACTTTCAGCAATTCGATTTGCAAATCCTTTTTGTTGCGCTCATATTCGCGTCTGCGGATGCGATCAGGGTAAGGATAGCCCGGCGGCAATTCGGCATCTTCGCTGTCCTCCTCGGAGCCATGCGGGGCGTTTGCCACCAACAAAGCCGTGGGTTCATGGCTGATTGCCTCAATTTCTTTGGCGGCTTCCAAGTTGGGGACGGCTATATGTTCATTGTTCTCGGAGTCCGATTTGTGTTCCAATTCGGCTGATTTCAAGCTATCTGCATGGCTATCTGGTTTTCGATGGTTTTGGGTCATGGAGGGTTCCTGCATTGAGTGGGCGTTTCTTTTTTATTGATCTTACTATTCTTGTGGGTGGTTTATACAGTGGTAAACGCAAGCAAGTTGAAAAAAAAGGCTAAATTACCTATTCTTTTACGATATTTCTGGCTTCTAGCGATGGCCTAGACACTTCATGAGGCTTATGCCAGTGCCAATGACGACTTCTGGGTTGATTTTGGAACCAGAGGCAACCCATTCATTTCACCATACTACGACATAACAAGAGGGAAAAGCATGACCGACAGCAGCAGCCAGATTTGGGAAAACGTACCCAGCCCGTTTTGTGGCATTGCCTCGGACGATTTGAAGATACAAGTGACTGGCAATGAAATCAAAGTGTTGGCAAATGGAGATGCCATCACCGTAGCTGGTTTTGAACAGCCTATCACCGACACTCTGCCTCGTGTGGGCGGCAAAACCGTCACGTTGGAAGAGGCCGTTGCAGCGGCGGCAGGCTATTTGAGAGACGCCCGGTTACCTTTGTTCAGCGGTTTTGGAACCGATGTCAACGACACCCGCGCCGCTTTGTCCTTGGCTGACCATTGCGGTGGAGTGATGGACAAATCTCGCGCAGAGGCCAGTTTGCGCAATTTGCTGGTCCTGTCCGACACCGGTTGGGTGGCGACGACCTTGGGCGAATTAAAAAATCGGGTCGAGGTGCTGGTCGTATTCGGCAGCGACATTGAAGCCGACTTTCCCCGTTTTTACGAACGTCTCATCTGGAACAAAGAAACCCTTTTTGGACAGGACACCGCCAAACGGGAAATCATCTACATTGGTCGGCCCCCGTCGGGCAATGCTTCGACTGCTCCTGATGGGCGCAAGGCACTCGTTCTGCCATGTCCCATGGAAAGCTACCCGGAAATCGCCGCTGCCCTGAATGCTGTAGCCAGAGGGGTCAGTCTGCAAGTCGAAACCATCGGTGGCCTTGCCGTGACTGAGTTGCGAGCCGTCATTGATAAGCTAAAAACGGCCAAATACAGCGTGGTAACTTGGTCGGCGGGGCATTTGAATTATCCTCATGCCGAACTGACTATCCAACAGCTTTGCCAAGCTATTGTCGCAATCAACCAATCAGGCGAGACACGGGCCGCTGTGCTGCCTTTAGGAGGGCAGGACGGACATCGCACCGCCAGCCAAGTATTCGCGTGGCAGACGGGCTATCCGGGCCGAATTAGCTATGCGCGTGGCTACCCCGAATTTGACCCCTACCACTACTCCATGTCTAAGTTGTTGGCGAATGGCGAGGCCGATGTGTTGGTGTGGGTGGCTACGCTGAATGCCCGTCAGACTCCGCCGGTTGTTGCTATTCCCAGCATCGTGATTGGCCGGTCAGGCATGGTGTTCGAACAAGAGCCATCGGTTTACATTCCTGTCGGCGCACCGGGCATCGACCATGCCGGGCATATGTACCGCTGTGACAATGTCGTCAGTATGCCATTGAAGAAACTCAGGGATTCAGGGTTGCCGAGTGGGGCGGAGGTGCTAAAAGAGATTGAGATGACATTGTGAAAAAGCAAATAACAACATTTAAGGTTGATAGTTAAGGTGGCTACTTTTCAAGCGAAAATAGGTGTACCCACTGAGAATTGTCCAGTCTCATTATTGAAGTTCGATTATCAAAATCCTCGCCTTCTCACGGGCGATGATTTGGAACCCAATGATGAAAAAAGTATTATTTGTACATTGCGGGATATTGCTGCATTAGACGAATTGATTCAATCAATTTGCGCAAATGGTTATATTAACCTTGAACCGCTAATTGTCTGGGGTGAGAATGAGTATGGCCCGTTTACTGTCCTTGAGGGAAATCGACGGCTCGCTTCGATAAAGCTGATTAAAGATAGAAACCTTGCTAGAGAATGCAAAATATCAGTACCTTCTGAAATTTCTCAAGATAAATTAGAATCTATTGAAAAGGTTAGTATATGGAGGGTTAATGAGCGTTTAGATGCTCAAGCTTTAATTGGTTTTAAGCATATTACAGGCCCTTATAGGTGGGATGCTTATGCCAAGGGGAGGTTTGTTACTGACTGGTATAAAAAGGACAAAGATAAAGGTTTAACGATTGAATCTCTAGCAAGACAACTTGGGGATAGTAATGATACTATTAGAGCTTATATTTGCGCAATATTAATTCTTGAACAAGCTGAAGAGGAAAATCTTTTTCGCATAAAAGATCGTTCAAAACGCGGCCCATTCGCGTTTTCTCATCTGTATACAGCTTTAGGCAGGAAAGAATATCAAGAGTTTCTCGATCTTCCGAAAGGTTGGAATATCAATCCTAGCGAATACCCAATAAACAAGAAAAAGAGCCAAAATCTAAAAGAAGTTTTAATATACTTTTATGGATCAAAACAAGATGGTAAGCCTTCTTTAATAAAGAGCCAAAATCCCGATCTTAAAAATATTGGTGAAGTTTTGGTTAATCCTGTCGCACTGGAAAAGCTAAGAGGAGGAGCCGATCTCGCAACTGCACACAATGAAACACGTGAGCCTAGTGAAGTTTTTGGCGATGCTGTAGTTCAAGCGAGTTTGAAAATTGATGCTGCAGTTGGCTTATTAGCTAAATATGATGGGGCTAATACCCTTTTGTCGATTGCTAAGGAACTATATGAAAAGTCAGAAATGCTGTTATTTACCATGCAGCGCAAGCATGACAAGTCTCTGAAAAAATAATAGGCTGGTCAGAAAGAATCAATGATTGAAACCCCTCTAGCTATGCTTCCATTGGATTCTAAAAGCCAAGAAATTTGCGACTGGTTCGAGCTATACACTCTATCCTCAGAATATTATGCTGCTGGATTTCACGAACTAGCTCGTGTTTGGGATAAACGCAATAACACAGAAAGTGCTGATTCTGAAGAGAATGCAACAGATGCTCAGGATTTTCTAGAAGAAATCTATCAAGAAATCCGAAACAGAATTGAACTGTTAGGCGAATGTTATCCTTTCCGATTTAGTGAAAACAATCAAGAATTGATATTCTTAAATGATGATTTGAATGACGGGTCAAAAATCTATGTTTTTTGCTTATTTATATCGCATACTAACAACAAAGTCATTTTTGACAAGCCTTCATTTTATGTCATTAACAACCGAGTCAGAGATCTTTTTCAAGCCTGTGCCACTTGGGCTGCTGCCGGTTTGGTTGATGGGCATTCCTACTCTTTTGGTTTTCCACGACCTGATCAAACTGGCTTTCTTGAGAAACTTGCTATTATCTATCAACGATTTGGTGATGGAAAGGTCATGGACGAACCATTGCCTGGTGTTTCAAAAAGTCCGAAAGACGAAGAAATTGATATTATTTCATGGCATCCTAGGGCAGATTTGGCGCCCGGAACTTATTACATTTTAGGGCAAGTGGCATCGGGAAAAAATTGGATTGATAAGAGCATAAAGGGGGCTATCGAAGGTTTTCATGGTAATTGGCTATCTCCTATACCTGCAAGCACACCAATTTCAGCTATGTTTATACCTTTTATAATTGAACCTGTAAAAAACGAGAATATTAGTGATAGATTAGGTGTATTAACTAGACGCTTAGGTCATATATATCATAGACTACTCATTCCCGTTCTAGCCAGAAAAGGACTTGAACTTGGAAGGAGCCGAAAAAACCTAGTGATTGAAAGAATCGAAGATGCTGCTGA
Organism: uncultured Methylococcaceae bacterium; assembly: GCA_903859815.1. Lineage (GTDB taxonomy): Bacteria > Pseudomonadota > Gammaproteobacteria > Methylococcales > Methylococcaceae > Methylumidiphilus. The sequence goes on along the minus strand of CAIOOA010000185.1, from coordinate 70,242 downwards.
AATATCTAACTGGATTGAAAAAGTAATTAGTGATTTTAGAGAGGCTTGTGTCTATTCTTAACAATCAACAAGTCCATTACGCTATCCAGAATGGATGTCAAGCCTGTATCACCTTGGATTAATTACAGGTAAGGCGAGCTGATAAGTCAGGCCAAACACGAATACCTAGATGGTGAAATCTTTGCATTGGCAGGAGAAATCCGTAACCGCCAAAGATAACAGGGAATATAATGGGGTAAAGAAAAAGCTGACTGGAACCCCCTGCAAACCCTTCAATTCTGATATGAATGGTAAAGCTGGGTCTAATATTTTATTTAAATATAATGATGGTGGTATGCGAAAATCAAAACCACTGAAGAATTCACTTCAGAACCTTTTTTGAAGAATAGCGCATCCTTTCAGAAAGTGAGCTGGATTTATAACTGAATACTTGAGGAGAACTTGCATCATGCTAACCAAACTAACCGGCGGTAAAGTTTACGACCCCGCCCATGGCATCAACGGCGAAGTGCGCGACATTTGGATTCGAGACGGGCGCATCGTGGCAGCACCGGGCAATGAACAAGCCAGCCAAGAATATGACCTTAACGGCAAAGTCGTCATGGCTGGTGCCATTGATATGCACACCCACATCGGTGGTGGCAAAGTCAACATCGCCCGCAGTTTGCTCCCGGAAGACCACAGGGGCGATCCGGTGGAACGCCATGGCTTGATGCGGGCGGGTTGCGGTCATGCCGCGCCTTCAACATTGACCACGGGCTATCGGTATGCTGAGATGGGTTACACGGCGGGCTTTGAGCCGGCGGTGTTGCCGATCAATGCCCGCCAAGCCCACCATGAAATGGCTGATGTGCCGTTAATGGATGTGGGCGGTTATGTGATGCTGGGTAGCGATGATTATTTCTTAAGGATGCTGCAAGCCGGTAAATCCCAAGAAGAAATCAACAATTATGTCGCTTGGACGATTCATTCCAGTCAGTGCATTGGGGTGAAGGTCGTGAATCCGGGTGGCATCAGCGCTTTTAAGTTCAACCAGCGTAGCTTGGATTTGGACGAGCAACATGTGTATTACGGCGTGACCCCGCGTAAGGTGCTGCAAACCCTTGCCCGTGCTGTGCATGAACTCGGTGTGCCTCACCCTTTGCATGTGCATGGTTGCAACCTCGGTGTCCCCGGCAACATGGAGACGACGCTGAACACCATCACCGGCATTGAGGGGTTGCCGATGCACCTGACGCATATCCAGTTCCATAGTTATGGCACGGAAGGCGACCGCAAATTCTCCTCCGGTGCGGCACAGATTGCCGAAGCCTTCAACCGCAACAAAAATATCACGATGGATGTCGGGCAGATATTATTTGGCGCAACGGTTACCGCCTCCGGCGACTCGCAACGCCAGTTTGCCAATGCCGGTCATGCCCACAATGGCAAATGGGTGGTCATGGACATTGAATGCGATGCCGGTTGCGGGGTCGTGCCGTTCAAATACAAAGACAAGAATTTTGTCAATGCCTTGCAATGGGCCATTGGTTTGGAAATTTTCCTGCTGGCTGAAGACCCTTGGCGGATTTTCCTGACTACCGACCACCCGAACGGCGCACCGTTTACGATGTATCCGCATCTGATCAAGCTGCTGACCAACAAGAGCTTCCGTAATGACATGCTGGCGACCATCAACCCCGAAGCAGCGGCGCTCAGCACGCTAGGAACGCTAGACCGGGAATATTCGCTGTATGAAATCGCCATCATGACTCGCGCCGGTGCTGCACGATTATTGGGTTTAAAAGACCGTGGGCATTTGGGCGTAGGGGCGGGTGCGGACATCACCGTTTACACTGAGCAGGAAGACAAGGAAGCCATGTTCGCCAAACCGGATTATGTCTTCAAAGACGGGGAATTGGTGGTCAAGCATGGCGAAGTGGTGAAAATTGTCTGGGGCAATGTCCATACCGTCAAACCTGAATTCGACCGTGGACCCGTGGAAAAGGATTTGAACGAGTATTTCGACAAGTATCTGACAATGAAGCTGGATAATTTCATTATCCGAAATGAAGAGATTGAAATGGATGGCAGGAGTAAGATTATCGTGCATCCATGCGGGAGGGTGTAAATCCTTTTAATCTACCTTAACGGTATAGAAAAAATCAAATGTCTACGGAAGAAACTCATCGATACGGCCTACTCTCATTTATAACGGAAGAATTTAGCTTTGAGCGAGGTCACCCACTGCCTTTGGGTGCAAATGTACAGCGTGGTGGTATTAATTTCGCCATTTTTTCCCGACATGCCACGGCAGTCACTCTCTTGTTGTTCGAGCCTGGTGTTGAGAGTGAAATCGCCGCATTCCCATTCGACAATAAATACAATCGGACGGGCGATATATGGCATGCCTTTATTGCCGGGCTTGACCCTGGGGTTGCCTATGCCTACCGAATGGACGGGCCTCAAACCCCTCCGCATAACTTCAATCCTACTTTGGTCCTGGCAGATCCATGTGCCATTGCACTGAATGGGCGAAGGTTTTGGGGAAATAAAACGAAACAGTGTTCTGATTGCTTTCGCCGGGCTTTGCTGGTGAATCACGATTATGATTGGGAATTTGACCAACCCATAAACCGCCCCCTTGCCGACTCGATAATCTATGAATTGCATGTTCGGGGCTTTACTATGCATTCTTCCTCGAAGGTGAGTAATCCTGGCACTTTTCATGGAATCATTGAAAAAATCCCTTATCTTAAAGAATTAGGGATTACAGCGGTTGAACTGTTACCGGTGACTGAATTCGATGAATTGGAAAGTGACCGTGTCAATCCTGAGAATGGAGAGCCGCTCTATAATTTTTGGGGTTATCACCCATTGTCTTTTTTCGCCCTAAAAGCGGCCTACGCTTCCGAGAAAACTTCCGGCAGCGAAGTGAAAGAGTTTAAAGACATGGTCAAGGCACTTCATAGTGCGGGAATTGAAGTCATTCTGGATGTCGTCTATAACCATACCGGAGAGGGAGACCATCGTGGCCGGGCTTACTCTTTGAAAGGGATAGACAACAAAGCCTATTACATGCTCAGCGCGGATGGTAGTTATATGAATTTTTCCGGTTGTGGAAATACGGTCAATTGTAACCATCCATTTGTACGGAGTTTCATCCTAGATAGCCTTCGCTACTTTGTCATGGAAATGCATGTTGATGGCTTCCGTTTTGATCTTGCCTCAATTTTGGGCCGGGATCAAAGTGGACATGTTTTGGCCAGCCCCCCTTTACTGGAACAGATTGCTGGCGATCCAATCCTGGCCAATACCAAACTCATTGCCGAGGCATGGGATGCAGCCGGCTTGTATCAAGTGGGCAGTTTCCCGAACTGGGGGCGATGGGCGGAATGGAATGGCCGGTTCCGTGACGATATCCGATGTTTTGTCCGAGGCGACCCAGGAATGGTCGGTCATCTAGCCACAAGGCTGGCGGGTAGCTCCGACCTTTATCAACAGGGGCGAGAACCCAGCCATGGCATCAATTTTATGACTAGCCATGATGGCTTTACCTTAAACGACCTGGTGAGCTACAGCGAAAAGCACAATCAGGCCAATGGGGAAAACAATGCCGATGGCGACAACAGCAACCATTCTTGGAATTGTGGAGCGGAAGGTGACACAACTGATTTAAATGTTTTAAGGCTTCGTGAGCGACAAATGCGAAATTTTGCCACTTTGCTGATATTGTCGCGGGGTGTGCCGATGATTCTAGCCGGTGACGAAATCGGCCGTAGCCAGAAAGGTAACAATAATGCCTATTGTCAGGATAATTCAATCAGTTGGTTGGATTGGGGTAATTTTGATCATAAGCAGGGGTTGCACCGTTTCTTCCGTTTGCTGATTCTCTTTCGAAAGCATCATGATTTATTGCGTTACGACAGTTTTTTGCTGCAAAACGGTCACGGCCCTAGAATCACTTGGCATGGATTTAGAATTGGTCAACCCGACTGGAGTGAACATTCCCATTCCATCGCCATGCATCTGACGGGTTCAACGGCGAATGGGCCCATGGATGATGTCTACCTGATTGCCAATAGCCATACGGAGGCTCATGATTTTGACCTGCCATGGTTGGAACAGCGTCATTGGCAGCGCTTTGTGGATACTTCGCTGAATGGCGACTCGGCGATCTTAGAGCCAGATCAACTCTTGAAGCTTGACAACCAACATGCTTACCGGGTTTCCGAACGCAGTGTTGTTGTGTTGATTGCCAAGCAAATCAATTGAGTTTAAGCCTTTTTCAGCATGATTTTTGATCGAAACAGGGCAGATAAAGCCATGCCCACCAATACTGCCGTCAAATCCATGATGACCCCCAACAGAATGCCATGCTCTTTGAATTGCCCTCCGAGCAATGAACGTAAGACGACATGCATCCAAATCAGGAAGCCTGCATAGTAGACGATTACTCCGCCTGCCACCCAGGCAAGAACCGGCAAATTCAATTCCTCTGCGGTTTTGTAATACCAGTAAGCAATCAGTAAAATGGCAAGGGCTGAAATAGCTCCAATCATAATGGACCCCCTTAAAATGGTTAGGTGAATGAGTGTTTGATGGTGTCGGCGACTTCATGCAGAGAATGAAATGCAAACGCAGCCAATTGTTTCGAGTCTTTGGTAGGGTTGGTATTGACCAACACTGCGGTCGCCTCGGCCCTTATGGCTGCCTGCAAGCCGATGTCCGAGTCTTCAAGTACAAGGCAATCTTTGGCGGTAATGCCCATCCGGCAAGCCGCCTGCAGAAACAAGTCGGGGTCCGGTTTAGGTGATTTGACATGGTCACGGGTCACGACAATCGGAAAGCGCTTGTCCAAGCCACTTCTAACCAGGCAAACCTCTGTGTTGGTTCTGTTGCTGTTTGTCGCCAGCGCAAAAGGTATTCCCTTTGTTTCAAGCAATTCAATTAAGTTGCTTAATCCGGGCATCGGTAAAATTCCATGCTTTTCCACGTGATCTTGCCAAAACTGGGAGGCCAATAGTCGAAATTGCCCACCGTCGAAGTTTGTACCGATGGCATTCTTTAAGGCTGATTCGATTTGTTCGGATCGGTGTCCTAATAGGGTCCGCACCATTTCATCATCCAGCGTTATTCCGAATGTCTGCGCGGCCTTCTTCCAAGCAACTATGAAACCCGGTTCGGAGTTGATAGCCAAGCCGTCCATATCCAATATAATGCCCTTAAAAGAGGGGAAACGAGGATGAATCAACTGGTTTGTTCCCATTTGACTTTTTGTCACCAAGCTGCGGGAAGTGTTTTTAGTATTCGAACAGTCTTCCCTTGAATTGACAGATAACCCCCGGTGGTCAAATCCTTCATGATTTTGCTCACCATCTCGCGGGAGGAACCGATCTGATTTGCCAGTTCTTGATGGCTGATTTTTTCGAGTATGACTAATTCGTCGTTTTGAACCACGGCGGATTCGTGCAGTGTCCTTGATAACCGGGTATAGACATCACACAAAGCAAGCCCCCGCACATTGTTGGTAAGGGTACGGATAAGCCTCGTCAATCCACGCATAACTCCTAAGGATGCCTCTTCAGACTGCTCTGCTAACCATGTTACGAAGGCTTTTTTCGGTATCATGGCACAGAGCGTGGGTTCAAGTGTGATGATCGAGGCCGAGCGTGGCTGGTCGTCAAGCAGGGACAGTTCGCCGAAATAGGAACCCCCTTTCTGAATTGACAAGGTAACACTCTTGCCCGATTCGCTGTCTAGAAAAACCCGTACTTTGCCGGTCAAAATGATGAACAAGGGTCCAGCCGGATCACCCTCACTTATAATCAAGCAATTTTTTCCAAAGCTTTTCTTTGTTGCGCACTCGGCCAGTGCCGACAGAGCAGTTTCTGGCACTTCCGAAAATGTTGGAATATTTTTTAGGCAAGACAGAACGTCCAATAGCATGTTGATTTACCAAATTATATAGTTAAAACTACAACGGCATGGGGATTGTCCTGCGAATGTGCGGAATTTATCTGCCTTGATTTAAGAGTTTACGCTAAAGGGACTATCAAGGAAACCTTATCGCTATTTTAAGCGACGTGGATGGCGAATTTCCAGCACAGTGTTCAGAAAAAAATGACGAATCGGTAGTGGTCCACGATTCGTCGAAAAGGAGGAGCCTGCTTTAATTGCGCTGGCATCGGCTAATGTGCCAATGTCAGATAAAATCAACTTAAGGTAAGGGAGAAAGCCTGATGTTCAGTAGATCAATGAGTGCCAGATGACTTTCTGCCACTTCATTCGGTTTACACTTTACACAGTTGACGAAAACAAAACTGTGAAAAATTACCGGATTTTGAAAAATAGTGTGAGAGACTGGAAACGCTGAGATTCAGGCGTTGAATACTTTGAGCACACTGGAGGCTTTCGCCTTGGCAAAATTTAATATGTGCAGGGAACTTTCGGGGGATAACATGCCTGGGGCTAGCTTTGCGTAAGCAGGCAAGGATTTTAATGGGGGTAGGTGGCGCTTGCTTTGCGTCCCCCATAGGAAATGAAGTTTGGATAAAACCACAACATCACTTAAGGTCGTCTGTTGACCGCTGTTATGCTTCCATTTTTCAGCAAGCATGGGCACTTCAACTAACTCTTGGGGAAATCCGGCGTGGGCCAACACATAGGAGCCTACTCTGCCTTGCAAAGCCTCAAGCACATTGAAAATATCCTCGGGAGTCCAGTATTCGTGAGGGAAGTTTTCGGCAAAGGCTAAGATGGGGAGTTTGCCTATGTTGGCTATCAATCCGGCAAGTTGGGCGCTTTTTGGGTTGACCCCGGGGATTTGTTCGGCCATCACCCTGCAAATTTTGGAAAGATAAAGGCTGTTCACCCATTCATCGCGAATCAATTGCGACAGAAATTCGTCGTGCATTGAAAATGTTTCGTTCAAACAGTAGTCAATCACCAGGTTTTTTGTCGCCGACAATCCCAATCGATACACGGCATTATGGCAGTTGTTCACAGGGTGGCCAGGAAGATATAGGCCACTATTCGACAATTGCACCAGCTTCAATGCGATGGTAGGCTCCACTTGCATGGCTTGTATGGCTTTTTTAAAACCTACCTCCCGTGCTAACAACAGTTTTAATTTCTGAACGACTTCCGGGATGGTGCGTATCCGTAAATTTTCGCTTCGGAAGTCTTGATAGAATACTTGATAAAATTGACTGGATCGGGTTTGTTCTGGAATAGTTTCCTCGTCGATTTCAACATAACTTGTCGGTGGCAATGTCGAGTTATAACCCTGCCATCCTAAAACCTTATGTGAAATTCGTAATACTTGAATTTTTGTCGCCGCAATGCAAGTCGCACTGTAGCTTACCCCACCGCATATCGGAAACTTGGTTAACTCGCTGTTAGCGGAAATCTCGTAGGAGTTGTGGTCATCCACTTCAATGCGCACCACACCTTCGAGTAGGTAGAAAAGGTATCTTGCCAACTGATCGCGTTTGAATAATACGCTTCCAGGGCAAAAAACCTCGGCGGTGCGGCTCCAAGCGAAAGACTGTAATTCTTCAGTAGGGAAACTTCTGATGGGAATGAGCCGTTGAAGAATCTCTGGTGAGATCGCCATGGGTTTGTAGGAGAACCCATCAGGCTTATAGGATAATTCCTCCGGTTTATAGGCTTCATCCAGATCGGTGTCTATGCCGAACAAGTCTTTAAGTAAATTCATTGATCTTGGCAACCTTCAGCAAGACATTCCCTAGAATCCAGAGTTGGAATTATTCCTGCTGAAAAGGGCGAAGACCTAGGCAGGAACAGAATAATCCTCAGAATGTAGAATAGATGGAGGATATTGTCAAATTCCAATTTGGCTATTCCACTGTCACCGATTTGGCTAGATTCCTAGGTTGGTCAACATCCGTTCCTTTAATTAGGGCCACATGATAGGCGAGTAACTGCAAAGGGATGGTATATACAATGGGGGCTATGACTTCTTGGGTAGCGGCCACCCTTAACAATTTGACATTGGGGACACTTTCCATGGATGCACCGGCATCCGCGAAAACGAATAACTGCCCCCCTCTTGCATGGACTTCTTGGAGGTTGGATTTTAGCTTTTCCAAAAGGTCGTTGTTGGGGGCGACCGAGATGACAGGCATTTGGCTGTCAATCAATGCCAGTGGCCCATGCTTCAATTCCCCAGCAGGATAGGCTTCGGCATGAATATAGGATATTTCCTTAAGTTTAAGCGCACCCTCCATGGCGACTGGATACTGTGCGCCACGTCCTAAGAAAAGTGCATGTTCTTTATCGCCAAATAGCTCCGCCCATCGTTCGATTTCGTTTTCCAATCTAAGGGCGTGCCTTATTTGGTTAGGCAAACGCCGCAATTCATCCACGATTCTGAGCTCTTCCTCGGGTGCAAGCCCGTTACGACGGCCGAGCGCCACTACCAACAATAGCAGGGCGGTCAGTTGCGTGGTGAATGCCTTGGTGGAGGCGACACCGATTTCAGGTCCGGCACGGGTCATCAAATTAGAGTCAGACTCCCGAACAATGGAGCTTTCAGGTACATTGCAGATGGCTAGGGTATGGACATATCCCAGTTTTTTAGCTTCCTTTAATGCTGCCAGAGTGTCGGCGGTTTCCCCTGACTGGGAAATCGTTACGAACAGCGTATTGGGGGCAACGACATTCCTGCGATAACGGAATTCACTGGCCACTTCCACGTTGCAAGGAATACCAGCAATATCTTCCATCCAGTAACGAGCCACCATGCCCGCATGGTAACTAGTTCCGCAAGCAACGATTTGCACGGCCTTGATACTGTCGAAGGCTTGTTCCGCCTTTAACCCGAATGTCGCGGGTAAGATTTTGCCAGCGTGTATGCGCCCGTCCAGGCATTTTTCGACCGCCACCGGTTGTTCGTGAATCTCCTTTTGCATGTAATGTCGGTAATGACCGCGTTCGACCGAGTCCGCTGACAGTTTCGTCTCATTGACTTCCCGTTCAACTTGATGATCGTCCTTGTCAAAAACATGCACGTTCTCCGTGTTGAGAACAGCGATATCCCCGTCTTCAAGAAAAATAAAACGCTTGGTTTCCCCGACTAAGGCAAAAATATCGGATGCGATGAAATTTTCGCTGTCACCCAGCCCTACCACTAATGGACTACCATGGCGAGCGGCATATAGAGTGTTAGGGTTGCCAGTGTTGATCACACCAATTGCGTAAGCACCTTCGAGCATGTTGGTGGTTTTGCGAATGGCATCAAGAATGGCGTGACCTTGTTCGATGAAATATTGGATTTGATGGGCAATGACTTCCGTGTCGGTTTCAGATGTAAACTCAAAGCCTTGTTGTTCCAATGACTTACGGAGTTCATTGTGGTTCTCGATGATGCCGTTATGCACCACGGCGACAGCATTCCGCGATAAATGAGGATGGGCATTGCGCTCGGCAGGAACGCCATGCGTGGCCCAGCGTGTATGGGCTATTCCAACCTTGCCTGCCACAGGCATCTTAGCCAATAATTTTTCCAACTCCCTGATTTTACCGAGACTACGGATGCGATCAATTTCGTTGTTAGCGGAAATGACAGCAATTCCGGCAGAGTCGTAGCCACGATATTCCAAGCGGCGCAGCCCTTCAATGAGAACGGGTGTAATGATTCGATGGGCAACGGCCCCGACAATACCACACATTAGATTAAACCTTCTGTTTTACAGGACGTTGCCATCCCGGTATAGTGACTTGTTTAGGTCTGCTTACGGTCAATTCACCCTCAGGCGCATCTTTGGTGATGGTTGAACCCGCTCCGATGGTGGCATTTTTACCGACTTTTACGGGGGCCACCAACTGAGTGTCCGAGCCAATGAACGCGCCATCTTCAATGACCGTCATATGTTTATTGACACCGTCGTAATTGCAGGTGATCGTCCCCGCACCCAGATTCACCCCGACTCCAACTTTTGCATCGCCTACATAGCTTAAGTGGTTGATTTTTGTGCCTTCGCCAATATTCGACTTTTTGATTTCGACAAAGTTGCCAATATGGACATGGTTGCCGATATGACTGTCAGGACGAACCCGGGCAAAAGGGCCTACCCGGCAATCGGAACCAATGACAGCATTCTCAATGACAGAGTTGGCAAAAATTTCTGAATCATCTTTGATTTCGCTGTCTTTGATGAATACGTTAGGCCCGATTTTAACCCGATTGCCCAACTTTATCTTGCCTAGAAGAACCACATTCACATCGATTTCAATGTCTTGCCCGTGAGACAAGATTTCTCCCCGCAGATCGAAGCGGGCAGGGTCGAACAAGGTTACGCCATTTTCCATTAATTTGTTGGCAATTCGCATTTGATATACACGTTCCAACTGGGCCAGTTGCAGACGATTGTTGATGCCCATCACCTCGGAATCATCAATGGGTTGAACGGTGTGAACATGAATTCCATCAGAGACTGCCAAACCGATGACATCGGTCAAATAATATTCGCCTTGGGCGTTTTGATTGTCCAGCCGGTTAAGCCAAGATTTCAACAATCCACCGTTGACAGCAAGAATGCCCGTATTGGATTCATGTATGCTGCGTTGTTGAGGATTGGCATCTTTTTCCTCAACAATAGCCAGCACTTTGCCACCTTCATCGCGGACGATGCGACCATAGCCAGTCGGATCGTCAAGGTTGACCGTCAACAAGCCCATATTTTTTTGATCGGCAAACCCTGTTAGTTTGGTGACCGTTTCCAACCGCAATAACGGTACGTCTCCGTAAAGGATTAAGACTGTGCTGGCATCTTCTATCCAGTCAGCCACTTGCATCACGGCGTGGCCCGTGCCCAATTGCTGCTTTTGTTCCGTCCATAAGGCGTTAATTCCGGCCAGTGTGGCTAAGACTTGCTCGCCCCCGTGACCGTAAATGATGTTGACGGAATTGTCAGCCAATTGCATGGCCAAATCATAGACATGAGCCAACAAGGCTTTGCCACCAATTTTATGCAAGACTTTAGGCATGGACGAGCGCATCCGTGTGCCTTGGCCTGCCGCTAAAATGATAGTTTGCAATTTCATATAATCATCGTTCCGTTTAGCCAGTTTTTTCATGGTCGCCAGTCTCCTGTAACACAAAAACCCAGTGAGCCATGCGAGAATAAGAAATTCCGTGGCACACTGGGTTGCTTTGAGAGGATTTCAGCGGTTTTTACGATAACGGTCTAGTGTCCGCAGTTGAGCCACGGCTTCAATCAATTCCAATTGCGCTTTGGCGTAGTCAAGCTTGCCAGAACGGTCGCTTAAGGTTTCCTCTGCGCGGCGCTTGGCTTCCACGGCAGCAGCCTCGTCTATGTCCTTGGCCCTGACAGCCCTGTCGGCCAACACCGACACTACATGAGGCTGCACTTCCAAGACACCGCCAGAGACATAGAATGGCAAGGTTTCGGAATTGTTAACTTTAACCCTGACCTCCCCCGCCTTTAGCCTAGTGAGCATAGGCGCATGGCGGGCTGCGATACCCACGTCACCCTCCTCGGCAGGAGCAATCACTAGTTCTGCAAGCCCGGAGAATACTTTCTCCTCCGCGCTGACAATATCGACATGGATTGTCATAACCATGGGTGCAGTACTCCGAACTTTATTTTGTTATGCCGCCGCTAGACGTTGGGCTTTTTCCAACGCTTCGTCGATGGTTCCCACCATGTAGAATGCTTGTTCGGGAATGTCATCGTATTCGCCAGCAACGATGCCCTTGAATCCGGCAATGGTGTCTTTCAATGACACGTATTTACCCGGCGAACCGGTGAACACCTCGGCGACATGGAAAGGTTGGGACAGAAAGCGTTGAACCTTACGCGCACGGGAAACGACCAACTTGTCTTCTTCAGACAACTCATCCATGCCCAAGATCGCGATAATATCGCGCAATTCTTTGTAGCGTTGCAAAATTCCTTGAACTTTACGAGTAATGTCGTAATGTTCGGGACCAATCACCAGCGGATCCAACTGGCGGCTGGTGGAATCCAGCGGGTCCACAGCCGGATAAATGCCTAATTCGGCAATCTGGCGAGACAGCACTACGGTCGCATCCAAATGCGCGAAGGTCGTAGCTGGGGAGGGGTCGGTCAAGTCGTCAGCGGGTACGTAGACGGCTTGGATTGATGTGATCGAGCCGGTTTTAGTCGAGGTGATGCGCTCTTGCAATACACCCATTTCTTCGGCTAGGTTTGGCTGATAACCCACGGCTGAAGGCATGCGGCCCAGTAGTGCGGACACTTCAGTCCCTGCCAAGGTATAACGATAGATGTTATCGATGAACAACAATACGTCCATGCCTTGTTCGCGGAAGAATTCAGCGATGGTTAGGCCCGTCAATGCGACGCGGAGGCGGTTGCCTGGCGGTTCGTTCATCTGTCCGTAAACCATGGCGACCTTGTCCAATACATTCGATTCCTTCATTTCGTGGTAAAAGTCATTACCTTCGCGGGTGCGCTCGCCTACGCCGGCGAACACGGACAGACCACTATGGGCCTTGGCGATATTGTTGATCAGCTCCATCATGTTGACGGTCTTGCCTACGCCGGCGCCACCGAACAAGCCCACTTTACCGCCTTTGGCAAATGGGCAGACAAGATCAATCACTTTAATCCCGGTTTCCAGCAATTCGTTGCTGCCGGCTTGTTCTTCAAAGGTAGGGGCTTTGCGATGAATGGCCCAGCGCTCTTTTTCTCCGACGGGTCCCTGTTCGTCAATGGGCTCGCCCAACACGTTCATGATGCGGCCCAAAGTTTCCCTGCCAACGGGTACAGAAATGGGCGCTCCCGTTTTTTCAACCTTCAACCCGCGTTGCAAGCCGTCCGTGGTACCCATGGCGATGGTTCTGACTATGCCGTCGCCCAATTGTTGCTGCACTTCAAGCACCAATTTGGCGCTATCGACCGTTAGTGCCTCGTAAATTTTTGGTAGCGATTCGCGTGGAAACTCCACGTCGACAACGGCACCGATAATCTGAACGATTTTGCCCGAACTCATTAGTATTCCTCTTAAAAAAATTTTGCCGTCTTAACTCCCTCCCAATGATGAGAGGGGGGCTTATCAAACCGCAGCCGCGCCACCGACAATTTCGGAAATTTCTTGGGTGATGGCCGCTTGGCGGGCTTTGTTGTAAATCAACTGCAATTCGCTGATAAGCTTTCCCGCGTTATCCGATGCGCTCTTCATGGCAACCATACGCGCCGCCTGTTCGCAAGCATTATTCTCCACCAAGCCTTGGAACACCAAGGACTCAACATAGCGAACCAACAAGTCATCCAATACTTCTTTGGCATCAGGCTCGTAGATATAATCCCAATGCCCGGCCAATTCAGGAGTCAGTTCATCGCATTTGATCGGCAGTAATTGCAATAACTTCGGCTTTTGCGTCATGGTGTTGACGAACTCGTTATAGGCGACATAAAGTTCGTCTATGTTGCCGTCGCGATAATCATCCAACATGACTTTGATCACGCCGATGATGTCTTCAAGGTGCGGACTGTCGCCCAACTTGGTTGCTTGGGCGATGATTTTAGCCCCAATTCCATGAAAGAAAGAGCAACCTTTCTGACCTATGACGGAAATTTGTGCTTCGACATGGTCTTTGCCCCAACTGCGAAACTGGCGCAGGGCCATTCTAAACAGATTGGAGTTTAGCCCGCCACACAGTCCGCGATCCGATGTCAACACGATGACACCCACTCGCTTTATCGGCCTTTCCACCATAAACGGATGGGTGTATTCCGGTTTGGCGTGGGACAAATGGTGGATGATCTGTGCAATCTTTTTGGAGTAGGGGCGGGTGGCGAGCATCCTTGTTTGCGTCTTGCGCATTTTGCTGGTTGCCACCTTTTCCATCGCTCGTGTGATTTTCTGAGTATTTTTAATACTCGCAATCTTCACTCGAATTTCTTTACCTACGGCCATGTTTTTAACCCTTACCAGGCATGCGTTGCTTTGAACTTCTTAATCGCCGAATCAATGGCGGACTGGATGTCATTGTTGTAGTCACCCGATGTGTTAATCGAGTCCAACAAGTCAGCATGTTCGGTTTTCATATAGTTTTGCATCGCTTCTTCGAAATCACGAATCTTATTGACTTCAATATCGTCGAGCATGCCCTCGTTAGCGGCATACAGGGAAATCGCCATCTGCGCGACGCTGTAAGGCGCATATTGGTTTTGCTTCATGACTTCGGTTACGCGTTGGCCTCGCTCAATCTGCTTGCGAGTGCCTTCGTCCAAGTCCGATGCAAATTGGGCGAAAGCTGCCAGTTCACGATATTGCGCCAAGTCCAATCGGACACCGCCGCCAAGCTTCTTGACAATTTTGGTCTGGGCCGCACCACCGACTCGGGACACGGAAAGGCCGGCGTTCACCGCAGGGCGTATGCCTGAGTTGAACAGACTGGTTTCCAAGAAAATCTGCCCGTCAGTGATGGAAATCACGTTGGTGGGTACGAATGCCGATACGTCGCCCGCTTGTGTTTCGATGATGGGCAAAGCGGTGAGGGAACCCGTCTTGCCTTTGATCCTACCGCCCGTCAGCTTTTCAACTTCTTCCGGGTTGATGCGTGAGGCACGCTCCAACAAGCGGGAATGCAAGTAGAACACGTCGCCGGGATAGGCTTCGCGGCCTGGCGGACGGCGTAGCAGTAGCGAGACTTGGCGATAAGCCCAGGCTTGCTTGGTCAGATCGTCATAAATGATGAGCGCATCTTCGCCACGGTCGCGGAAATATTCTCCGATGGAGCAGCCGCTGTAGGGAGCGATGAATTGCAATGCGGCAGATTCCGAAGCGGAGGCTACCACAATGATGGTATGGGCCAAGGCACCGTGTTCTTCCAGCTTGCGCACCACGTTGGCGATGGACGATTGTTTCTGTCCGATGGCGACATAAATACACTTAACGCCAGTGCCTTTTTGATTGATGATGGTGTCAATCGCGATGGCGGTTTTGCCGGTTTGGCGGTCGCCAATGATCAATTCGCGTTGTCCGCGACCGATTGGGATCATTGAGTCAATGGCCTTAAGTCCGGTTTGCAGCGGTTGGCTGACGGACTGGCGGGCGATTACGCCGGGGGCGATTTTTTCAATGGGCGAGGTTTCCGTCGCATTGATCGGACCCTTGCCGTCGATGGGGTTGCCCAAGGCATCCACCACGCGGCCTAGCAATTGTTCGCCGACCGGCACTTCAAGAATCCTGCCAGTGCATTTTACGGTGTCGCCTTCCGCCAAGTGGTCATAAGAGCCTAGTACGACAGCACCGACCGAATCTCTTTCCAAGTTAAGTGCCATGCCAAAGGTATTGCCGGGGAATTCCAACATTTCGCCTTGCATCACGTCGCTCAATCCATGAACACGGACGATGCCGTCGGTCAAGCTGACGATAGTTCCTTCGGTGCGGGACTCAACGCCTACATCGAAATTCTCGATTTTGCTTTTAATGAGGTCGCTGATTTCAGAGGGGTTTAATTGCATGATTCTGTTTCTCGCTCTAGTTGTAGAGTCGCTTGGCCAAGCGCTGAATTTGTCCGTGGACGGATGCGTCAATCACACGATCCCCGGCTTTAATCAAAACACCGCCAATCAAGGTTTCGTCCACTAGAATATGCAGCCTTGGCTGTTTGCCTAGTGTTTGCTGCAATAATGTGGTGAGTTGGTTGATCTCCGCGACGTCAAGGGGGTAGGCCGTATGGACTTCCGCCACGATGTAGCCTTCTTCGTCCGCCCGCAATTGTTCAAACTGTTCACTGATGAGTTTTATCAGTCCCAATCGTTTGTTGGCGATCAAGAGGCGTACAAAGTTTTCGCCCTCGCCGTCTATCTTGCCCCGGCATAGGTCTAGCAAAGCCTGAGTGAATTTA
Source organism: uncultured Methylococcaceae bacterium (assembly GCA_903859815.1). GTDB lineage: Bacteria > Pseudomonadota > Gammaproteobacteria > Methylococcales > Methylococcaceae > Methylumidiphilus. The sequence continues at coordinate 54,374 of CAIOOA010000185.1, read as the reverse complement.
TCTTTGCTGGCTACTGGGTTTTCTGCCGCCCGTTCAATCTGTGGGTCCGAGATGACTGCGGACAGAAATTCCAAGGCATCCGACCATTGTGGGGTCGTTCCTGTTTCCTTGGCCCGCTTGAAGACCGCCGTTGCATATGGCCTAGCCAATGTCGCTAATTCGCTCATTAGGCTTGACCCAGTTGATTGCCAAGATTGTTAACAATTTCCTTGTGCTTGTTGATATCGACTTCCTTTCTCAAGATTTGCTCGGCAGCAGAAACGGCAAGCGCTGCCACTTGTTGGCGAAGTTCTTCCTTGGCTTGTTGGATTTCACGATCAATTTCCGATCTAGCCTGAAGGATGATGCGCTCCCCTTCCTGTTTTGCAGCTTCCCTTTTTTCTTCGGCCAAATCATTGGCTCGCTTCTGGGCCAAGTTGACGATTTCGGCCGCTTGTTCTTTGGCCTCTTTCATGTAAACCTTGGCTTTTTTATCGGCAAGCTCCAATGATTGCTTGCCTTTTTCACCTGCCGCGAGTCCATCGGCAATTTTTTTCTTGCGCTCTTCGAGGGCTTGCATCAAGGGCGGCCAGACGAACTTCATGGTGAACCACACCAAAAGCCCGAAGGTGATCATCTGCCCGATAAGAGTGGCGATTATACTCACAGCGCTTTCCTCATAGCTTTGAACAAAAGTGACGATGACGCCATCGTCTGCTCCGAATAATTACTTGGGCAGGAACGGGTTTGCGAAAGTGAAGAACAGGGCCAAACCCACACCGATCATGGTGACCGCGTCCAACAGACCGGCAACGATGAACATCTTGACCTGCAACATGGGAACCAATTCCGGTTGGCGGGCTGCGCCTTCCAAGAATTTCCCGCCGAGTAAGCCAAAGCCAATGGCGGTTCCCAGAGCGCCTAGCCCTAAAATGATGCCGACGGCGATAGCGGTCATGCCTTGTATAGTTGCGATTTCCATTTTTCCTCCAAATTTACAGATTGAGTTAAGTTAAAAAAAATAGATTCTAGTGGTCTTCATGAGCCAAGCTCAAGTAGACAATCGTCAAGACCATGAAGATGAACGCTTGCAAGGTAATGATGAGAATGTGGAACACGGCCCAAGGGAAACTCAGCGCGGGCTGCACCCACCATGGCAGCAAGGCGATCAGGATGAAGATCAGCTCGCCAGCATACATGTTGCCGAAAAGACGAAGGCCGAGCGATATGGGCTTTGCCAGTTCTTCGACCAGTTTCAACAACAGATTGAACGGGATCATCCATGGCCCGAAGGGTGTCAAGAGCATTTCCTTTGCGAATCCAATGGGGCCTTTAACCTTGATGCTGTAGTAAATGATCAAGAAAAACACCGAAATCGACATGGCAAACGTTTCATTCAAGTCGGTCGTAGGCACGACGCGCAAGTAAGGAATGCCAACTAATGCAGCGATGCCGGGAAGCAAATCGACCGGCAGCAAATCCATGGCATTCATCAAGAACACCCAACAAAAAATGGTCAAGGCCAGCGGTGCTATCAATTCGTTACGACCATGGAAGCTGTCTTTGACTTGCGTGTCAACGAATTCGACGATCATTTCGACGAAATTTTGCAATGGGCCTGGCACATCGCTAGTGGCGGAATCAGCCGCTTTTTTGAAGAACAATATAAAGATTAGCCCAAGGAGCGCCGAAAAGAACAGCGTATCCAAGTTGAAGGTCCAAAAACCCTCGCCCACTTTTAAATCGGTCAAATGGTGAACGATATACGCGGTGGGTCCAGTTGCTTCATGTACTTCGCTTGCCATTTTAACTCACTATAAATTCTGATAGTTGCTTAACAGAAGGGAAAACCAAAAAACCGCCATGACAGCCACGAATGCGATGAATAAAGGCAAGGCCGCTATGCCTGGCAATTGGAAAACAATCATAAACAAGAGGACGGTCAAGCCTAATTTTAGCCCTTCGCCAAAATAGAAAGCCCTGACCACTTGATTGGCCGACTTGCCGGGGTCTTTGCGACCAAAAAGGAAAGCAAAAACCAAATTGGGCAAGAAACCGATCAAACCACCTAGCAATGCCGAAATGCCTTGTTTGTCACCGCCTAGCGCCCATGCCCCGGCCACAACCAGCAACACAGTCAGCATTTGAAGCTGAAGCACTCTTTTCACCAGTTTGAACAGGCTCACAATTCGACACCCTCTTAATATGACGGAATAATAACAATCGGCATGAAAAAGATCAACGACATGGACTGTTGCTTAGTTGTAACAGGCGGGTGGGAGCGGTTTGCAACGGTGATTTTTTTTCATCTTGCTGGAAATGCGGGGTTAACTTTAGCTGCATTTAGCAGGGCTTTTTTGTTGTGGTCTCAGTCGTGGGTCACGTCGGGCGCTGAGTTTGCAGCAATTCTCATTGCTGAAAGTTTATGCTTGTCATTGACAGGCAAGCTTGCCGATGTTAGCGTTTCTACCCATTAAATTTCCATGGGCAAAGGGACGCTTCGGGAAATGTCAAGCTTCCAAAGCATATAATGGCCTGCAACGTCGTTTAGTGTTTCTCCGACGCATCCAAAAGCTTGCATGACGTTGTTTATAGAGTTTGCGACCGGGTCTAAGAAACTTTGAACGACGTTCAGTGTTTTTCCGGCGCGTCCAAAAAAGTGCATCACGTCGTTCACAGAGTTTGCGACGGGGCCGGAGAAACACTTTACGACGTTCAGCACTTTTCCGGCGCGTCCAAAATAGTGCATTACGTCGTTCATAGAGTTTGCGACGGGTTCGGAGAAACCCTGTACGACGTTTAGCACTTTTTCGGCGCGTCCAAAATAGTGCAACACGTCGTTCATAGAGTTTGCGACGGGTTCGGAGAAACCCTGTACGACGTTTAGCACTTTTTCGGCGCGTCCAAAATAGTGCAACACGTCGTTCATGGAGTTTGCGACGGGTCCTTAAGAAATGGTAATCGTCGTTTGGTAATGTCTGAAAGCCGTGGCTATGACAGTCAACGCCTGTGCTGTTCATCATCTACCTAAAGCGAATAGGCTGGTTGGCCTACTGTTTATATCTATTGTAGAAACTTAAGAGGTGTTTCGTATGGCAAACAATAAAATTCCTGTTAGTTATGATCCTATCGTCACGTTGCTGCATAATGCCGTGGCGGGTGCGCGTGACCACGGCGAGGAAGTGGGCTTGAAACAAAACGATGAAGCCACTTTGCGCCCACTGCTGGATGCCTTGGCGGGGACAGAAAGCCAGCTCGGTGCGAAAGGGGCTTGGAACACTGCCAAATCCCGTAAAGTGGCCGCGACCGCTGCGCTGCGCGAAGTGGAAAGCAGGGGGCGGGCCTTGGTCATGGCCATCGTCGGGGTATTGAAATTGCGCCTCGGCTCCCAATGGAATGCCCAATGGCATGAGGCGGGGTTCAGTCAAGGTACTTTGCACATTCCCGACCATCCCCATGCCATTTTGCTGCAATTGCGGAGCTTATTGCTCGCCCATCCTGATTACGAAGTGCCAAACCTGTCTGACCGGTTTGCCTGCACGGCGGCTGCCTGCCAAGTGGCAGCCGAAGCCATTGATGCCGCGAAAACGACAAGCCAAGCCAGCAATGCCGAAGCCAGTATAGCCAAGCAACACCTAGAACAAGCCATTGCCAATGCAAAAACCCGCCTCACCGGTTTACGCCATGAGCTTGCCCTGCTGCTAGGCCCGGACGATGCCCGCTGGTATGCCTTCGGTTTTGACCGGCCCAATGATTCGCAAATCCCCGCCATCCCCGCCCATGTCACCGCGACCGTGGGAACGGCCGGCAATGATAGTTTATTCGTAGAATGGGATGATGCCCGCCGCGCCGATAGCTATCGCGCCGTGTTGTTTGATGTCGCCACCGGCCAATCCATAGCTGAAAAGTTGGTCTACGATAGCGAAGCGGTGTTTACCGGTTTGCCGGCTGGAACTCATCTAAAAATTGCCATCACCTCCCGCAATGATGCGGGGGAAAGCCAGCCTTCGGAGGCAGTGACGGTGCAACTTTCGTAAATAGGGTTTTACCAATCGCGTGGGTTCTGTTGCACTCGATCTCATCACCCATCACGTTGAAAGGATTTACAGGATTACCTATCTGATGTTATGCACCGACGCGGAAGTTGCATGACCGGAGCGTCAACGCTTGCTTTGACCCGGGATTGGGAATGCGAACTTGCTTCGCCTATCAAAGCAGGCATTGACGCTCCTATCCTAGGCCGCTGAGTAACATCAGTGCCCGACAAAAGCGTTAACTTGTTGGGCGGAATGAAGCCGCGCCCAACGCGCTATGCTACATTGCATAGGACATGGAAAGATGATGGAATAGATTGTATCCACATTCTGGCCCGGTTGCGCTGTGCAGACCGCAACCACCGCCCTTCTTGCCGTCTGCCTCCACTGCGGGAGCCTAATCATTGAACGCCCTCTTTTACGGGGACAACCTTTCTGTGTTGCGCGAACACATCAAAGATGAATCCGTTGATTTGACATACCTAGACCCTCCATTTAATTCCAAGGCAAATTACAACATCCTTTTTCAAACCCCGAAAGGCCAAAATAGCCAAGCGCAAATTGAAGCATTCAAGGACACATGGGAATGGGGAGAACAAGCCGAACGAGAATTTAAAGAGTTACTTCATCAAAGCAACACCGATGTTGCCAAGATGATGGCTGCATTGCGTGGTTTTCTAGGCGAGAATGATATGATGGCTTATCTGGTGATGATGGCAAATCGCTTGCTCGAAATGTACCGGGTATTAAAACCCACGGGGGCGGTGTATTTGCATTGCGACCCGTCTGCAAGCCATTACCTAAAAATCGTGTTGGATGCAGTATTCGGCAAGAAAGGCTACCGTAATGAAATTGTCTGGCATTATGGACAGCGTACCGCATTTCACAAACAGCATTTTAGCCGCAAGCACGACATCCTATTTTATTACGCAAAATCCGACCTGAGTACGTTCAATCCGATTTCAGAAACATGGGACAAGGAACAATTCTTGTCCAATCGTCATGATGTGTTGGTAGACGAAAATGGCATTGAATATATTTGGACAGATGGGGGAAAACCGGGGGAAAGATATAAGCGGCTAGTAGAAGATGTGATTTCGGCGGGAAAGCCAATCGATAGCGTTTGGAACATCCCACTGTTAAATGCCGCCTCCAACGAGCGTCTAGGCTACCCCACACAAAAACCGCTTGCCCTATTGGAACGAATCGTCAAAGCCAGTTCCAATGAAAATGACGTAATACTAGACCCGTTTTGCGGTTGTGGCACGGCGGTACACGCGGCCCACAAGCTTGGTCGGCAATGGATAGGCATCGACATCACCCACCTTGCCATTGCGTTGATTGAAAAACGCCTAAAAGACGCATTTAAAGGGATAAAGTTTGAAGTTCACGGCACACCAAAAGACCTTGAGGGGGCGCGAGATTTGGCAAATCGCGACAAGTACCAATTCCAGTATTGGGCCTGTTCGTTGGTCAACGCACGGCCAGCCCAGAATAAGAAAAAGGGCGCAGACGGCGGCATTGATGGGTTGATTTTCTTTCAAGACCAGATTGACAGCGAAAACGCGGCGAAAAAAGTCATTGTTTCGGTAAAAGGCGGGGAAAACGTTTCCGTTGCCATGGTTCGTGAGCTTGGCCATGTCGTGGCAAGTGAAAAAGCCGTGATTGGCCTGTTTGTTACCCTCAAGGAACCGACCAAGCCCATGCAGACCGAAGCGGTCAAGGCGGGGTATTATGTGTCCCCTAGCTTCCCCGACAAACAATTCCCCAAGTTGCAAATCCTGACGGTAGAGGACTTGCTGAAAGGTTCTGTACAGGCCAATTTACCACCCGATTTAGCACAAGGGGCGCATACGTTCAAGAAAATCGCCAAGGAAAAAAAGGCCAGCAATCAGGGGGTATTGTTTTGATCGCCCAACGTTTCAGCGGCCCTGCCATCCATTAAGTGAGGCACGGACGGAGTGCAGGGCTTGCCTTGCAAGGTTTCCCAACTACCTATTAATACCGGCAAGGCAAGCTTTGCACTCCACTATGATGGCTTCTTCCGCCTCCTGGCTTCATCCATACCCAGACAATTCAATCATCATGGCTTCCGACAAAACCATCTATTTTATCGCCGGTCTGCCGCGCTCAGGCTCGACCCTGCTCGCCAACATCCTCGCCCAAAACCCGCGCCATTATGTCACGCCCACTTCCGGCATCGTCGACATGCTGGTGCAGGTGCGCAACGGTTGGGATTCCAACGATGCCTTCCGCGCCATGGATCGACACCTGTCCGAACAGGTCAAGGGCGACGTGCTGCGTTCCATGCTACAAGCTTATTTTGATCATACGGACAGGCCGGTCTGCTTCGACAAGAACCGCTATTGGGCGGAGTTTTTGGAAATGGGCGCGGCGCTGACGGGCGGGCGCGAGCAGGTCAAGGTGCTGGTGACGGTGCGCGATGTGCGCGACGTGCTGGCTTCCTTCGAGCGGCTGTACCGGACGACTTCGGCGATGGGCCAATTGCCGCAAGAGGCGGCGCTGGCGCTGAAGTTCAAGACCGCGCTAGGCCGGGTGCAAGTGTTCATCGATGACAGCCAGCCGGTGGGCCGCGCCTACAACGCCATCCGCGACGCGGTGACGCGGGGCTGGAAAGACCGGATGCATTTCATCGATTACGACGATTTGACCGCCCGTCCTGCCGAAACCATGGCAAAGGTTTATCGCTTCCTCGGCGAAGAACCCTGCCAGCATGATTACAACCATGTCGAGCAGGTGACCTTCGAGGACGATTCCGTCTATGGCTTCAAGGATTTGCACATCATCCGCCAAAAAGTCGAACCCCAGCCGCCGCAATGGCCTAGGGTGTTCGATGATGCGGTGTTCCAAAGCCCGTCATGGAAAACCATCGAAAGCGTGGCGCAGTTTTGGAAGCTCTATCAAAAGCCATAGCCCTGGAGGCTTATTTCCATCTCACTGCGGGAGATGGGCCGGGGTGAGGGGTTTATGAATTTGCGGTTCAACGATTATCTACTCGAAAACGTCTATCTGCGCACCACCGACGCCCAACGCGCCGAGATTATGGCCCTATGGCAGCAACAGGGCGCAGTGCCTGACCCGGCGGAGCGGGCTCGGCGCAGCCATGAGGTCGTGTTCATGGTGCGCAACGCCGCCGGAGAGTTGTCTGGGCTGTGTACGGTTGGACTGACGCGGATGCAAGACGGGCGAGTGTATTATGCCTATCGCATGTTTCTGCGCCCACAGGATCGGATGCCTTATTTGATGTGGGCCGTCACTGACGGGACGCGGGATTTCCTACGCGACTTCACCCATCCCGACACGCCTACGGCGGGCATCTACATCATTACCGAAAACCCCAAGCTGATGCGAACGGGCATGGCGCGCAGCTTCCAACGTCACGGCTATGCCTACCGGGGCAAGACGATCCATGGCTTGGATCTGTGGGTGGCAGAATTTTCAGGTAAAGCCGTCAAGACCGCATGACCCTAAGTTCATTTGGATATATTTGGAGTGGCAACGTTAGCCTTGTCAATTCACGCAAGCTTTGACGTTCCATGTGGAAAGAGACCATCCATGGCGAGAAGTCTCCCCTTTTTGGCTTGGCTTACGCTACTATGGCAATCCTAATCTAACAGCATTGTAATGGGAGCCTCATGCTTGCTTATCCTAACATTGATCCGGTTGCCTTCAGCTTAGGGCCGCTGCATGTCCACTGGTACGGGCTGATGTATGTGGTTGGCATCGGCGGTGCCTGGTGGATGGCACGCCAGCGGGCAGAAAGAGGCCAGGTTGACCTGACGGCGGCGCAAGTCGAAGACTTGATCTTTTATTGCGCCTTGGGCGTGATTCTGGGGGGGCGGCTGGGGTATACGTTTTTCTATAATTTACCGGCCTTTATCGAGCAGCCTTCGATCATTTTCCGCATTTGGGAAGGCGGCATGTCTTATCATGGCGGCATGTTGGGCGTGTTTGCCGCGATGTGGTGGTATGGGCACAAATTGGGGACTGGGTTTTTCTATTTGTCTGACTTCATTGGCCCTTTGGTACCCATTGGTTTGGGTGCAGGGCGGATAGGCAATTTCATCAATGCGGAGTTATGGGGCAAACCCACCGACCTGCCTTGGGGGATGGTGTTCCCCGGTGCCGGACCCTTGCCACGCCACCCTTCCATGCTGTATGAAGCCATCTTGGAAGGGCCAATCCTGTATATCATCCTGAATGGGTTCATCAGCAAGCCCCGTCCGCGCATGGCGGCATCGGGAATGTTCATGTTATTTTATGGGCTGTTTCGCTTTGCCGTGGAGTTCGTGCGTTTGCCTGACGAGCAAATTGGTTATCTGGCCTTCGGTTGGCTGACTATGGGGCAAGTGTTGAGTGTGCCGATGATTTTAATCGGCCTCTGGGTGATTTATCTTGCCTACCGCCAACCCTCCGAGAAGTTAGCTTGAGTATTTCATTCCATGAAACAGTACCATGACCTGATCCGCCGCATCTTAGCTGAAGGAGTCGAGCAGTCTGACCGCACCGGGGTTGGCACTTTGGCAATCTTCGGTCATCAAATGCGCTTTGACCTGCAACAAGGCTTTCCCTTAGTCACCACTAAGAAGCTGCATTTGCGTTCCATCATTTATGAATTACTGTGGTTCCTGAACGGCGACACTAATATCGCCTATCTGAAAGACCACGGTGTGAGCATTTGGGACGAATGGGCCGATGCAAACGGCGATTTGGGTCCCGTGTATGGCAAGCAATGGCGCGACTGGGTGAGCGTGGATGGTCGGCATATTGACCAAATCGCCGGCTTGATTGCGGAAATCATCCAGCATCCCGCATCCCGGCGGCAAATAGTCACTGCATGGAATCCCGGCGAGTTGGGCGACATGGCCTTAGCCCCCTGTCATTGCCTATTCCAAACCATCGTGAGCAATGGCAGATTGCATTTGCAACTCTACCAGCGTTCTTGCGATGTGTTCATTGGTTTGCCCTTCAATATCGCCAGTTATGCGCTGTTATTGTCCATGCTTGCGCAACAATGCGGTCTGGAACCGGGCGAATTTGTCTGGACAGGTGGCGATGTGCATATTTACAAGAACCACCTTGACCAAGTGCGCTTGCAGATTGAAAGGGAACCTTATCCGCTGCCCAGATTGCGGATCATGCGCAAACCATCTGCCATCGACCAGTACCGCTTTGAGGATTTCGAGGTGCTTGGCTATCAGGCTCACCCCCATATTAAGGGTGAGATTGCGGTTTGATCAAAATTTTGTAAAACCTCATTAATGCCATATAATGTCAAACTTTATATTTTTATCGGCACACAACTCGTTTTAGGAATATTCATCCATGAGCAAGAATTTCATTTTCACCTCAGAATCCGTGTCTGAAGGCCATCCCGACAAAGTGGCCGATCAGATTTCCGACGCCATCCTCGATGCAATTCTCGATCAAGACAAGCATTCGCGAGTCGCTGCGGAAACGCTGACCAACACTGGATTAGTCGTTTTGGCGGGTGAAATCACCACTAACGCCACTGTCGATTACATCAAAGTGGCGCGGGACACCCTTAAACAGATAGGCTACGACAACACCGAATACGGCATTGATTACAAAGGTTGTGCGGTATTGGTGGCTTATGACAAGCAGTCGCCCGACATTGCCCAAGGGGTTAACAAGGCTTATGACGATGACCTCGACCAAGGGGCTGGCGACCAAGGCTTGATGTTCGGTTTTGCCTGCGACGAGACACCCGTGCTGATGCCGCTGCCCATTTACCTGTCGCATCGTTTGGTTGAGCGTCAGTCGCAACTGCGCAAGGCTGGTGAACTGCCTTGGCTGCGCCCTGATGCCAAGAGCCAGGTGACTGTCCGCTATGTGGACGGCAAGCCGGATGCCATTGACACGGTAGTCATCTCCACCCAACATGCTCCAGAAATTGAACTCCCGCAAATCCGTGAGGCAGTGATTGAGCTTATCATCAAGCCCATCCTACCGCCGGAACTGATTAAGGGCGAGATCAAATATCTGGTCAACCCGACCGGGCGTTTCGTCGTCGGCGGTCCGCAAGGCGACTGCGGCCTGACCGGGCGCAAGATCATCGTGGACACTTACGGCGGTTCCGCGCCTCACGGTGGCGGTGCTTTCTCCGGCAAAGACCCGTCCAAGGTGGATCGTTCCGCTGCGTATGCGGGCCGTTATGTGGCGAAGAACATCGTCGCCGCCGGCTTGGCCTCACGCTGCCAGATTCAAATCTCCTACGCCATCGGCGTGTCAAAACCGACTAGCGTCATGGTGGAAACTTACGGCACTGGCAAAATCAGTGACGAAAAGATCACCGAACTGGTGCTGGAACATTTTGACCTGCGTCCTAAGGGCATCGTCAATATGCTCGACTTGCTCCGCCCGATCTACCAAAAAACCGCCGCTTACGGTCACTTTGGCCGCGAAGAGCCGGAATTCTCCTGGGAGAAGACCGACAAGGCCGAAGCGTTACGTGCTGGCGCGGGTTTGTAAGCAATAATGGTTGAAGCGGAGACTTCACCAAATAATCATTCTTCCAAGGGAAAATGATTGATGTATAAGGGGCGCTTGCGCCCCTTATCTGTTATAGAATAACAACAAGAATCCGTCATTTTTTTCCATGCCGAGGCAATCGCCATGACCAATCTAACCCTTGAACTTGAAGATTCCACACTTCATTCCCTAAGCCGACTTGCTGACACTAAAGCCGAGTCGGTTAGTGAGCTTATCAAGCAAGCCATTAAAGATTTTCTGGAGACTGAGCAGGAAGCATTAGAGGATGATGCCCGTTATTTAGATTGTCTAGAAAACGGCGGCATAGAAAACCAAGCTGCAATTGCATGGTTGGAAGCTTTGGGGCGAGGTGAACGTCGGCCATGCCCAAAGTAACATGGTCAAAAGATGCCATGCAGGATATTGATAGGCTCTTTGAATTTTTATTCGATAATAGCCCGAATGCAGCTTATCGCTGTAGTCAATCGATCATTAGCGCAGCAAGAAAATTAGAAGATTTTCCGCAAATTGGCAGACCATTGAGCAAACAGGCAAACTACCGGGAGTTAATTGCAAGCTTTGGTCATGGGGGTTATGTTTTGCGTTATCGCCTTACCAGTCAAGGTGATGTCGTTATTGTTAGGGTTTGGCATAGCAAAGAAAAGCGATGATTATTGCCACATAAGAACTTGTACTTGATGGCAACACCGAATATTGTGTTTTATATATTTTCTGCTGCTCCGTACTTCTCAATTACAAAGCTATACTTCTTGGAGAACTCTAGATGCATCTGCTAACTGGCGGTTCTTTTCTCAGTGAAAAGCTCATTCAACTTATTAATGCTCACAATCATGTGGCTATTGCCGTTGCATGGGCGAGCGCAGGGACGGAAGTTATTAAGCTGCTCAAGAAACACCAGAATAAAATCCGTTGGGCAATAATTGGCACCCATTTCTACCAAACACACCCGGATGTCCTTGAAAATTTCATTGACTGTGATAAAGTTCGATTCATACTCCAGCCGCAAGGCGTTTTCCATCCAAAAGTGTATCTTTTTTGGACCGCAGCGAGATGGGATATCTTGATAGGTAGTGCCAATCTAACGGCTGGTGCATTAAGGAAAAATAGTGAGCTAATGCTCCACCTTTCATCTGATGATACTGATACCGATATTGAGTCACAGCTACAAGTTCAAATAAAAGAGTATTGGAGCAAGGGTGAAGTTGTCACCGAAGAATCAGCGTTAAAGTATCGCAAGTTGTGGAAATTGCAACAAGCAGCTTTGAAGCGTGTTTCTGGGGAATATTCAAACGACACCCAGAGCAAATCCCCCATTCACAGCAAAATTATGTCTATGTCGTGGACATCGTTTTTTAATGCAGTTCAAGCTGATCCTTATCATGGATTCAACGGGCGTTGTGATTTGCTTGACCTAGTTAGAGAGGAGTTTAGAAGAATAGGCCATTACTCAGAAATGGAAAGAGGTGTTCGCAAGACTATTGCTGGTTTGCCAAATGATTTTAACGAACATTGGGGCTGGTTCGGTAGCATGAGAGGAGCAGGCAGATTCTACAGTGTGGTTAATGACAATAATCCTCATCTCTCTGCGGCACTCGATTGTATCCCAATGGATGGGGCTTTAGATCGTGTGCATTTTGATTCGTATGTTGATGAGTTCAAAGAGGCATTTCCTAAAGGAGGCGATGGCGTAGGTCTCGCTAGTCGGCTTCTGGCACTAAAGCGCCCAGACTATTTTGTTTGCTTAGACGCAAAAAATAAAACACAGCTTTGTAAAGGTTTCGGTATCAAACAGACGGGCATGACTTATGATCGATACTGGAATGATATTGTTTGTAGAGTTCTTGATTCGGTTTGGTGGAATGAGCCTAGACCTAATAACCCAATAGCCATTCGGGTTTGGATGGGACGTGCCGCCATGCTTGATGCCATATTTTATGAAGAATAAAATGTAATATATCATTCCCAGAGAAGAACATGCACTCTGAATATACCGCCGTTATAAAACAAGATGATGATTTCTGGGTCGGCTGGATAGAGGTAGTCCCCGGTGTCAATTGCCAAGAGGAAACTAGGGAAAAACTTATTGAATCTCTTCGCATCACGCTGAGGGAAGCGATTGAAATTAAGTCGTGCAATTGACTGAACCATGCAAGAGAAGCCATGGCCATGATTGACCTAACACAAGTCCCTGACGCGGAATTGGTTCGGGAGATTTACCGGCGGATCAAAGGCGAATCGGAGATGCATTACTTCCGCAATTACCTTTACCGGGAATCCTTTCGCCCTATCTTTACATTCTTTGACAAGCAGGATGTTGATGAAGCCAATGTGCGAATGCGCAAGATTGCAAAATGGGAGGAATTGGAAGCAATTCGCGACGAGGTGTTGGAATACTTCCCAGAAATTGGCCCGGATAATACTTGAAAAAAATTTAACTTTGAGCTTCAGGAAAATGAATCATGCAATGGTCCGAAGTCATTACCGACAAATCCTTAAAGGATTTACCTTATAAAATTGAACTAGACAGCTATGGCTTTTTTTCTTCGGTATTATCTTGTGCTATCGGGGTCAACGAAAGCCCATCGGGTTTATTGCCTTTTAGACTTGGATGTTTTGGGTCGCCATCCCCTTCCCCACTCCGATTTTCACTCAGGCTGATCCTTAACTTCAAGTTATTAGGGGAATCCGAATTGCGCAAGGCTTCTTCCAGCGTAATTTTGTCCTGCTTGTACAAATAGAATAAATGGGCGTCGAAAGTCTGCATGCCCAGTTCTTCAGATTTTTCCATGACTTCCTTGATTAGATGGACTTCGCCCTTTCTGATTAGATCGGTGACCAGCGGTGTGCCGAGCAAAATTTCAATGGCGGCAACACGCTTCCCTTCCCTAGACGGTATTAAGCGCTGAGACACGAAAGCACGAAGATTCAAGGACAAATCCATCAACAACTGATTGCGACGCTCTTCTGGGAAAAAGTTGATGATTCTGTCCAAGGCTTGGTTGGAGTTGTTCGCATGAAGAGTTGACAGGCACAAATGCCCAGTCTCGGCAAAGGCTATCGCATGTTCCATGGTTTCCCTGGCACGAATTTCGCCGATCAAAATCACGTCGGGGGCTTGGCGCAGGGTATTTTTTAGCGCATCCTCGAAGGAATCGGTATCGACTCCCACTTCTCGTTGATTGACTAGGGATTTCTTGTGCGGATGGACAAATTCGATGGGGTCTTCAATGGTAATGATGTGACCGTCCATGGTACTGTTGCGATGGTCAATCAACGCGGCCAATGAAGTTGACTTTCCAGACCCAGTGCCCCCTACAAAAAGCACCAAACCGCGTTTGGAAAGGATGACATCTTTTAATATGTGCGGCAGGCCGAGCGTGTCTACCGAAGGTATGTCTGTCTTAATATTTCTGACCACCATCGCGACACTATTGCGTTGTTTGAAAACATTGACCCGGAACCGACCAACCCCTCTCTCGGTGATGGCCAAATTCATTTCAGGTTTTTCATCAAACTCGGCCCGTTGCTTTTCGCTCATAATGCTATAAGCAATCTCCTTGATTCGGCCAGGGGTTAGTTTTGCCACTTCCAATGGCATTATTTTCCCCTGAAACTTGCCCGCAGGCGAGGCTCCCGCCGTCAAGAACAAGTCTGATCCGTCACCATGCGCCAATAACACTAAATAATCCCGAAATTCCATGACAGTTTACTCTTGATTTTCTATAAAAATGAGTATTTACGAGAGGAAGTGATCACAATTCAGTTCTCCATCGGTGTCTATCAATAACACGCGGTCTGCCTTTTTCCTCAAAACATCGCTCAAAATAGTCGAGGCAGAAACCACCTGCACAATTTTGCCCTTTTGTTGGACAATCTCAATCGCCGGGACATAGTCTTCATCGCCGCTGACAATAATGGCTATATCATAAGCGTTTTCATAGGCTAAGGCGACGACTTGGGTGGCAAGATAAACATCAACCTGCTTTTCCCGTTGTTCCCCTTGGTTATTGGTCTTTCTTTCGAATTGTTTCACATAAAAGAAATCCTGACCATCCAGCCAATCGAAAAACCTCTGCTGCCCGGGACCACTATTGGGTCCGCTAGAACAAACAAAATAGACCTTGATTAAGTCCATGCCAAACGTGAGCGTTTCCACAAACCCCTTGAAGTCAAACCTTATCTGGTCGGGAAAATCTCCTTTGGTCAGTTTGCTTAAGGTTTGATGAAAATTGCTGTAATCAAAAAAAACTATGACACGTTTCATATGGCTTATCATTAAGTGTTAGGATGACTAATCTTCGTTCGCAATTGCGATAATGTTAGTGACGCTGGTGCATAACTCCACGCTAAAGCGAGAGAACTCTTCATCAACCAATAAGTTTCGTGACCGAAAAAACAATCCGACTCTTTGATTGATCCATTAGCCATTACACAGCCACTAATATTTCGCCTTTGCCGGCCCCGGACATATCCCCTGCATAACGCCGCACCCGTTTAATTTTATCGGACAATCCACCAAACTGGGTGTTATACCCCTGAAAACCTTTGAGCAATAGTGGCAGAAAACCCAAGGTATGCGTACCGCAATCATTGAAAGTCGCGGTCAGATTTGTGGGTTTCTTCAGCAATAATAATGTACCCCGCTTCATGGCGTAGCCAGGCAATGCACCTACATCGCCTAAAACGCCGATGGTGCCGGCCGTCATGCGGGAACCGAGATAGGCGCCTGCGTTGCCTTCGATCAATATCGCTCCCCGTCGCATGTGGTCGCCAACGCGATCACCCGCATTGCCTTTGACGATGACCACCCCGCCTTGCATCCCTTTCTTGTTGCCGGGTAATGCAGCCCCTAAAAAATCACCCGCGTTTCCGTCTATATTGATTTCCCCGTTCCTCAATTCACAGGCGGCATAAGCATCCACGTTGCCTGATACCTTGATGACCCCGCCTTTCAATTGGAAACCAAGATAAGCACCAGCATCGCCTTCGACGATGATTTCCCCGCTACCATTGCCTTTACCTAGGTAGTCTAGCTTATTACTGGCTTGCTTAATCACAATCGTGCTGGCATCTTCACCTGAGATTGCAAACAGCTCATCAACACGAATTTTGCGGTTGCCCGTTTGTAACTCGATGGCGGCAATGTCAGGCAAGGATTTACCGTTCAGATTGTCTGGAGTGAGTGGAGAGACATCCACCCTCTGTTGCGGATTGATTTTCAGCGTAAATGTTAATTCGGTCATACTAGTTCCTCCCGTTAAGCCATGATTTCCTGTAAGTGGAATAAAAACGGTCCCAACTTGCCTCCATAATTTCCGGCGCTAATCCGCCGAATTCCATTGGCGGAACCCAAGTCACACACCGCTTGTATGCCCACCCGCATGGATTTTTTAATATCTTCCTCGGTCAGGCCGTCAATGACGATTTCCATCACTGACTCGATTTCCGGCGATAGCTCGGTCTTAGTTTGGCCTTTCAAGGTTGGGCAGAAAGCGTCGTTGGTCGATGCATTCAGTGTTTTATACTTGGAACCGACTTTGGAACCGGAACGCACCACACCGCCGGGGAACGGCATGATGACATTAGGCACTTGTTTCATCGCCTCGATAGCCGCTTCGCAAGCCGTCAAGGCTTGGGGTTGTGACTCGGCCAGCACCAAGAAATTACCCCCGCCGATGGCCTTCACCATGCCTGTGGTTTCCTCGGCCAGAAATTCGCCGTCCATCACTGGCACTCGCCAATAACGCTTGCCCGCAATGCGCTTGGAAATTTGGAAGCCATCGCCAAAATAGCGCAAATTTTTACCCAAGGCGATAGGGTCGCCTTCATTCAGTCCAGCAAACAAGGCCGAAGTCGGCGAAGTCAACACGCATTGACCGGCACGGGTTTCCAATTGCTTTGCCAGCCCCTTGCCGCCCATCGCAAAAATCATCGCCGACACGCCGGGCCTTCCATCCGGGGTTTCCGAGGGGTCAAGTTCCCGTTCTATCCCCGCCTCGCAGCCGCAGGCAATCACCGAAGTGGCAAAGCCAGTGAAAGCCTGGGCGGAAATGTGCGCCCATTTGTGGTTTTGGGCAGTGATGATGACCCGTGTGGCCCTCATCGGAAAGGCTTCGGCGAAGGTTTGATCGATCTGTACGCCGTTTATGATCATTCGGCTCTCCAAGGTTATATGAGTGATTAATGCAAATGTTTAGATTCAATTCGGGTAATATCGGGAAACAAATGCGAGGAGGGAAGTGGTCTCGTACAATCAAAAAAGTTTAAATTGCCTTGTTCGTCGCAAAGCCAAACTTCTAACGCGCCGCGAGCAAAATACAACTCGCGCTTTTCCTCCATCTCTTTTAAAGAATTGGATGGCGACAATACCTCAATGCAAAGTTCAGGGGCTTTCAAATACGGATTCTCCTGACCGTGCGCTTCCATATAAAGCTCTGATGCCCAAGCAACATCGGCAGCTTTTACTCCTTTGGCGGTTTGGATGGGGCATTCCGGCAAAATGAACCCTTCGGCTGTAGCCCTTCTAAGCGCATCATGAATAAGCCCCTGTAATAATACATGACGACTTGATGCCGGACTCATGACAATTTTACCCCATTCGTTCAGTTCTATCTTAAAAGGCAAATCGCGCAAAAGTGGATCGTCACAGACTTCTTGCCAGTTCATTGGAATACCTCAGGTTATCATCACAACTGTTCCATTTGTCGGGAATTATACGCGGAATTGAAGCAGTAGCATAAGGTGATAAATATTTGGCGATCATAAAGACCGTTTTACCTTGCAAGCTCCACCGCTAGGCGGAGTCGCCCGAAAATGATGAAATGTATTCAGCCATAAAGGCTAGAACCTCATAATCGCAAGCCCCGCAACCGGAACAAGCACCCGTGGCTCTCGATATGCCGTCCAAGTCTTGGATGCCTTTGTCGATTTGTTTCTTGATTTGCGAGGTCGTTGTCCCGCTACAAGTGCAAATGATGTCATGTCTTTTGTCGGAATTGAGGCCCCCCAACAAATTATCGTTTGCGTTTTTCACCCTTACCTCTGTATAATCCGAAAGCTTAGATTATACTACTTCGAGGAGCGTTGCGACGGTTCTCCCGCCAGGCTCGGAGTGGTGCTTCAATGTCAACCGCGCTCGATCACCCATCTTCCGATGGCGGTGTATCGAGACTCGTACCCCCCATGCGAAAGATGGATTTCAACTGCTTTAAGGAGCATACGAAACCATGAACGCTGTTCTAAAATCTAATTTCACCGACTACAAAGTTGCCGATTTGTCCTTGGCCGCTTGGGGTCATAAGGAAATCCGCATTGCCGAGACCGAAATGCCGGGCTTGGTCTCCATCCGCGAAGAATTCGCCGCCAGCCAGCCGCTGAAAGGCGCCCGCATCACTGGTTCGCTGCACATGACCATCCAAACCGCCGTGCTGATCGAAACCCTCGTCGCACTTGGCGCGGAAGTGCGTTGGGCTTCTTGCAACATCTTCTCCACGCAAGACCACGCCGCCGCTGCCATTGCCGACCAAGGCATCGCGGTTTTCGCCGTCAAGGGCGAGTCTTTGGAAGAATATTGGGATTACACCCACCGCATTTTTGAATGGGCCGACGGCGGCTATTCCAATATGATTCTCGACGACGGGGGCGATGCGACCCTGTTGCTGCATTTGGGTGCTCGTGCCGAGTCTGACATTTCTGTGCTTGCCAATCCTAGCGTAGAAGAAGAGCGCGTTCTATTCGCTGCGATCAAAGCTAAACTTGCTGTGGATGGCAAGTGGTATTCCACCCGTCTGGCGCAAATCAAAGGCGTGACTGAAGAGACCACCACCGGCGTTCACCGCTTGTACCAAATGCATGCCAAGGGCGAATTGAAATTCCCCGGCATCAACGTCAATGATTCCGTCACTAAGTCCAAATTCGACAACCTCTATGGTTGCCGTGAGTCTTTGGTGGACGGCATCAAACGCGCCACCGATGTCATGGTGGCCGGCAAGGTGGCCTTGGTGGCTGGTTACGGCGACGTGGGCAAGGGTTCTGCCCAAGCCCTGCGCGCTTTGTCCGCGCAAGTGTGGGTCACTGAAATTGACCCGATCTGTGCCCTGCAAGCGGCAATGGAAGGCTACCGCGTCGTGACGATGGATTATGCCGCTGACAAGGCCGACATTTTTGTCACCGCCACCGGCAACTACCATGTCATCACCCATGACCACATGGCGAAGATGAAGGATCAGGCCATTGTTTGCAACATCGGCCATTTTGACAATGAAATCGAAGTCGCCGCGATTGAAAAATATCAGTGGGAAGAAATCAAGCCGCAGGTCGATCATGTCATCTTCCCCGATGGCAAGCGCATCATCCTGTTGGCGAAAGGCCGTTTGGTGAACTTAGGTTGCGGCACGGGTCATCCGTCTTATGTGATGAGTTCCTCCTTCGCCAACCAAACCATTGCCCAGATCGAACTGTGGACCGAGCGTAATTCCGGCAAATACCCGGTCGGCGTTTACACCTTGCCGAAGCACTTGGACGAGAAGGTTGCCCGTTTGCAGTTGAAGAAGCTCAACGCACAGTTGACCGAACTTACCACTGAACAGGCCGATTATATCGGTGTGCCTAAGGAAGGACCATACAAGACCGATCATTATCGGTATTGATTTGAGTTCAATATCGGCGGAATGATTTATCCCGTCGGCACATGCTAAGTGAATAAAAACTAAGCATAAAAAGTTTGGGGCGGAATTGTAAATTCCGCCCCGCTCTGTGGTATCAGGTTTCACTAGACTTTCGATTTTTCGACTTGACGTCTCCTATTCGCTAACCGACAGTAAAACGGCATCAATAAACCTTTGCCCGAAATAAATACCCTGCTGTCTCATCTCATCCATTAGCGGCTTGACGGCGGTAATGTCGCCCATTTGCTTAGCCCTGATCAAAAGACCAACCGAACCACAAACTTTAAGATCGAGAGATTCAGCTACCTTTCTCCCAGTCAATTCATCAAACGGTGTGGCATTGCTAATAACGGTCATCTGATTGAGTTCAATTGGTCAATGCCGTCCAATTCACTAGCCAGCATGGATTCGTCATAATCGAAAACCACGATGCCTTTATTCGATAAAATATCCATGAAATCCATGCGACCCATCCCGGCAAACTCAGCAGCCTTACCCAAAGAGAGTTTTCTATCCCTAAAATAAGCAATGGCGGCAAGTAGGCGAATATTGCTTGCCAACTCCACAGTTCCCACTTTCAAGGAAGCCAAGATAGCTTGGGATATTTCGAAGGAAACGGTTTCGGTATTCATTGCCATATTGCCATTGAAAGAGTTTATGAGGTCTTAAAACACGTTGTCAGAAGATTCAGTAATATTGGCTTCTTGGGAGTTCATAGTTCAATCTCCGATGGATCGATAGCGACGGCGGGTTAATTCTAGATCACTTTGGCGAGTTTTTTGAGTTTTCTTTACAGATAGAGTAATGGTGACGTGTTGCTAATGGCTTTGGACATGCCCGGTTTCCAAATCATCAAGTTCGGCAGTCAAGGGGAAAACTTTGTACCGGCTCAAATTGAGCAAGAATTCAACCCGTGGCATACCGGCCAGTTCTGCTGCCCGCCCGGAGGAGAGTCTGCCCATTTCAAACAACTTGACCGCAGCGAGCATCTGCATTTCACGACCAAAACTGGCGGCATCGGTCTTTTCTGCCAATAAGACTTTTTCAGGGATTTCAAACGTGGCTTGGTGGGTGGTCATATTTCCGCCTGTATACGAAATGTAGAAGCCGACTTACCGCGTTGATTGAGCCAGCAGTGCTTTAAGCCGCTCATTTTCCTCTTGCAAAGATTGCTCACGTTGTAAAGCCGCTTGTTTTTCCATCCTTTCCCTTTCTAATTCCTGTTGCATCTTTTCTATCTCACGTTGATCCTCCTCCCTTTCTATTTGTATAGTCCGCTGTTCACGCAGATAGTTTTGCCGCGCTTGGTAGGCGTGGTAATCGCGTTCTTTATCGGAAAACAGTTTCAGGGTTTTCATGGCTTGCCTCATTTCGTCAGTGTTCATCCAATCCGGTAATGCCGCCTCGTCCAGTTGCTCACCTTCTTTGAAAAACTGTAGCCAGCGTTGTTCCTCGGTTTCAATCCGTTCCGCCGTGAATTTATTCAGTTCCAACAGATGGATGCCGCCCAACTCCGCCAAACTGCGGCCTTGGCGGTTTTGCAGTTTATATTCATGGGCGTAGTCGGTTTCACCGGGCAGTAGGTTTTCCGCCAACAGCCAGATACTATAAACCGGCTTTAACAGGCTGTAATCATAGCCGCTTTGCAGTTGCTGGCTGATGATGTCGCACCATGTGTAAACCATCCGCTCTGGCAAATGCCGATAGGTCAATAACTGGATTTCAATCTGGTACAGCCGTCCCTCGCTGTCCTTGGCTTTGACATCCACCACGCTCAGTTTATCGTCTAGAAATTCCTTGTCGTTGTAGGGATTGAGAATCTCCACTTCGGTTATCGGCACAGTCAAATCGCTGGTCAATATGGCATTGAGGAAATGCACCAGCAGATTGCGGTTTTCCACAGAACCGAGCAGAGCCTTGAATACGCAATCTATCTTAGGGTCTATGCGGTGTTTCATGGTAGTTTAGTATTTGGGTTATCGTTTCCCTACGCTGGCTCAACAAATTAAATCCATGACCAAAGCCTTTACAGTGAATCCTTAGCCCTAAGCAACTCGACCACTTCCGTCAAATGGCGGATTTTCTCGTCCCTTAATTCTATTTCTTTGTCTTTCAGTTGAATGATAAACTGCTGTTTTTCGAGTTCGGATTGGAGTTCAATATTTGAAGTTGGGGCATAATTAAGGTTATTTTGTGTGTCCATGTTATTGGTACAAGACAGATTAAAAACATACCTATCTGTTGATCCTAATAAATCGACAATTTCAACACCAAATACTTCGGCAATTTGTTCCAAGCGGTGTAGGTTAATATCACAATTGCCGCGTTCTATCTTGCCATACCCATTCACCGACAAATTCAACTTGTCCGCCACCTCTTCCTGCGTCAACCCCTTCACTTGCCGAAGCAGCCGAATTTTTTCATGGATGGGCATGATTACACACTAATAGTTAGGAAAATAAAACTTTGAGTTGGTGGCAAAAATTTAAATAAGACTCTAATCTATCATCATTCTATCATAAAATGAAAGCCAATGGGAGGAGTGTAATGTTGAGATTTAAGTTCATCAGCGTTAAATTTTTTTGTTATTTATGCTTATTTTTAGTAATCACAACAAACGCCGAAGCCAACCTTCTATTGAATGGAGATTTTAATACTCCAAGATCGGGACTTTCAGCACCAAACTACGCCACATCCCTAATCGGTTATGGTGCAAATGGTGACTCTTCTGCACAAGATTGGAATTATAATTCTCGCTCAAATGCGTCTACAGAGTTACTATCTACAACTGATCCTGCTGGTACTGGCTACATGATTCATGTTACTCAAGATGGACCTTCAGTTGGGATTTATCAAAAATTATCCGTCTCTGGGTATGTGTCTGCATCAGTAGATATTTATATAAATTTCGGTGAAGTATATTTTGCATTATATGGTTCGGATTGTTGCAATCCATTAACTAGTATGACGTTGAATGCTGTAGGTCAATGGCAAAAGCTTAATCTTCCTTCTGTTGACGTTACAGGAATGCCCTTGACGTTTGTTGTTTACGACAATACTGGTGCAAACTTTACAACAGGTGGAGATTTTTTCGTCGACAATGCAGTTCTAACGAAAATTTCCGAGCCTTCAACAATTTGGCTTTTTTTCTCAGGTGTTTTGGCGAGTTTTTGCCGATTTAAAAAACTAGCCAGCGTAGTTCAGCCCTGATGTTGCCGCTCTGCGGCGCAATCCGGGTGTACGTGGCACAAACCCAGGCGGTCTCCGTGTTGTGATTTGTGGGTTATGGCAGCATGAATCGGGGTACGCTATGGCGCAAACAACTCTTGCAACACCACGAGTGTCTCGGTTAAGGTTTTTACATCGACCATTCCAAGCCTGCGGATAAGGCGCGTTTTGTCGAGTGTTCTTATTTGATCCAGTAAGATCAAACCTAACTTCCCCTCAAAGTCCGCAGGTACTCTGAAAGGGGCTGCTTTGCTCCCTGTCGTCATCGGCGCGACGATGACAGTCCGCAGATAATCGTGCAGTTCTGGCGGTGAAATCACAACGCAAGGCCGTGTTTTTTGGATTTCGCTCCCCACTGTTGGGTCAAGGCAGGTAAGCCAGACCTCGCCCCGTTTCACCATTGCCATTCTTCATCGCTCTCATTGGCGAAATCAGGCCAAGCCAAGGCATCGTCACCCAACAAGGCAATTTCTTTGCTGGCATCGGCCCAACCTTGGCGGCCGTTTTGCCTAGGTTTACGCAATACGATAGCCCCATTTTCAACGGATATGTCTGCGGCTTGTTCGATGCCAGTTTGAGCAAGCAGTGCCTTGGGAATAAGCACACCTTGGGAATTACCCATTTTGCGGATTGTTGTTCGCATGGTTTTGCGTCATGAACAAATGAATGTAATAACAATATTATTACATCGCTCATGAAGTGTCAAACTTAGAGACCCCATAACCATAGTATGCGGCGAGCTTGCGAAGCGCATCATCCAATCCCGAAAATCTGATGTGCCCCATTCCGTTACACATCAGTTGCTGCTGATAAGCCAGCGTAGCCTAGGCATGGTGTAGCAAAGTCCGTGGCTTGCCTAGCCGTTTTAATCCCGCTACGCTTGCTGTCTTGAATTCCACAATTGCCACACATTTCCTCCACTTTCGGGGTGCATTCTTTACACCAAGGCAGCAGCAACTTGAGCTTGCCGGTTTGAACAACCCTAGACCACTGAATATTGGAGACGATCATGTTAACCCGTAAAACTTTATTACTAATCACCGGCCTGGTTCTCACCAGCGTATTACCCATGACAGCGGCGGCATTTCCACATCACCCGCAAAACCCGGATTACGACTTGAATGGCGACGGGCAAATCACCCCGGAAGAAGTCCAAGCCGCACGAGCTGCCGAGTTCCCAAAAATCGATACGGACGGCAATGGTTTCATCAGTTTTGCCGAACTGCAAACTTGGGCTGATCTACAAAAAACCACCCGCTTCAATAAGCTTGATACTGATGCAAACGGTTCACTGACAGAAGCAGAGTTTTTAGCGGGCAAGCCGAAAAATGCACCGACGGACGTCGGTGTCAGAATCTTCAAGCTGTTAGATGCCGATGGCAACGGTAGTTTGTCTTTGGCGGAGTTTAAGACCATGGGCGGCTTGGATAATCTGATATTGCATTTTGCCCGCCTAGACACTGACGGAGACAGTCAGATTTCACAATCAGAATATATGACCCCTCCGGCTAAACATTATAGACACGGGGGTTCAACCGACGTACCTGCCCCCCCTTCATCTGGCCAGACGGGTAGACGTTGATAGTCGGTGGACATTTCAGTTCTATTGTGAAAGGCTAAAGGTAGGGGCGAAAAAAACAATGGTGAATGAATTCGCCCCTACAGGACTTCTGGAGATAGGTATCAATAGGATTTGACCAAGTGCGCCATGGTTTGCATTGCGGTAATATGGACGCATGAAATTTAATATCTTTTTCAAACTCTTTCTCGCCATGCTACTCAGCATGACCATTGTGGTGGGTGCCATGATGGCATCCACCTTTTGGAGTTTTCGCAAAGGCTTGTCCGAATACATTCAAAAGGTCGAACTTGAGCGGGTTGAAATGCTGATCCCTGTATTGGCGCAAGCCTATCAAGACAATGGCAGTTGGTTGTTTCTGCGAGGAAACCGTCGGGTTTGGATTGGGCTGTTGGATCAAGGTTTGGGGAAATTGAGCAGAAAAGATGGGGAAGCGCATGAGGAAATGCCAGAACCGCCGCCGCCACCACACTCTCCCGAAGCGGAGGGCTTTGCGCCACCTCCCTTGGTCCCACCCGATTGGGAGAGCCCTTTGCCCCCGCCGCCTTTCATGGAAAATCCTGAACAGCACCGTCATCGTCGGGGAGGCCCGCTTCCACATGATCCCGTGTTTTTGGGTAGGCGGCTGCGGCTATTGGACGAAAACCGATTGCACGTGATCGGTCCCCATTATGACGGCAAAGATGAGGTTCTTCGCCCTATTGTGCTAGACAGTGTCACGGTCGGTTGGTTGGCGGTTCGCCCCATCACGGCATTCACTGATCGTTTGGTGCTTTCTTTTCTTGAACAACAAAAACGGGCGAACACCCTGATTTTTGCGCTGGCATTGGGGCTATCGATGCTCGTATCCCTAATCTTGGCTCGGGTGTTTTTGGCTCCCATCAGACGTTTAGCCAACGGGGTGCAAGCCTTGGCCGAAGGCCGATATGACACCCAAATTACCCCGTCCAGCCGTGACGAGTTGGGACAATTGGCTAGACATTTCAATCTATTGGCGCAAACCCTGCAAAGCAATGAAAAAGCCCGCCGTCAATGGATTGCCGATATTGCCCACGAGTTGCGCACCCCATTGGCCATTTTAAAAGGCGAGATTGAGGCCATGCAGGATGGCATCCGACAGCCTACCCCGGACAGCTTGCGCTCCTTGCATGGAGAGGTTTCGGCGCTCACCAAATTGGTGGGTGATTTGCATGAATTGTCGGTATCCGATATGGGGGCGATGAATTACCGCCGTGAGCAAACCGATTTGGCGGAGGTATTGCGCGAAGTGTCCGAACAATTTGCCCAGCGATTCGCCAATGGCGGGCTTAAGTTGGTTAATAGGGTTGCAGCCGATGCCATCTACCCGGTATTTGCCGACCCCAGCCGATTATCGCAATTGTTTTCGAATCTGCTGGAAAATAGCTGCCGATATACTGATAGTCCCGGATTATGTGAAATTTCCGTGGATAATGCTGATCAAACCGTTGCCGTCAATTTCCGCGATACTGGACCCGGTGTTGCTGATGAGGATTTGCCAAAACTATTTGATCGGCTTTACCGAGTGGATAAATCGAGAAGCCGGGATTTGGGTGGGTCGGGTTTGGGGCTTTCGATAGCTAAAAATATTATCGAGGCTCACGGCGGTACGATTACCGCCCAACAGTGTGAGTATGGTGGGCTATGGATACGGGTAAGTTTGCCCTCGATATAAATTAGGAGCGTCAAAGCTTGCTTTGACACGCAAAGCAAGTTTGTATTGTGATAACAATATTTGTTTGTCAAAGCAAGCTTTTATTGTCAAGGCAAGCTTTTATTGTCAAAGCAAGCTTTTTTGTCAAAGCAAGCTTTGACGCTCCAATATAATAATTGAAAAACGACATGAACAATGGTGTTGATGCAAAAAAAATATTAATCGTCGAAGACGAGCCAAAACTGGCTTCATTGCTCAATGATTATTTGGTGCAATCGGGCTTTTCTACGCATCGCTTGAGTAATGGCTTGGAGGTGATACCATGGATTAAAGACAATTCAATCGATCTGATTTTGCTCGATTTAATGTTGCCGGGGAAAGATGGCATCGATATATGCCGTGACCTCAGGCGGTTTTCCAATGTTCCAATCATCATGACTACGGCACGGGTAGAGGAAATAGACCGCTTACTTGGGCTTGAACTGGGGGCAGATGATTATGTCTGCAAGCCCTATAGCCCTAGGGAAGTGGTTGCACGGGTTAAAGCGATATTTCGGCGCGTCAATTCGGCAGGGAAAGCCGACGAGTCAGACAAGGTTTTTTCAGTCGATGCCGAGCGGATGGAAATCAAGTTCACTGGGGTATTGCTCGATTTGACCGCCGTGGAATTCAGGTTGCTGACAAGCTTAATCAAACAACCGGGGCGATTGTTTTCACGCGATCAATTGCTAGACCAGATATATGAAGACAACCGCATTGTCACCACCCGCACGGTGGATAGCCATATTAAGAATATCCGCAAGAAACTATCGGGTATCTCTCCGGCCTTAGACCCGATTGTGTCGGTTTATGGGGTGGGGTATAAGATTGAATTGTGAGCAAGTCTAAGGCGACCCCGCAAGCCGAATCTTGCAATTTTAGTATGAGGAAAATTGAAGGGTATTGAAAAAAATTGTGAGTGCCGCTGGCGCGGCACTCACAATGGACAGCTATTCAATGATAGGGGATAGACACAACAAGCGAAAACCGCCGCTATAACTACGGTTAACTGCGTGGAAGTCGTTGCGGAAGGAGGCTCGGCAGTTACGCCTAGGATTATTGAAAGATCCGCCTCGCATCGCTCGGGTGATTTTAGGGTTTGTATCCATACTCACATTGTCCGGGTTGTCGAAGGCATTGAGGCACCACTCCCACACCGTGCCGCACAGGTCATATAAACCGGATTCTGAAACTCCACCAGGATACATCCCGACGGCAGTGGAACGGCTCAAATCACTTTCGTAGGTATTGGCTCGCCAAGGTTCTTGAGCAGGGTTCCAATCTTCTCCCCATGGGTAGTGTTGGTTTGACGGATTTGTCCGGCGATCCATGCCGGAATGATGGTCATTTCCCCCTATGGCAGCGCACTGCCATTCAAATTCGGTGGGCAGCCTGACCTCGTAACCCAGACTGACACTGAGCCAATGGCAGTAGGCCACTGCATCGTACCAGTTGACCGAATCCATGGGATGGTTGCCAAGCCTTGCTGCCCATGGTTTAGGCAGAGAGTAGGAGTCTGGCAAATTGATCGGTGCGCCTTGAGGCAATTGCCAACGCTGCCCGTCATGGCATTCACGCAAGAAGGCTTGGAATTGGGCAACTGTGACCGGATAGCGAGACAGCCAACAGGTTTCCACGGTGCGAGTCACGGTTTTAGCCACCGCCGAATCCGGATCGTTGGATTCGGTGCGGATTTCAATCGTCACCTCGCCGCCGGGTACGTGAACCCAGTCGATATCCGGCAGGCCGTCTTCACGCAGGCCCACGCCTTTGCGGGTATCGCCGAGGCGATCCAAGCGCACCCCGATCATCACCCGTCGCTCGTGGGGGGTTTTGGGCTGCTCGATGGCTTTGAGCATGTCAACTGGGTTGATAGGGCCCAAAAACGCCTGTTCCGATTCGGGAAAGTCTTCCAGTGTCATGCCAAGGTGTTCCAGCATTTGCGCCACTTCCTTCACCCGCTCGTCGGGCCAGCGATGTTCGTCCTTGCGTTGGTTCTTGTCCCAATAGTCGGCCAGTTGCCTGATTTGCCGCCTCAGCCTGTGGTCGTCGGCGGTCTGCGTCACCCATTCGGCCAGCTTGCCCCAACTGCGGAACAGGGCTTCATGGGCCACTTCGAGGGTGACTTCCTCGCCTTCGCCGTCGGCGACCAGTAGCCGGGCATTGATGAGCGCGTCGTTAAGGGCCGACGATGATGGATTTGGGTTTATTTCGTCGTTACGGCAGGGATTGCCGGAACCTAGGCTCCAGGGTTGGTTAGCTTTTGATGCGTCCATGCAATCTTGATACCGACGCTCCCTCCCGGTATGACGGTTCATTCTATCGTCGTCGCTTTTCAAGCTGCTTTGAGTTGTGAAATTTGTCGTGTCCCCAAGCTTGGCCCTTCGACGTGCCGGTACGCCGCGCTCGTCCACTTCGACCAATTCGCGGAAGACATGCGTGAATGTGGCTTGCACGTCGTCAGGCAGCTTGGAAAAAATAGCATCGGCCTGTTGACCGATGGACCCTTGTACCCTGCCGAAGCCATTATAGGCTTCAAAAGTCAGCAAGCCTTGCTCCGTGCGACCTTGGTACATCCGTTCCAGCGCGAAAGCCAGCAGCGGCAATGCGCCAGGTTCGTTGCCGGTGTCTTCAAGGAGGGCATCCACCAAACCGGCTTCAAACTCCAAGCCACCCAAGGCGGCGGGTTTGGCGATCATCTGCGACAAGGCATACGAACCGGGTGCAGCCAACGGATACGAGCCAATTTTCAAGACCTCCGCCAAGCCTTGCTCCACGCATTGCGCATAGAAATCAGCCCGCACACTGATGACGACTCTTAGCCGTGTTGAGTTTGATGCCGCCAGCAGAAATCGGACAAACGCGGTGCGTGCATCAGGGTTTTTGACGATGGTGAACAGTTCCTCAAACTGGTCGATGAACAGTAGCAGTTGGGCGGCGGCGGGGCGGTTTGCCAAGGCCATTTGCAACCACCCATCCAATTGTTCCGGGTTTTGTTGCAGCGTGTCGGCACATTCACGTATGGATTTTCCGGTTGCTTCCAAAGTGTCTTTCCAACCGTTGGCGAGGGCGATGAATGGGTTGTCCCCCAACTGCCCCGGCGTGAAGCGCACCCATGCCCAATCCTCGCTGCCTTCCAATGCGCCATTCATCAATCTTGGGATCAACCCGGCCCACACCAAGGATGATTTGCCGGAACCGGATGCACCCACCACGGCGATGAACCGTTGGTCCGGGTCGCGCAATCGGGACAGCAGTTCGTCGGTTTCCCGCCCCCTGCCGAAAAAAATGGGCGAGTCTTTGACGGTGAAGGGGCGTAAGCCGGGGAAGGGGGAGCCTGTCCAGAAGGGTTCTGCGATTGCATTTGGGTCAATGCTGTTGGATTGTTCCTCGTTCCAATCCTTGCCGTTGTCCGGGGTATGTTCTTCTAACAGTTTACAAACGATTTCTTCCAATTGTATTTCAAACAGGCTGGCAAACTCACTGGCCCCTCCTTGGTATTCGTTAATGGCAATGCCGCGTTCACGACAATTCCGTATGAAAACTTCCACCTGCTCCAAATCTTCAATGTGTTTGAGTATCGAGGTTTTATTTTCCAGCTTTATTTTGTCGGGAAGTTCGTCTTTACGCTGATAGAGCAATACCTTGGGGCGAAGCCGGCCCGATGCGACACTGGCTTTCATGGCGTTGTCAAATTCCCATTCCGTGCCGGTAAAAAAACCGCCATCGGGTTTGGCATAGTCAGTCCCTTGCGCGGCTGTGCCTAACCTCGACCATAGGATGATGATCGCAACATCACAGGTGGCGGGTTCGCCTTTAATCCAGTTCACTGAGCTTTGCGGGGGTATGTTCGCCAACAATGGAATCTTACCGAGTGGTAGGTTCCAAGCCACTGCCTCAAAGAAGACCTTGCCTCGAAAAGCTGGTCGGGAGGGTAGTAGGGTGAGTACTTTCCACGCTTCTTGGCGTTCGTCGTTGACATCGCTGGGTGAGCCGATGAAAACCTTCAGGTGTAATGGGTCGGCGGCGTATGCTGGCATGAGTTTGTTCCTTAAAGCCGTAAATTGGTTGTTTGAAAATTTTACTCGGGTCGGGCGCGGTTTTGCAAACAATACTCTTCGCATCGATTGAGTGGCGGAGCGTCAAAGCTTGCTTTGACTGCTAAAGCAAGCTTTGGCGCTCCGTTTCAGCAATTCTCATTATGAGGTAAAGAGTTGACACGTAACCCGTCATTCCTGCCGGGATACAGGACAAATCGGCAGGACAGCCGATTTGCTTAGGCAAGACGCCCGTAGGGTTCGGGACAGGGATGTTCCGAATGTATCCAGTCACATGTACGTGATACTTGGGTTTACTCACAGGGCTTAATCAGACACTTATGTAACCGACCCGTTACCGTCCCCTTCGACTTTGCTCAGGACAGGCATGGCAATGGATTCCGGCGTTCCATGCCGGAATGACGAAACTCTTGCTGACCACTAACCACTAACCACTAACCACTAACCACTAACCACTATCCCTCTCGTCCTCCTGACAATCGACCCGGCAATCATCCCAACTTTGTGGCGGCTCCGGGGTGTCGTGGATGGCAATGCCATTGGCCTGCACGGCCTCTTGTAGGCTTTCCACTTGTTCCTTCAATTTCAAAATATGTTCCAACAAGTGATCGATGGCATTGGCGACTGGGTCTGAAATATCAGCGGTCATGCCATAGGCATCAAAACCGATTTTATCGGCGATGGCTTGGCGTTGCGCATCTTGCGCCTTGCGGTCAGGATTGACCCGGTGGCTGGGGATGCCAACCACCGTAGCCCCGGCTGGCACGTTTTTCAACACCACGGAATTCGAGCCTACCCTTGCGCCATCCCCCACAGTAATCGGACCGAGAATCTTTGCCCCTGCGCCTATCACCACGCCGTTGCCCAAAGTCGGGTGGCGTTTGCCTTTTTTCCAACTCGTCCCACCCAAGGTGACGCCGTGATACAGCGTGCAGTCGTCACCGATGACTGCGGTTTCGCCTATCACCACACCCATGCCGTGGTCGATGAACACGCGGCAACCGATTTTCGCACCGGGGTGGATTTCGATGCCGGTCAGCCAACGCGCGATATGTGACAAGAACCGGGCAGGCCAGCGCAACCGCAAAGCCCAAAGGCGGTGGCTCAAGCGATGGATGAGCAGGGCGTGTATGCCGGGATAGCAAGTCAGAATTTCAAAGTAGGTCTGTGCCGCCGGGTCGCGCTCGAAGATGCAATCGAGTTCTTCTTTGAATTTGTTCAGCATGGTTCAAGTTTTCCCTGACTAAGGCGTGTTGATGGGTGTCTGGTGGCGACTGGTCTTTTTCTGGATGGTGGCAAGTATGCCACGCAGGATGTGGATGTCGGTTTTTTCCAAGGCGGAACGGTTGAAAATTCGCCGCAATCGACGGATCAACATGGGGGACGATTTTCTTTCGTGCAAAAAACCGATGGCAAACAGCGTTTCCAGTAAGTGTTCGTGGAAAGATTCCATTTCCTCGCCGTTGGCTTTTTCCTCGTCGGTGATAGGCATTGGGCTGGCGGAGCTTTTCTCCAAGGCTGCTTGGAACAGTTCATAGGCCACCACTTGCACGGCAGCGGCGACATTGAGCGAACTGAATGCCGGGTTGCAAGGGATGTGCAGCAAATAATGGCAGCGTTCCAGTTCCTCGTTGCTCAATCCGGTGCGCTCGCGCCCGAACAAAATCGCGGTTTTGAGATGGCTGTCGGCGATGACTTTCTCCGCGCATTGTTTGGGGTTTAGCTGTGGCCAAGTGACTGCGCGCAGACGGGCGCTGGCCCCGATGATCTGCTGGCGGTCGGCTAGCGCTTCGTCTAGTGAATTAAACACTTGGGCGTTTTGCAAAATATCCTCAGCCCCGGCTGCACGGGCATCCGCTTCATCGCTGGGGAAAATTTTGGGTGTGACCAAACCCAGATCGGTAAGCCCCATGTTCTTCATGGCGCGGGCGGTCGCGCCGATGTTGCCGGGGTGTGTGGTGGCAACCAACAGTATGCGAATATTCGACAGCAAGTCTATTAACCTAAGCAAGTGAGAGCATTGTGAACAAAAGGGGTAAAATACTAGCAGATATTTTACTATCCCTTTGTGTATTTTAACCTTAATGGTGAACCATGGACCCAATGTTGACAATGGCGGTGCGCGCCGCACGCGCCGCCGGTGATTTAATCGTCCGTTATGTCGATAGAATCGACACGCTAAATATTTCGGCCAAAGGCCGCAACGACTTTGTTAGCGAGGTGGATGCACTCGCCGAGCAAGAAATTGTGGGCATTTTGAGCAAAGCCTATCCCAGCCATGCATTCTTAGGAGAAGAGGGCGGTCGGCATAATTTACCCAAGGGCGAATACACTTGGATTATCGACCCCCTAGACGGCACGACCAACTTTCTCCATGGTTTTCCTCAATTTGCCGTGTCCATTGCCTTGATTCATCGGGGCAATATCGAATGTGGCGTGATCTACGACCCCATGCGGCAGGAGTTGTTCACCGCCAAACGGGGGAGCGGCGCAACCTTGGAAAGCCGTCGCTTGCGCGTGACCAAGCAAAAAGCCTTTACCGGTGCGTTGCTAGGCACGGGTTTTCCATTCAAAGACCAGCGGCACAATGATGCCTATTTTGGCATGTTTCGTGAGTTGATGAAGGACACTGCCGGCATACGCCGCGCCGGTTCCGCCGCGTTGGATTTGGCATGGGTGGCTTGTGGCAGGATGGATGGATTCTGGGAGATTGGCCTGATGCCTTGGGACATTGCCGCCGGGGTTTTGTTGGTTCAGGAAGCGGGTGGCATCGTCACCGATTTCGAGGGAGGGACAAAATATTTGGAAACCGGCAATGTGTTGACCGCGAACCCGAAATTGCATCCGTTAATGCTGGATGCCATCCGGCCTTATGTCACCGATGCTTTGCGCTATAAAGCGCCGTTGGGGGACTAGAAGGTTGGGCCGGAAAGAAGCAAAGCGGAGCTTGCCAAACCTGTTAAAGTAAGCTTTGACATTCCTACCCTAGACCGATGCGTAACATCGGTTATTCACACAATCTTGGAAATTAATATGTCCAGTTTAATCGAAAATTTAAAGCGATTTAATTCAAAGGAAAGATATTTCCTAGTGAATTATGCGACCAAAGGCGGATTTGAACTTTCAGATGAGTTCCGCAAGGTTGTCTCTGAGGCGCTTAATCTTGAATTGCCAGAATCGCCACCATTTGTCGCAATGGATTACCATCTTGATTGGTTGTTAGCGAGTTTGGTGCTTGAAAAATATCCCGGATGGGAGCTTTCTGAAGATAAAGATCTTCCCAAATTTCAAAATCTAAAAAATGACATAGAGGCTACTCAAGAAGATATTGATTTCGTCATTGCATTTGATAAAGGTGAGGAGACCCATATTGTTTTGCTTGAGGTAAAAGGAGTGACTGGCTGGACCAATAAACAACTTATCTCGAAAGCGGCTCATTTAGACAAAATTGACAAAATTTTGGTTAGCGATGAGAAATGTTACAAAGGTGTTTTTCTCCACTTTGCCATTGTCTCTCCACAAAAACCCGAACGTCTTAAGCTGGAGAAATTGCCGGAATGGATGAAGCCTAATGGCAAAGTTGTTTGGATGAAATTGCCGCTGGGGACCAAATATCTTTGGAAAGTGCAACGTTGCGATAAAGAACGGAAAGCGGATGCGAATGGAAAGTGGTGGACAGTCAAACCTAGGCAGAAATGAGATACTGAAGACTCAATACCATGAACCCGGATCGCCTAATCGAAATCGAAACCAAGCTGTCATTCCAAGAAGATGCCATCCAATCGCTGAACGACGTGGTGACGCGGCAACAGAAGCAGATCGAACAGCTTGAGGAAGCTTTGAAATTGTTGATTGAGCGATACCGGCTTTTGTCGGAAGCTCAATTGTCCGCAACCAAGCCAGTTGACGAAAAACCCCCGCATTACTGATGATGAAACAACAGCCTATTACAACCCAATCGACCCTGACTTGCCCTGTCTGTGGGCAAAGCAGTCTTGAAACGATGCCAGTGGACGCTTGCCTTTATTTTTGGGAATGCCCCGGTTGTAAAACCCTGTTGAAACCCAAGTCAGGGGATTGCTGCGTGTTTTGTTCTTATGGCGACACCCCGTGCCCGCCCATACAAGCTGATACAATAAAGGGACAGTGCTGCACTCCCCCGCAAGGTTGACCGCCGAGCGAAGCCACCCATTAACAACAAGGTATGCTATGAAAATGAACCCGCTCCGCTTGGCAAAAAATGAAGAAAAACGTCTGCGTGCCGGGCATTTGTGGATTTTTAGCAATGAGGTGGACATCGCACAAACTCCGCTAAAAGGCTTCCAGCGGGGCGATTTGGCCTTGGTGGAAGATGTCAAGGGGCAAGCTCTTGGGGTGGCTTACGTCAACCCGGACACCTTGATCTGCGCCCGACTGCTCAGCCGCGACCCGCGGATGAAGATTAACGAAAAATATTTCTTGCACCGTTACGAGGTGGCCTTGGCCCTGCGCCAAAAGCTTTTTGATAAACCTTTCTATCGGCTAGTGCATGGGGAAAGCGATGGCTTGCCGGGTTTGGTGGTGGATCGATTTGGCGATGTCCTGTCCGTGCAAACTAACACTATCGGGATGGAATTGTTGCAACCCGTCATCATTGCCAGCTTGGAAAAATTCCTCTCGCCACGAGCCATCGTATTGAAAAACACGTCCAGCTTGCGTCAACTTGAAGGCTTGGAGGAGTATACCAAGCTGGTCAGCGGCACATTGGCAGGACCGGTGGAAATCGAAGAAAATGGGGTCAAATTCCGCGTCGATGTCATGGGCGGTCAGAAAACGGGCTGGTTTTTCGACCATCGCAGCAACCGGGTGATGGCCTCCCAATTGGCGAAAGGTCAGGCAGTCCTTGATTTATTTTCTTACACTGGCGGATGGGGAATTCAAGCGGCGGCAGCCGGGGCAGCGGAGGTGGACTGCGTGGAAGGCTCGGAGTCGGCGATTGGCTTGGCGAGGGAAAATGCAAAATTGAACGGAGTGTCCGATGTCGTCAGCTATGAACATACCGATGTATTCGACTTCCTTAAACTGGCAAGGGAAGAGCGGCGCAAATACGGCCTAATCATCCTCGACCCACCCGCTTTAATCAAACGCAAGAAAGATGTCAAGGCTGGCCTTGAGGCTTACCGTCGCCTGAATCAAGGCGCGCTGCAACTGCTTGCACCGGGTGGTATTTTGATGTCAGCGTCCTGTTCGCATCATCTACACCGGGAAGTGCTGCATGACATACTCCGCGCCGCTGCCCGCCATGGTGACCGTCACATGGCGTTCATTGCCCAAGGGGGGCAAGGCCCGGACCATCCCATCCACCCGGCAATACCTGAAACCGATTATCTCAAAGCTTTCTTTTGCAGCGTCAGCGAAAGTTTATAATCTTGCCATGCGCCAAAATGAAAGAAAATAAATGACCCTCTTGCGTTGATTCCCAACCTCCAAAGGAGATAATGATGTCTTTAAATTCAACCTGTTTATTGAATAAAAATTTTTCTGGGTGCATAGGTCGATTCTGCACTATCTTACTTTTATGCTTGCTGCTTTTGCCTGTCAAGTCATTGTTTGCAAGTCCGATAGATGGCATTGTGGGGAAAATTTCCCAAGCTGACTATACCGGTTATGTAGAAGATTTAGAGGATTTCCAAACTCGGTATTACAATACGCAGGGCAATCTTGATGCCCTCGAATATATACAGAATGCATTTTTGGGTTTCGGTTTGAATGTAAGCTACGATCCCTTCACTTATAACGGGAGTACCTACAACAATGTGGTTGCCACGCTTCCGGGGAAAACCCATCCTGAACAGGTTTACATCGTCGGGGCACACATGGACTCCATATCCGATAGGGATGACCCAACGAACATGAACGCGCCAGGGGCCGATGACAATGCCAGCGGCATGGCGGCTGTATTGGAAATGGCCAAGGCCATGGTGGGCTATGCTTTTGATGCAACGATTAAATTTATTGGATTTAATCTAGAAGAAAAGGATCTGGTAGGCAGCAAGGCTTACGCAGATAAGGCGAAAGCCAGTGGCGAACAGGTTCGTGGCATGTTGAATTTCGACATGATAGCCTATCCCGGAAATAGTGGGGCCAAAAATGTATTTTTGGCGGGCGATTCAAATTTAGTTGATGCAATGAAGGGAAATGCCCTGAAATACACTAAATTGACGACTACCTTAAGCTACAACAATTTTGATGATAGTGATCAATATTACTTCCATTCTAGTTTATTTCCAGGGTCGACCTCCGCGTTTGCCATTGAGGCGGAACCCTTAAATAATCCGAATTATCATAAAACAACGGACAGCACGGACACCAGCAATTATATGGATTTTGCTTATGCCACTGATATTACCCGCATGGGGGTTGCCACCCTTGCGGATTTTGCTGGTGTGATACCCGAACCATCAACTTTGTTTTGTTTTTTACTGGGAGGTTTATTGTTAATGGTTGGAAGCCGTGGTAAAAAACTTTGAGCCAGGTGGTATTTTGATGTCGGCGACCTGTTCGCATCATCTGCACAGGGAAGTGCTGCATGACATCCTCCGCGCCGCTGCCCGCCATGGTGACCGTCACATGGCGTTCATTGTCCAAGGGGGGCAAGGCCCGAACCATCCCATACACCCGGCAATACCTGAAACCGATTATCTTAAAGCTTTCTTTTGCAGCGTTAGTGAAAGTTTGTAAACTTGCTTTGCGCTACAATGGATGACAACCCATGACGATCTTGCGCTGATTTCCAACCCACTAGGAGATACTGATGTCTTTAAATTCAAGCTGTTTATCGAAGAATTATTTTTCTAAGCCTAGGGTTCAATTTTGCTTTATCTTCCTTTTGTGGATGCTGCTTTTACCTGTCAGGTCGTTATTTGCAAGTCCGATAGATGGCATCGTGGGGAAAATTTCCCAAACTGACTATACCGGTTATGTGGAAGATTTACAGGATTTCCAAACTCGTTATTACACCACGCAAGGCAATCTTGATGCCCTCAAATATATACGGGATACATTTTTTGGTTTCGGCTTAGATGTTAGCTATGATCTCTTCACTTATAACGGGAATTCCTACAACAATGTGGTTGCCACGCTGCCGGGGAAAACCCATCCTGAACAGGTTTACATCGTCGGGGCGCACATGGACTCCACCACATTTTCTAACCCTACGGCCAGTGCGCCAGGGGCCGATGACAATGCCAGTGGCATGGCGGCTGTATTGGAAATGGCAAGGGCCATGGTGGGCTATGCTTTTGATGCGACGATTAAATTTTTCGGATTTAATCTAGAAGAACAGGGATTGAGAGGTAGCCAAGCTTACGCTGCGAAGGCGAAAGCCAGTGGCGAACAGGTTCTTGGCATGTTGAATTTCGACATGATAGCCTATCCCGGCAATAGTGGGGCCAAAAATGTATTTTTGGCGGGCGATCCAAATTTAGTGAATGCAATGGAGGGAAATCGCCTAAAATACACCAACTTGACGACTACCTTGAACTATAGCAATTTGTATGGGAGTGATCATTATTACTTTCATTCCAGTTTTTTTCCAGGGTCGTCCTCTGCGTTTGCCATTGAGGCTGCACCCAGCAGCATTCCCTCACATAATCCGAATTATCACCAAACGACAGACACCACCGCTTATCTGGATTTTGCTTATGCCACTGATATTACCCGCATGGGGGTTGCCACCCTTGCGGGGCTTGCCGGTGTGATACCCGAACCATCAACTTTGTTTTGTTTTTTACTGGGAGGCTTGCTGCTAATGGTTGGAAGCCATGGTAAAAAACCACAATAATAGTGAATTGACAAGTTTTTAATAATTATAATAAGAACTATCCAATGCAACTAATCTGGTATTATTTTATTTTTTTTTTAGTGTTGTCGATAGCGGCTGTTGCATGGATTTATCGCTGGAATATCCTTCATCTCAGAAGACATTCCTATGAAGACTTGGTTCAAGAGAAAGATACACTGAATTCTAGTGTGTGGGATTGGAGGTATCCCGATGGGACGTATGTCCCGCAGCACAAACGTCAACAAATGTTTCGACAATTACAAAGGCTTTCCAAGAGGATACGCAAACACCCTGACAACCCGGACAATCTCAACAAGACACCAAACCCTTAATTCTTCCCTCTCTTGGCCCGAAACCAATACTATCTGTGACCTATCTCGGAGATAAACTGTGAGCACCATCCCTCAAGCCTACTTGGACACCTTAAATCCATTAATTGAGACCGCAAGAAAATTTATGGAAGAAGGGCAGTCTTTACATCCAGTGGCGTTTGTTGGCAATTTCACCACAGGCATCACCGTGCCAGTGTTATTTGACACCTCCACAGCCGAAGCCAAAGACAATTCGTCCATGGGCATTCGCCAAGCCGCACAAGAGTTGGAAGCCGACTTTGTTGCCGTCATCATGGAAGCATGGTCATTGCCGGAGGATAAGGCACGAAATTATAAAGCTATTTTGGAGCGTTATGGATCAATTGCCGCCTCGCCGTATCGGGTCGATATTGTCACCATATCCGTCGAGACGCGCCACGGATTATGGCTTGCGCAAATGCCCATCAAGCCCAAAGGGGCGTCGAAAAAAAAGCGGACATTCGGCGAGCCGAATTACCGCTTGTTTTCCGAGGCGGAGGGGAGATTTGTTGGTCTACTACCCGTTAAGGGGGATGCCAAGACAGCTCCCGGTGGCCTACATTAAAGCTTAGCATTTAGCAAACATCGAGTGTGCCGGCCATGCCTCCATAGGTCGGTTTTCCCCTGCTTGGATTATTGTTTGATTTCAAGATAATAGGGGAAAAAAGTCGCGCAGCCTTCCTTGGATTTTGCGGATAGCGTGATGCGTACTTTGCCGGGTTGGGTAATGGGTTCAGGTAATTTGGCTTTTAATTCCCATTCTCCCGATCTTCGCTGGGTTACCTCAGGCTTAATTGTTTTGCCATTGACTTGCATGTCCAAGGAAGGAATTTCCGTATTGTCCGAAGCCACTATCGCAATATCTCCAAGCGATGGGAGGGCCGAGTTTCTGGCAGGGGTTTCATCGTAAAATTTTGCCTCTGCGCAACTTGCCGCACCTCCGCCTCCGCCACCATAAGCCCATGAACTGGAAGGACTCAGGGTTAGTGCTAGGAGTATCGGGGAGAGCAGCATAGGTGCAAGTCGATTGATCATTTTAGGTTCTCCAGTATTTCAGATTAATGTTTATGCTAAATTCCAAGGGCATTGAGACGAGTTCCATATGGGGTTCACTAGGGCAAGCTGTGACTGCTTTACAGCATCCAAGCAAATTTGGTCTCACGGCTTCTGCGTCACTTTTTGGTCAACAAAGAGGCCAAATCGGCGAACGGTTTGTGACCGCCGCCTAGGTCTTTGGGTTTGTCGGTGTTGGAGCCGCCATAAGTACCCGCCGTGATATATCTTCTATGTTCTTCATCGTGGCAATAGAGGCACAATAATTCCCAATTACTGCCGTCCGATGGATTGTCGTCATGGTTGTGGTTCTTGTGGTGTACGGTTAATTCACGCACGTTCTTCAGGTCAAATTCTCGTGCGCAGCGACCGCAAATCCAGGGATAGAGTTTGAGCGCTTGTTCGCGGTAGCCGCGCTCGCGCTCTTCTTGATTACGCCTAGCTTCGGCCACAACGCGATCCAGCTTGCTGTGGTCAGGCGATTTTTTTTTGCTCTGCATAAGTTAAATCTCTGAACAATGTTGTGAGAGTGAAAAGTCGCTTGTTGGTTGTCCCCTCATTTGGGTGAGCGGGGACTACGCTGCAAATTATTCCATATCTTGGCTCATAGACCTATTTCTTCAGATATTTTATTTTTCTTTCTTCGCTTTCGCGCCAAACGACTCGAACTGATTTATCATTACACAACGAACTTATACCCCACTGGAAAAGTCAAGACCGACCAAGGTTTGACAGAAATGCGATTTATCACAGGACAAGCTATCCATGACATCACCTTCTAAAACGAAGGCAAAAGACTTCAAATATACCGACCCCTACGCTGAAAGAGAGGCGCAAAAATACGAACGCCCGATTCCAAGCCGGGAACTCATTCTCCAAGTGTTGAAGGAACAAGGCGTTCCGCTCAGACTGGAAGAACTGGCCCCCTTGTTGGGGGTGTTCGAAGAGGAGGACATCGAATCCTTGCACCGGCGGCTCAAGGCCATGGAAAGGGATGGTCAAATCTTACGCAATCGGCGAGACCGCTATTGCCAAGTCAACCAAAAAGACTTGATTGCCGGGCGGGTTCTTGGGCATCCCGACGGTTTCGGGTTTCTCAGGCCCGATGAAGGCGGCGACGACTTATTCATTCCCCCCTCCGAAATGCGGCAATTGATGCACGAAGACCGTGCGGTTGCCAGTGTGCGCGGGGTGGACCGGCGAGGCCGGCGCGAAGCCTCTATCATTGAGGTATTGGAACGCAATACGAAACACCTAGTCGGGCGGCTTTACCGGGAAAGTGGCATCGCCAGTGTCAGCGCGGATAATAAACATATCACCCATGACATTTTGATTCCCGAAGAAGGGCTAGGCGACGCCCAGCACGGGCAAATTGTGGTGGTGGAAATCCTTGAATACCCCTCCCGCCGTCGGGAGCCGATAGGCCGGGTTGTCGAGGTGTTGGGCGAGCATCTGGCTCCTGGCATGGAAATCGAAGTGGCTATCCGTGCCCATGACCTGCCCAATGTCTGGCCTGAGGAAGTGGAGCAGGAAATAGCCAGCCTGACGAGGGAAGTGCCGGAAGAAGCCAAGGACGGCCGGATTGACATTCGCAAACTTCCGTTGGTCACGATAGATGGCGAGGATGCCAGGGATTTCGACGATGCGGTGTACTGCGAATCCACACCGAAAGGGTGGAGGCTTTACGTTGCCATTGCCGATGTGTCGCATTATGTCCGCCCCGGCACTGCTCTTGACAGGGAAGCGCAAAAGCGTGGAACCTCGGTTTATTTTCCCGAACGTGTCATACCGATGCTGCCGGAAATTCTGTCCAATGGGCTGTGTTCCATCAACCCGGAGGAAGACCGTCTATGCATGGTGTGTGAAATGCTGTTGAATGGCGAAGGCAAGACCATTCGAACAAAATTCTACCCTGCCGTGATGCGCTCTCACGCACGACTGACGTATACGGAAGTGGCCAAGATTCTGGTGGAAAGGGATAAAAAGCTTAGGGCTGAGCGCAAACCCCTGCTGAAGCATTTGGAAAATCTGTATGCGGTCTACCAAGTGCTGCACAAAGCCAGGGAAGAGCGCGGGGCGATGGATTTTGACAGTCAAGAATCTAAGATTGTCTTCGGCCCGGATCGCAAGATCGAAAATATCGTGCCTGTCAATCGTAATGATGCCCACCGCCTTATCGAAGAATGCATGTTGGCTGCCAATACCGCAGCGGCAAAATTCCTTAGTAAGGCAAAAATCCCCCATTTATTGCGCAACCATGACGGCCCCTCAGCCGAAAAGCTTGCCGATCTGCGTACTTTCTTGGGTGGGGTAGGACTGCGGCTGGGAGGTGAAGAAAAGCCATCGCCCAAAGACTATTTCCATTTGCTTTCACAACTCGGCGACAGGGCGGATAAGCATTTAATTCAAACGGTGCTATTGCGCTCATTATCGCAAGCGGTGTACAGCCCGGAAAAGAAAGGCCACTTCGGGCTGGCATTGGAATCCTACACCCATTTCACTTCGCCCATCCGTCGTTATCCTGACTTATTGGTTCATCGTGGCATCAAATACATCTTTGAAGGTCGACCGCCTGAAACCTTTGGCTATTCCCAACCGCAAATGGTGCAGTTCGGAGAGCATTGTTCCGCCGCCGAACGCCGCGCCGATGATGCGACCCGTGATGTCGTGGCTTGGCTCAAGTGCGAGTACATGCAATCCCGTTTGGGTGAAGAGTTTAACGGCATTATCACTGCTGTCACCTCCTTTGGCTTTTTCGTTGAACTCAAGGATATTTTTGTCGAAGGTTTGGTGCATATCTCCAACTTAGACCGTGATTATTTCCACTATGACCCGATTGGCCATCGTTTACAAGGCGAGCGCAGTGGGGTGGTTTATCGGCTAGGCGATAAAGTAAGGGTAAAAGTGGCCCGTGTCGATTTGGACGAAAGGAAAATTGATTTTGAGTTGATTTCGTCAGAGAAGAAGAAAAAGAGCGGAACGGGGAAAAAGACCGCCAGTCAAGTCGAAGCAAAAGAGCCTGAAAAGCCCAAAGTCAAACCTCAGGAAAAATCTGCGGTCAAAACCAAGGAGAAATCCGAAGGCAAGCCACGCAAGCGTCGCAGCCGTAGCAGTGCCAAGAAGCCGTCATGAGCGGGAAGCGTCGCATCGTCGGCCTACACGCCGCCCAATCAGCGTTGGAGCACACACCTGACAAATTGACGGCTGCATGGTTGGACATTGGTCGGATGGATGCCAAGTTGACCCGAATCAAACAAGAATTGGAACTTGCCGGGGTCAGCATCCATATTGCCAATCGCAAAGAGCTGGATCGGTTGTCCGAGGGCCGCAACCATCAAGGTGTCATCATTGAGTTGGAAATGGCCCATGAACTGGGCGAATCCGATTTGCGCGATGCCTTGGATATTTTACAGGGGCAAGCTTTTTACCTCGTGCTAGACCATGTGCAAGACCCGCATAACTTGGGCGCTTGCCTACGCACCGCCGACGCGGCAGGGGTGAACGGTGTCATCATCACCAAAGACCAATCCGTCGGCATCACTCCCACCGTCGCCAAGGTGGCTTCGGGGGCGGCAGAAACCGTCCCGCTTTATAAAGTGACCAATCTAGCCCGTACCTTGGGATGGTTGAAAGAAGCCGGCATCTGGATTGTTGGCGCTGCCGGGGAAGCGGAAAAAACCATCTATCAAACCGACCTGAATATGCCTTTGGCTTTAATCATGGGAGCGGAAGAAAAAGGCATGAGGCGACTGACTCGGGAAAACTGTGATTTTCTGGTTAAAATACCCATGTTGGGGCAAGTCGAGAGTTTGAATGTCTCCGTGGCGACAGGTATAGTATTGTTTGAGGCGGTGAGGCAACGGAGTAAATTTTAGCAAGGCAATCGGCATCATGATTTTTCTTTCTTATTCGAGCGAACATGCCTTTGAAGCTGAATTGCTTCAATTTGCATATGAGGCTTTGCTTCAAGATTTAGATGCGAGGGTATGGACTTATCAACGTGATCAGGCCCGTGACGAGAAAGCCATCGCACGAAGCCTAAAAGCCCAGGTTAAACAATCCAAAGCTGTTGTTTTTCTTGTTACACCTAACACTCTAAACAAAGGGGCCACGCAATGGATGGAGTTGGCTTATGCTGATGCTTTTGATATTCCGACATTCATCCTAATGCATCAAATCAAGTACGATGAGTTAAAATCCCGAAATGCCCCACCTTTGTTGCTTTCCGGCCAATGTAATGATTCAGACCAATGGCGTAGACTGGCAGAAGATATACGAAACATCTTCCATTCCAATTCAAAGCAGGTGACATAATGACCAACCATATTTTTTTGTCTTATTCTCAACAAGATGAAAGTAAGATTCCAGCTATCATAAAGAATCTGAGCCAACAGGAACTGTATGGAGGCAATGAACTATCGGTTATGACACATGAACCCAAGGAATTCGAGGATTCCCGGCAAGAAATCAAGCGTTCCATCTCACAAGCAGATACAGTGGTTGTCGTGTGGACACCAGATGGCGCTCGCTCAGACTGGGTCAATTACGAAGCAGGCATGGCTGATGCCTTAGGAAAACGGATTATCGTCGTGCGTCCCGACGAAAATTCTCCAGCGTTACCCGCAAACTTTGATTCTGCAAATGTCCAAGTTGTCAATCTAGCTGGTTTATCTGTAGCGGCTTGATTTACATCAAACAATATAAGATAGTTCTTTCAACCAATTCATCAGGGGCATAACAATGAAAACAATCCTCTTCCTAATCGCTGCATTATTGACAATGACAGGCTGCGAATCCCAAGACCCAATCAATGTCGAAGCCGAAAAACGCATCGCCGCTTGCCAAGAAGTCATGAAGCTTTACATGACCCAAGCCACGGTTTATGAGCGGGACCGCAAACGACTCCTTGGAAGTTGCCATATCGCCCAGAGCAAACGGACCTTGGAACAATGGCAATGCACGTTGAAGGCCATGCAGACAGGGGTGAAGTTCAAGGACTCTTCAGACCAATGCGGGGCGAAAGACTCAACCCCTCCCCAATAGCACTGGAAATCGGATAGTCTTATTGAAAAACCAATTCGATAAGACTTTCCCCATACCCTAAACTTTTTAGTTGCGCTTGTTCGTAACTGCAAAAGGAAAAGCATTCAAAAGTCCAGCAAGGCTTGTTACACCCACAATAACGGCAATGGCGCGTTACCCGTTTCATTGTCCACAAAACATAACAACGCTGAGGGCAACACAATGAATTTCCGATCCATCACTTTG
The DNA here is from genome assembly GCA_903859815.1 of uncultured Methylococcaceae bacterium. Lineage (GTDB taxonomy): Bacteria > Pseudomonadota > Gammaproteobacteria > Methylococcales > Methylococcaceae > Methylumidiphilus. Next base: position 10,092 of record CAIOOA010000185.1, on the reverse strand, counting down.
ACACTAGGCTTATTCTTGGCATTAGCCATCCCTTCACCCGCCTTTTCCGCAGAAGCGCCTTTAGTCTTGGCTAAAGACGAGGCGAAATGCGATCTTTGCATGAAGAAGCTGACGGCTACCTGCGAAGGTGAATTCAAGTTATGCGCGAGCAAAGACGGTGCGGCGGCTTGCCAAGCCTATTTTGATAAATGCAAAGAAAGCGTCCCCAAAAGATGCGGTGGCCCTACACTGTGTGATTAAGTCACTTTATCGCGGAATCGATACATTTTGGGGTCAATTTCTGAAGGCTAGATTTTGAGAGTTACCGAAAATCTAGTCGTGAGCAAATCCGCTAATTCCTACCCCGTCTCTAACAGCAGAGAATGCCCCGGCAAGGATTGCCGGGGAAAGTTGGAATTGGGTTAGAAGGGAAATGTAGCTCGTTCATATAGCAATTTACAGCGTTTCCAATTAGGTTTTTTAAATCAATCTGTGCGAAATTACCCTGCCTTAATAGGTCGAGTTGTTGTTGTGTCCAAGCATAAAAATCTTGATTGTGAAGTACAGTATTCATGGCCTATGTCTACCCCTTGGTATTACTTTCCACCCACCGCTCGCCGTCCCTGACGGTTTCTTTTTTCCAAAACGGGGCGTTGTGTTTGAGGGCTTCGATGATATGCCGGCAAGCTTCAAAGGCTTCACCTCGATGCAGGGTCCACACGGCGACAAGGACAATGCTGTCTCCGGGCGTAATTTCACCCACGCGGTGAATCACCAACACATCCAGCAAATTCCAACGGGCTTGGGCTTCGGCGACGATTTGTTCCAATTGACGCTCGGTCATGCCGGGGTAATGCTCCAAGACCATGTGAGTCACCTCATCACCTAGGTTGAGGTCACGCATCGTGCCGACAAAGATAGCCGTTGCTCCAAAACGCCTCACTTCATCGCCCATTAACTGTTGATAAGCTTCCACTTCGGCATAAGGCGAGAAAGGGATATGACAAACTGTCACTGTCATCCTGAACCTCCGGTCACGGGTGGGAAAAAGGCCACTTCATCGCCATCATTGACGAGGGATTGTGGATCGGCATATTCCATATTGACCGCGCATAGCAGTTGGTCAGGGATGGGACGCCCACTACTGACTGCCCTCCAAACGTCATCTACCGTGGCAATATTTTCATAGACCAAGGTGTCATCGATGCGGCCCATTTTTTCTCGCAAACTGGCGAAATAGCGTACTCTTACCGTCATTTTATGTTCCGATGTTGTAGTCGGTTCGCTTAAGCTTCCACTCAGCGAAAAACTAGGTTCAACCGTTCCTGCATTAAATTTCCCGGCCATTGGGACGGGCCATTTGTTATCCTATTCATTTGACACATTAACTGCTGCTAAGACATGATTGTAAACATTTCCAATGGGTGGCTGGAAGATGCCGAGAGGATAATCCCCTCACCCAATTGCAACGAAAGACCCGATGATGCCGATATTTCATTGATTGTTGTCCATTGTATCAGTCTGCCGCCCGGAGAGTTTGGGGGTGGCTGGATTGACCGCTTGTTCACCAATACCCTACCTCAAGACACTCATCCTTATTTCGAGGGTATCCACCATCTACGGGTGGCTGCCCATGTACTCATTCACCGCAATGGCACTGTCACCCAGTACGTGCCATTTCACTTACGGGCTTTTCATGCGGGAGTGTCCAATTTTTGCGGACGCGAAGCTTGCAATGATTTTTCCATAGGCATTGAATTGGAAGGCACTGAAGCTGTGGAATACACCGATGCCCAATATCAGCGCTTGGCCAATGTGATCCTAGCACTACTGGCCCATTACCCAAGATTATCACGTGAAACCATCGCCGGACACAGTGATATTGCCCCAGGGCGGAAGACCGACCCCGGCCCGTCTTTCCATTGGGAGCGTTTGTTTAAGCTGCTTGACCAATGAATTTGCGAGCGGGATAGTGATACACACAAACAATCGGGGGAGTGCAAGGCTTGCCTTGCCTGAACATGCCATCGCAAGGCAAGCCTTGCACTCCTGTATCAATTTTAAACGTACCTAATTCCCCTACGGTTGGGTGCGTCGGGACGCCAACACCACATCCAGCAGCAACATAATTACACCTACGGTGATGGCGGAATCGGCCACGTTGAATGCCGGGAAATGCCATTGTTGATAATAAGCATCGAGAAAATCGATCACATAGCCGTAGCTGATGCGGTCTATCAAATTGCCCAAAGCGCCGCCTAACACCAAGGCCCAAGCAGCGGCTTCCCAATGCCGGTCTTTGGGCATGTTTTTTAGCCAATAAGCAATGGCAATGCTGGCGGACAGGGATAACGCAATGAAAAACCAGCGCTGCCAGCCTCCGGCTTGGGCCAAGAAGCTAAAGGCCGCGCCGGTGTTACGCACATAGGTCAATTGGAAAAAGGGGATCAACGGAACGCTTTCGTACAAAGCCATTGCATGGTCGACCATTAACTTACTGGCTTGATCCAACACAATGACCAGCGCCGTCAGCCAAAGCCATTTCAACATGGTTCAATCCTCAAGCGTATGACCGGGACTCACCGGGACCATCAACGTTTTCGACACAGCGCCCACATAGCTCTGGATGATCGGCGTGAGTGCCCACATCGTGCCGGTGATGCCAACAGCGGACGCACTTGGGTTTGTCGCTGGCCCGTAGCCGCAATTCCAAGCCATCGACTTCAGTGGGGAGCTTATCGCCATGTTCGGCAACTTCGGGCAACACCGTCGCATAGGAAGTGATGAAGACAAAGCGCAACTCATCTTCCAACGCCGACAAGCGGGCCAACACCGACGGCGAGCAATACAGCTCAACTTCTGCATCCAGCGAAGATCCGATTTCGTTACGGATGCGCAGCACTTCCAATTCCTTGCTGACCGCTTCGCGGACCAGCAGGGCAAAATCCCAGAATTCGCGATTCATCGTGCTGCTTTCGTCTAGCGGATATAAGCACTCATACCAAGTTGACAAAAACACCGACTCCGGCCTTTCACCGGGCAGGAAGCGCCAGATTTCATCACTGGTGAAACTCAAGATGGGAGCCAACCAACGCGCCAAGGCTTCGGCAATATGGTACATGGCGGTTTGCGCCGAACGTCTTGCCAAACTATCGGCCTTGGAGGTGTATTGGCGATCCTTGGTGACATCCAAGTAAAAGCTGCCCAAGTCCACCGAGCAGAAATGATGGACTTTTTGGTAGACCAAATGGAATTGGTAGGTCTCGTAAGCATTCACAACCTCTTGTTGCAACTGCCAAGCCTTATCCACGGCCCAACGGTCTAGCGGCAACATTCGCTCAGGTGCAACAATGTCTTGTGTAGGATCGAAACCGTTAAGATTAGCCAACAAATAACGAGCCGTGTTGCGCAAGCGGCGGTATACATCGGAAGTGCGCTTGAGGATTTCATCGGAAACGGACATTTCCGCCCGGTAATCGGTTGCAGCCACCCAAAGGCGCAACACATCCGCGCCCAAATTCTTGACCACTTTCTGTGGTGCGACGACATTGCCCTTGGACTTGGACATTTTCTTGCCTTGGGCATCCACGGTGAAGCCATGGGTCAAGACTTGCCGATAGGGTGCAACCCCATTCATCGCGACCGAAGACAACAGAGATGACTGGAACCACCCACGATGCTGGTCAGAGCCTTCCAAATACAGGTCGGCGGGGAATTGTTGATCCTCGCGCCGATTCAATACGCAGGCATGAGTCACGCCGGAATCGAACCACACATCCAAGGTGTCACTCATCTTGCTGTAATGCTCGGCATCGGAACCTAACAACTCCTTCGCGTCTAGGCCAAACCAAGCATCAATGCCTTGTTGTTCCACGCGAAGGGCAACTTGTTCGATCAAATTCAACGTGTCGGGATGGATTTCGCCAGTCTGTTTGTGGACAAACAAAGCAATCGGCACACCCCAGTTGCGTTGACGGGATACACACCAATCGGGGCGATTATCCACCATGCCTTCGATGCGGGCTTGCCCCCAATCGGGAATCCATTGCACTTGTTTGATTTCAGCTAGAGTTTTGGCCCGCAAGCCAGCTTTGTCCATGCTGATGAACCATTGCGGGGTGGCACGGAAAATCACCGGGGTTTTATGCCGCCAGCAATGCGGATAGCTATGTTCAATGCTAGTGACATGCAGCAGTGTGCCATGGTCTTTTAGCACCTCCACGACTTGGGGGTTGGCCGTCATGACATGCTGACCGGCAAAGTATTGGGTGCCGGGCAGGAACACGCCATCATCACCAACTGGATTGTCCACCTTCAAATCATATTTCAAACCAACCACATAGTCTTCCTGGCCGTGACCGGGGGCGGTGTGGACTGCGCCAGTACCGGCATCAAGGGTGACATGGTCACCCAAGATGATGGGCACTTCGCGAGACAAAAAGGGATGCCGCAGCCATAAGCCTTCCAAAGCCGAACCTTTGCAATAGGCGACCACGCGGTAATTTTCAGCGCCAACCCGAAGCAAAGTATCCTTCATCAAGGCTTCGGCAAGAATCAGCCGTTCACCCGCCTCTTCCAATTGCACCACGGCATAATCCAATTCTGGGTTCAAGGCCACGGCTTGGTTGGCAGGCAAGGTCCAAGGGGTCGTTGTCCAAATCACCACGGATAAAGGACCGGAACCGAGACAGCCTTCAGCCGTATGGCAACGTTTTAATGCCTCTGTTTCGTTCACGACCCGAAAACGCACGTCAATCGCCAGCGAGCGTTTGTTTTCATATTCCACCTCGGCCTCGGCCAAGGCAGAGCCACAATCTGTACACCAATGGACGGGCTTGGCCCCTTTGGTCAAATGACCGTTGGCGCAGATTTTACCCAAGGCCCGGATAATATCGGCCTCAAACTTGAAGTTCATGGTCAGGTATGGGTTTTCCCAATCGCCAAAGACACCCAAGCGAATGAATTCGTTACGTTGCACATCCACTTGTTCGGTGGCGTATTGACGGCAAGCACGGCGGAAATCGGTCGGATCGACTTGCACCCCCGCCTTCCCCATCTTTTTTTCCACCATTAGCTCAATCGGCAAACCGTGGCAATCCCAACCCGGCACATAAGGCGCATCGAAACCCGAAAGTCCTTTGCTTTTGACGATAATGTCCTTAAGCACTTTATTCACCGCGTGGCCGATATGAATTTCGCCATTGGCATAGGGGGGGCCATCATGCAGTATGAAACGCGGACGGCCTTGGCAAGCCTCCCGAATTTTCCGGTACAGCGCTTTTTCCTTCCAAGCCTTGATCTGTTCTGGCTCGCGCTGGGACAAATTGCCTTTCATGGGGAAATCGGTGGTTGGAAGATTGAGCGTGGCTTTGTAGTCCATAGTTTTAGGTATGTAATGCTGAAAACTTAACAATAGCGGTTGGCAAAATAGGCCCGCGCTTGGCTGGCATCTCGTTCAATTTGTTTACGCAAAGCCTCAACGTCACGAAAACGAAGCTCTTCACGCAGTTTGTGATGAAAATGCACTTCGACGAGCCGTCCATAAATGTCCCCGTCGAAATCGAATAAATGAGTCTCCAATTGCATGGTGCTGCGACCGTCAACCGTGGGGCGAGAGCCAACATTCGCCACACCTTGCAAAGTACGTCCGTTTACACCGTCCATTGTAACGGCAAACACGCCATGTAATGGAGACTTTTTGCGCATGAGGGCAATGTTTGCGGTGGGAAAACCCAACTGGCGGCCTAGCTTGGCCCCTTGGCATACCCGACCCATGATCGAATAAGCCCTGCCGAGATATTGGGCAGCTTCGATCATATTCCCGGAGGTCAAGGCATGTCGGATGATGGTGCTGCTGACTCGGATGCCGGCTTTCACCACCGACCCGGTGTCGGCCACGGCGAAGCCGTGAAACGCACCCGCCTTCTGCAACAGGGCAAAATTGCCGCGTCGGTTCCTGCCAAAGCGGAAGTCGTCACCGACGACTAGATATTTGACATGCAGCGCGTCAACCAGAACGGATTGGATGAATTGTTCAGGTGTATGTTCTGCCAGTTGCCGGTCGAAATGCAAGGCTAACACACCGTCCACTGGCAAATGACTCAGTTGGGTGAGTTTTTCCCGAAAACGGGATAATCTTGGCGGCGAATGGTCTGGGTCAAAATATTCCCTAGGTTGGGGTTCAAACAATATCACCAAGGTCGGCAAGCCTAGGCGCTGGCCTTGATCTGCCAAAGACTCAATAACCGCTTTATGCCCGATGTGAACCCCGTCAAAATTGCCTATGGTTGCCGCATAGCCGGATTCTTGAACAGGCAGCCGACTTAATCCCCGAGCTAAAAACATGGTTAAGCACCCTCCTTCAGCATCAGATGGGCAGGGCGCAAGCCGCAAATGCCCAGCGTTGCGAAATAGCCTAAGCCGCCAATGGCAATCCACAGCATGAGTCTGGCAACTCTGGCATGGGCGGTCCAATCTTGCCAAGGCAAATCCGCCGTGAAATAGGCAAGCAATAAGCCCAAGCCCAAGTTAGCTATTAGTAGCCTTGCCAGAAAGGCAAACCAACCCTGCTTCGGCATAAAAACGCCATCTTTAAGGAGTTTTAGCAGCAACAACAGCGCGTTGAATAAAGCGGCCAAGGCCGTGGACAATGCCAGCGCGGCATGTCCCAGTTCCATTTTTGCCATGGGGTAAACCAGTATCAGGCAAAACACGAGATTGGCGATCATAGAATAAACCCCGTGGCGAACCGGTGTGGTTAAATCGTGACGGGCATTGAAGCCGGATGCCAATATTTTCACGGCGATAAAGCCGACTAAGCCAGTTGAATAAGTCAACAAGCTGCGACCCGCCATCACCACATCGCGGGAACCGAATTGGTCATATTGAAATAATGTGGACATCAAAGGTTCCGCCAACACCATCAAACCGACGGTGGCGGGTAGCCCGATCAACAACACCCAGCGCAAGCCCCAATCCATCGCATGGGAGAATCCGCTAGTATCCTGTTTGGCATGGCTTTTCGCCAAATGCGGCAATATCGCCGTCCCCATGGCGACTCCGAACACACCCAGTGGGAACTCCACTAAGCGGTCGGAATAATACAGCCAAGAAACGCTTCCGCTCATTAGGAATGAGGCAATCAAGGTGTCCACCAACAGATTCACCTGCGTCACGGACACGCCAAAAATAGCCGGGGCCATGCGTTTCAGCAAGCGGCGCACATCGGCATCGGCTAAGGCAAGCCTTGGCCTAGGCAACAAGCCCGCTGCCATCAACGCGGGGACTTGCAAGGACAATTGGGCAAAGCCTGCCAACAAGACCCCCCACGCCAAGGCCATGACCGGCACTTCCATTTGCGGGGCCAGCCACAGGGCTGCGGCAATCATGACCACATTCAATAAGGCCGGTGTGAGGGCAGGAATGGCAAATCGCCCATGGGCATTCAATATGCCGCCGGCGAAAGCAGTCATCGTCACAAAAAACAGGTACGGAAAGGTAATCCGCAACATGGCGCTGCTTAAGTCGAATTGTCCTGCTTGGCTCCAAAAGCCGGGGGCGAAGATCAAGATCAACACGGGTGAGGCGATTACCCCGACCAATGAAGCCAGCAATACAATCAAAGCCAGCGAACCCGATGCCCGATCCAAAAACGATTGCAAACCCTCTCGGTTGCTGTTCTCACGATAATCCGACAACATCGGCACAAACGCTTGCGCAAACGAGCCTTCCGCGAACAATCTACGCAAAAAATTCGGAATCCTGAATGCCACAAAAAACGCATCGGTGGCTGCGTCCGCGCCAAAATAGCGGGCGATGACCATATCGCGGATAAAGCCCAGTATCCTTGAAATCAGCGTCATCACGCCCACCATGGCGGTCGATTTGATTAACTGTCCGCTCAGATTCGTTCCCCTTCAAGCTTGACAAAAAAGAGCGTAGTATAAGTTTTCATGAAGGCCGCGCCTAGCATTTTCAACAAGGATATTGACATTGGGCTACCGCATGGGGGAAAATGCCACTCTTTTAATCCGCATCCACGTTTGGGGCTTTACCTTGGCTAATATTAAATCCGCGAAAAAACGCGCTCGCACTTCGGAAAAGAACCGCCTTCAGAATGCTGCGGCCCGGAGTAGGCTGCGCACCTACATCAAGAAAGTTCTGCTGGCCGTTGCCACGGGCGATGCTGAGAAGGCCCAAGCGGCTTTCCGCGAAGCAACCCCGGTGATTGACTCTTCCGTTGGCAAGGGTCTGATCCATAGGAACAAAGCCGCTCGCAGCAAAAGCCGCTTGAGCGCTCGCGTCAAGGCGTTGAGTTTAAAGACGGCTTGATCCAAGCTTTGTGCCAGCGGGGGTATTGCCCACACCGCTGGCATTCCATTATACGGGTTCTTGTCACCCCATTAAACTATTAGTCAGGGATAGGCGTCTGTTTGCGCAAAATGCGCTGTCTTAAAATCAATTGCCGGGAATGATCGCCACTGATAAGCGGTTATGTTTTCGCTGCCTCGCTATCCAAACTTCTCCCTTCCTTAATAATGTTTGGAGCGTCAAAGCTTGCTTTGGCCCAGGGTTGGAGCGTCAAAGCTTGCTTTGACAGGCGAAGCAAACTTATTATTACTATTTCTCTTGTCAAAGCAAGCTTTGACGTTCCTGTCACACTTCTCAAAGCAAGCTTTGACGCTCCTGTCATATTAGAAAATAAACAATATTTGCGTCCGAACGTAATATCAGTGAATAAGGTGAATGTCATGACCGATGAAGAATTAAAGGCATTAGTGGCAAGTCTGGCTGTCGCGCAACAAGATACCGATAGGCAACTGGACAAAATGATCCAAGAAAACGACCGCAGATCGAAGGAAACCGAACTAAAAATGCAGGAAACCGATCTGCAAATGAAGGAAACCGCCCAGCGGTTTAAGGAAACCGCCCAGCGGTTTAAGGAAACCGCACAGCGGTTTAAGGAAACTGACCAGCGGTTTAAAGAAACCGACCAGGTAATAAACAAAACCTCCCAAGAAATCGTCGAACTGGGCAAACAAATCGGCGGCTTGGGCAAGAAGTTTGGCAGCTTCACCGAAGGTTTAGCCCTCCCTTCCATGACCAAGATATTGTCCGAGCGCTTCGGCATGGAAGTCATCAGCCCCAGTGTCCGCGTGAAGAAACAAGGCGAGAATATGGAAATCGACGTGCTGGCCTATGCCAATAGCGAAGTCAACGAAGCCTATGTCGTGGAAGTGAAAAGCCATGTGCGGGAAGAAGCCATCAACCAATTGCGCTCCATTCTGGAACGCTTCCGCCGGTTTTTCCCCGAGCATAAAGACAAAGCTGTTTATGGCATCTTGGCGGCGGTTGATTTGTCCGAGGAATTGAGGGAGCGGATATTGAAAGCTGGCTTTTATGTCGCTCGTATCCACGACGAAGTGTTTGAATTGGACGTGCCGGCGAATTTCAAACCCAAAGCCTATTAAGCATCGCCCTCCCAAATGAAACAAGTCTTCATCAGCTATCGGCATGTCAAACCCGACGAAGACTTGGCCAGCAATTCACATTATTTTGACAAAAGCTCTAACGCTCCGCCACGTTAGAAAGTAAAACGGAACAAGGATGCCCTTCAGCAAAGTTACCTGGAATTTGCTGGAAAATAGGTTTAGGCAGTTGACTTCCATTCGCCCAGACTTCATAATGCCTGTCTAAACCAAGCAGCAATGCAACATCCCTTAGCCGAGGTGGTGAAATTGGTAGACACGCATGTTTCAGGTACATGTGAGGCGACTCGTGGAGGTTCAAGTCCTCTCCTCGGCACCAAATAAGCATTCCTAGCTGCACCAAGACATTCTAAAACCCGCGAGCCAAAAGCTTTGCGGGTTTTTTTATTGCTATGCTGAGCGAAAAACACCTAGAATCTCAAAGCCTGTCCTGAGCGAAGCCGAAGGGCTTGGTTTGACAGATGTTGGAGCGTCAAAGCTTGCTTTGACAACAGCCGGAGCGTCAAAGCTTGCTTTGACAACAGCCGATAGGGGTAGGGAAGGCTCACGCCTCCCCTCCCTCCGAACCGTGCTGGCGATTCTCCCGCACACGGCTCTCCAGTCGGCAGTTTCCACATCGGGACGG